>NZ_CP053439.1:3952500-4252500 GCF_000769405.2 Rhizobium brockwellii
TCGATCCCCTGGCGATCTTTTCCGCCGACGAGCCGCAGCCCGCGCCGCAAAGCCGCACCGGCGCGCTTTACGGCTCCGACGTCGAATCCGAAGTCAGCCTGAAGACCATTCCCTTCCCGACCGGCAAGACCAGCATGCAGATGGCATCCGGCCTGTCGCTTGAGGAGGTCGAAGAGAATGTGCGCTCCAACGGCTCCGTGCTGACCGACGGCAACACGCAGCTCGCAGCCCTTTATTACGTCGATCCGCGTCGTTTCTCCAACGAGGATGCCGATGTCGATCTGACCGCCGGTCTGTCCGCCCGCGTGCTCGAACAGAACATGACGGTCTCCGCATCAGAATCGATCACGCCGCAGACCGAAGAATTCGCCGACGACATCCTGCCCGTGCGTGTCGACACGCCGATCGCCAAGGCGCTGACGGATTCAGGCTATCCGCAGCAATATGCCGATGGCATTGCCGGCTATATCGCGCAGCAACTGGGTTCTGGTGATCTCGACAAGGGCGATGTGTTGCGCATCGGCATAATTCAGAAGGGCGAACAGGCAAAGATCATCCGAGCCAGCGTCTATCGCGGCACGCGCCATCTCGTCACCGTGGCCGTCGACGACAAGGGCAGATATGTGCCCGGCAGCGAGCCGCCGATGCTGGATGCCATCGCCACCGCCTTCGATGACAATTCATTCGCACCGCCCCCCGGCCAGAACCTGCCGCGCGTCTATGACGGCATCTATCGTGCTGCCCTTTCCTACGGCATGACCAAGGATATGACGGCGCTGATCATCAAGCTGCTCGCCAGCAATGTCGACTTCCAGGCGCAACTGAGGCCGACCGACAGTCTCGAAGCCTTCTTCTCCGTCGCCGACAGCGCCGGTCAGGCGACCGAGGATTCCGAACTGCTCTATGTCAACGCCCGTTTCGGCGATACGCAGACTCGCTTCTACCGCTTCCAGGACCCCGACGACGGCACGGTCGATTATTTCGACGAGAACGGCAAGAGCATCCGCCAGTTCCTGCTGCGCAACCCGGTACCGAACGGCATCTTCAAATCGGGCTTCGGCATGCGCCGCCACCCGATCCTCGGTTTTGCCCGCATGCACACCGGCGTCGATTGGGCAGCACCGCGCGGCACGGCGATCATCGCCGCCGGCAACGGTACGGTCGAAAAGGCCGGCTGGGATTCCGGCGGTTACGGCAACCAGACGATCGTGCGCCATGCCAACGGCTATGAATCCTCCTACAATCACCAGAGCGCCATCGCCAAGGGCGTCGTCCCCGGTGCCAAGATCCGCCAGGGCCAGGTGATCGGCTGGGTCGGCACGACGGGCGAATCCACCGGCCCTCACCTGCATTACGAACTGATCGTCAACGGCACCAAGGTCGATCCGCTGCGCATCCGCCTGCCGGGCGGCAAATCGCTGCAGGGCGAGGCGCTGGCGAAATTCGAAGACGAGCGCAAACGCATCGATACGCTGCTCAACAACCAGACGCCGGACCAGGTGGCGAGCAAGTAGCGTCCATCTACGCTGCTTCCCCTCCAACAGACGGCCCCGACCATCCAACGAAAAATGGCGGCCGAAGCCGCCACTTCTCATTCATCCGGCAAACTGGATTTACGCTGCTTCGCTCACCGTCTGCCTCGTCCTGAACTGCAGCCGGTCCGAACCACTCGTCACCGTCACCGTCGATCCATCCGGTACCTGGCCGGACAGGATCTGCTCGGCCAGCGGATCCTGCACGAACTTCTGGATCACCCGCTTCAGCGGCCTTGCGCCGTAGACCGGATCGTAACCCTTGTTCGCCAGCCAGTGGCGGGCTTCCTCGTCGAGATCGATGATGATCTTGCGCTCGGACAGCAGAGCCACCAGCCGCTTCAGCTGGATATCGACGATCGCGCCCATCTCCTCGCGCTTCAGGCGATGGAAGAGGATGATCTCGTCGATGCGGTTCAGGAATTCCGGCCGGAAATGCCCGCGCACGACCTCCATCACCTGCTCGCGAACCGTGTCGCTGTCGTCGCCGTCCCTCAACTGCGTCAGATATTCGGCGCCGAGGTTCGAGGTCATGATGATCATCGTATTGCGGAAATCGACCGTCCGGCCCTGGCCGTCGGTCAGGCGTCCGTCGTCCAGCACCTGCAGCAATATGTTGAAGACGTCGGGATGCGCCTTTTCGATCTCGTCGAACAGCACGACCTGATAGGGCCTGCGGCGCACGGCTTCCGTCAGCGCTCCGCCTTCGTCATAACCGACATAGCCGGGTGGTGCACCGATCAGCCGGGCAACGGAGTGCTTCTCCATATATTCCGACATGTCCATGCGAACCATCGCCGTTTCGTCGTCGAAGAGGAAGCGGGCGAGCGCCTTGGTGAGCTCCGTCTTGCCGACGCCGGTCGGGCCGAGGAAGATGAACGAGCCGATCGGCCGGTTCGGATCCTGCAGGCCGGCGCGCGCGCGGCGGACGGCGCGCGACACGGCCTGAACCGCATCGCCCTGGCCGATCACCGATTTCGCCAGTTCGTCTTCCATCCGAAGCAGCTTGTCACGTTCGCCCTCCAGCATCCTGTCGACCGGAATGCCGGTCCAGCGGGAAACGATATGGGCGATATTGTCGGGGGTGACCACCTCCTGCACCATCGCGCCGCGGTCGCCATCCTGCTTCTCGGCATCGACGAGCTGCTTTTCAAGATCGGGAATGACGCCGTAGGTCAGCTCGCCGGCACGCTGGAATTCGCCTTTGCGCTGGGCAATCGCCAATTCGTTGCGGGCATCATCGAGCTGCTTCTTAAGATCGGCGGCAAGGCCGAGTTTCTGCTTTTCCGCCTGCCAGCGGGCCGTCAGCGCATCGGCCTGTTCCTCGAGATCGGTCACGTCGGTTTCAAGCCGCTTCAGACGGTCGGCGGACGCGACGTCCGTTTCCTTTTTCAGCGCCTCGCGCTCGATCTTCAGCTGCATGATACGGCGGTCGAGTTCATCGAGCTCTTCCGGCTTGGAATCCACCTGCATGCGCAGCCGCGCTGCCGCCTCGTCCATCAGGTCGATCGCCTTGTCAGGCAGGAAACGGTCGGTGATATAGCGGTTGGAAAGTGTTGCCGCGGCCACCAGCGCCGCATCGGCGATGCGCACCTTGTGATGCTGCTCATATTTTTCCTTCAGGCCGCGCAGGATCGAGATCGTGTCTTCGACCGTCGGTTCATCGACGACGACGGGCTGGAAGCGGCGCGCAAGAGCCGGATCCTTCTCGACATGTTTGCGGTATTCGTCGAGCGTGGTCGCGCCGACGCAATGCAGCTCACCGCGGGCAAGAGCCGGCTTCAGCAGGTTGGAGGCATCCATCGCCCCATCCGCCTTGCCGGCGCCCACCAGCGTGTGCATCTCGTCGATGAACAGGATGATCTCGCCGTTTTCCGCCTGGACTTCGTTGAGCACGGCCTTCAGCCGCTCCTCGAATTCGCCGCGGTATTTCGCACCGGCAATCAGCGCGCCCATGTCGAGCGCCATCAGCTTCTTGTCCTTGAGCGATTCCGGCACGTCACCGTTGACGATGCGCAGCGCCAGGCCCTCGACGATCGCCGTCTTGCCGACGCCGGGTTCGCCGATCAGCACTGGATTGTTCTTGGTACGGCGCGAAAGCACCTGGATGGTGCGGCGAATTTCGTCGTCACGGCCGATCACCGGGTCGAGCTTACCCTCGCGGGCCTCTGCCGTCAGATCACGCGCGAATTTCTTCAGCGAATCGAAACCCTGCTCGGCATTGGAAGAATCCGCCGTCCGGCCCTTGCGGATGTCGTTGATAACCTGGTTGAGGCCCTGGGCCGTCATGCCGGCATTTTTCAGCGTCAAAAAGGTAGAGGAGGAGGATTCGATCGCCAGCGCCTGTAGCAGGCGCTCGACGGTAACGAAACTGTCGCCAGCCTTTTTCGCCGCTTCTTCAGCGGTCGAAAGGACCTTGGCGAGCGGTTGTGCCAGATAGATGTTACCGTTGCCGCCGGAAATCTTCGGCAGCTTGGCAAGGGCCGCGTCATTGGCCAGGCGGGCGGCCTTGGAATCGCCGCCGGCACGCTCGATCAGCGACGCCGCCATGCCCTGATCATCATCGAGCAGGACTTTCAGCACATGTTCGGGCGTGAATTGCTGGTGACCTTGCGCCAGCGCGTAAGTCTGGGCCGACTGGATGAAACCGCGCACCCGCTCGGAATATTTCTCGATATTCATATTCTACCTCCATGGATCGCCCTGCCCTGAAGAGGCGCAGACCGATGATTGAGATCGACCCCCTGAAAAGGCAGGCCGCGCTTGGCCCGTCTGGGATTTGGGCGAAGCAGTTCGAGGAGAATATGGTACCCCGTTCTAAGAGTTTAAAGAGCCCATAAAATGAAAATCCCCGACACAAGGCCGGGGATTTTCAAGGAAATTCGAGCAGATCGAATAAGCTTCCCGCTCTCCGCGAAGGGAGAAGCGGAATCCCTTACTCCGATGCGGCATCCGCCAGCACTGGCGCCTCGGCAGAGGCACCCTCGCCTTCACCGGCTGCTTCTTCGCCCTCAGCGCCGCGACGCGGGCGACGGGGGCGGCTGCCGGTGCTGCGGCGGCGGGGCTGGCGTTCGCGCGGCTGGCCGCCGGCACCTTCCTCGTCCATGGCGACTTCGGCCGGAATGCCTTCGATCTCCGGCTGCGGGCCGGTTCCATCGATGACCTCGGACTGGGGTGCCGGCGCAGCCACAGGCGCCTGAGCGGCTACCGGCTTCGGCTGGGCCTGCGGCTGGTGCTGTCTGCTCTGCTGCGGCTGGTGCGGCCTGCTCTGCGGCGGCTGGACGATAACGACATCGTCGCCGTCATTGTCATTCTCATTGTCATTGTTGTCCATATCGTCGCCGTCGCGGTCCGCACCGTCGCGATCATTGTACTCGCCGCGGTCGTCTCGCTGGAAGCGTTCCTGCATCTGCGCCTGGGCGCTGGCGATGATACGATTATAATGTTCGGCGTGCTGGAGATAATTCTCGGCAATCACGCGGTCGCCAGAGCTTTGGGCGTCGCGGGCGAGCTGTGCGTATTTTTCGGCGATATGCTGCGCAGTACCGCGAATCTTCACATCGGGGCCGGAGCTGTCATAGGTCCGGGTTAGCGGATTGCCGCCCTTGCGGTTGAAATTGTTGTTATTGTTATTTCCACCGCCGCCACCGCCGCCGTTGTTATTGTTGCCACGCCCTCGACCGCGCTTGTTCTGCTGTCCTGGCCTCATAGATCGTTCACCTGAATTCTCTGTTTGTGATGGATACATGGCACCAACCGCCATGACCGGAAAACCGGGTCAGGACCTTTGTGCCGCGAGCATACTGCGCCTTTGCGCCGACCTGCCGCTTGGTTCTCAAGTCAGTTTGACTGATTCACGCATTGGGTCGTGTTCAACCGTTGAAACTCTCGTTTAAAAGAGCGGACCCCCGAGGCAAACCAAGTACCGAACGAATCTCGTTCATTCCTATCTGCCCAACACGTGACCGCAACCTATATTGCTTCACCGGGAAATCCAAGCCTTTTCTTCGCAATAACAATAATGTCCTGTTCAATGCCGCATTATCGTCTCTCACGCGAGCGCGAACACGAGCACCCTGTCGTTCTGACCATAGTCTTTCACGGATTTGAGGCACCTGAAGCCCTTCGCTTCAAAGATCGCCGTCACGTCGTTTCGCTGATCGTAGCCGATCTCCAGTCCGACGACCCCATCGGGCCTGATGAACCTTGCCGCATCCTTGGCTATGGCTTTGTAAGCGTCAAGCCCATCCGGGCCGCCATCCAGCGCCGCAACCGGATCAAATTTCGTCACTTCGGGAGCGAGATCGTGAATGACATTGGAAACAATATAGGGCGGATTTGAGACAATCGCGTGAAAGGATCCCTGGATGTTCTCGAACCAACTCGACCGTACGGCTTGAAAACGATCCTGCAATCCATTTCTATCTGCATTCGATCTTGCCGTCAAAAGTGCATCCGCCGATATGTCGCTGCCGACACCTGACGCATCAGGACATTCGCTCAAAAGCGCAAGGCATATCGCCCCCGTCCCGGTTCCCATGTCAAGGATATGGAGACGGCTTTGTGCCTTTGCAAGGTCCTTGAGATAGACGAGAACCGTATCGACCAGGATTTCCGTATCCGGCCGCGGTTCCAGCGTTTCCGCCGAGAGCCGAAGCGGCAGGCCATAGAATTCTCGCTCGCCGAGAATGCGATGCACCGGCTCATGACCAAGCCGCCGCGCCAGCGCCCTGAAAATCACCTCACCCTGCTCAGCAGAAAGCCTCTCGGCCGATCGCGTCAACAGCTCGGTCGGCGACAGTTTCAGAAGGCCCGCGACCAGCAGCCTCGCATCGGTCGCCGGGTCGACGATACCCGCTTCGGTGAAGCGGCGGCGCGCGTCGGCAAGCATATCAGCGACCGTCAAGCTCATTGTTGCTCGCCGAGCTGCGCCAGTTGACTCGCCTGGTAATCAGCCATCAGCGCGTCGACAACCTCCTCGATCTCGCCTTCCATCATCCGGTCGAGCTTATAGAGCGTCAGATTGATGCGATGGTCCGTCACCCGCCCCTGCGGGAAATTATAGGTACGGATACGCTCCGAACGGTCGCCGGAGCCGACCTGACTCTTGCGATCGGCAGAGCGCTCGCTATCGGCCCTCTGCCGCTCGGCATCATAAAGCCTGGAGCGCAGCACCTGCATCGCCTTGGCGCGATTCTGGTGTTGCGATTTTTCCGAACTGGTGACGACGATGCCGCTCGGCAGGTGGGTGATGCGCACTGCCGAGTCCGTCGTATTGACGTGCTGGCCGCCAGCACCCGAAGAGCGCATCGTGTCGATGCGGATGTCTTCGGCCCGGATCTCGATGTCGATCTCCTCGGCCTCCGGCAGCACCGCAACCGTTGCGGCCGACGTATGGATGCGCCCGCCCGCCTCGGTCTCCGGCACGCGCTGTACGCGGTGCACGCCGGATTCGAATTTCAGCTTGGCAAAGACGCCTCTGCCGGTGATCGTCGCGATGATTTCCTTGTAGCCGCCGGCTTCGCCCTCGCTCGCCGAGAGCACCTCTACCTTCCAGCCCTTCTCCGCCGCGAAACGCTCATACATGCGAAAGAGATCGCCCGCGAAGAGGGCGGCTTCGGAGCCGCCCGTGCCGGCGCGGATTTCGAGGATCGCGCTCTTTTCGTCCGCCGCATCCTTCGGCAGAAGCAGGATTTGCATCTCCTGCTCCAGCGCCTCGATTTGCTCCTTCACCTCGGGCAATTCTAGTTCGGCGAGGTCACGCATCTCCCGGTCGACCGATTTGTCCTCGAGCAACGTTTCGAGATCGGCAAGCTCTGCGATCGCCTTCTCGTAGGCGCGGATTTTCGTCACGACCGGCTGCAGCTCGGAATATTCGGATGCGAGCTTCACATAGACATCGGCAGCCGGGCCAGCCGACATGCGCGCCTCGATCTCGCCGAAACGACGTTCCAGCTCGCGCATCTTTTCAACGGGAAGCTTCGCCACCCTTCACTCCGATTCTTCTTAATCTCTGTCTAAAGGGGAATATTGTGGCTCTCGGCGAAGCGGGCAAGCACCTCGCGCATCGGCATCAAGGCGTGGATATCGTCCAGCACCTCGTCCATCGCCTTCGTCAGCGCCCCGACATCAAGACCCAGCAGCATCGCCTTCACCGGTCCGATCGAGGCCGGCGACATCGAGATCGAGCGGAAGCCGATGCCGAGCAGCGCCATCGCCGAGATGGGTTTGCTGGCGAGCTCACCGCAGAGCGTCACCGGTGTCTTGTTCCGGTCCGCGCCGCGCACGATGTCGCGCAGGATGCGCAAGAACGGCTTGCCGAGCGGATCGAAGCGGTCCGAAACCCGCGCGTTACCGCGATCGACCGCCATCGAGAACTGGAAGAGGTCGTTCGAACCGACCGAGACAAAATCGACCGCCTCCATCAGTTCATCAAGCTGCCAAAGCAATGCCGGCACCTCCAACATCGCGCCGAATTGCAGCTTGCGCGGCAGCCCGTGGCCGAAGCGCGACAGATGCTGCACTTCCTTCTGCAAGAGCTCGCGCACCATCTTCAGCTCGGAAACCTCGGTCACCATCGGCACCATCAGCTTCAGCTCGGTGTCGGCCGATGCCTTCAGCAGAGCACGCAATTGGGTGCGCAACAGGCCCGGCCGGTCGAGCGACAACCGGATGGCGCGCCAGCCGAGGGCGGGATTTTCTTCCTCATGGCCACGGAAATAGGGCACGACCTTGTCGCCGCCGATATCGAGCGTACGGAAGGTGACGGTGCGGCCCGCCGCCTGCTTTATCACATTGCGGTAGAACTGCTCCTGCTCCTCCGCCTTCGGCATGGTGGAGGCGATCATGAACTGCAGCTCGGTGCGGAAAAGGCCGATGCCCTCGGCGCCCGATTCCGAAAGCTGCGGCAGATCGACCAGCAGGCCGGCATTCATCATCAGCGCGATCCGCTGCCCATCCTTGGTCACCGGCTCGACGGCGCGCAGCGCCCGGAACTGCTCCTGCCGCCTGGCGCGGAAGCGAACCTTTTCCTCGTAGGAGCGCCGGTGGTCGGCCATCGGCCGCAGATGCACATGTCCCTCGTCGGCGTCGATGATCACGGCATCGCCGTTCTCGGCGAGCGCCACCACGCCCGCTGCCTGACCGATGACCGGAATGCCCATGGCCCGCGCAACGATCACCACATGGCTCGTTACCGCCCCTTCTTCCAGCACCAGCCCGCGCACATTGGCACGCGGATAGTCGAGCAGTTCGGCTGCTCCCATGGCGCGCGCCAGGATGATCGCATCGCTGGGGAAACCTTCGCCGGACGTCCGGCCGGTATAACCGGTCAACTGTCTGAGCAGACGGTTCGCTAGATCCTCGAAATCATGCATGCGTTCACGCAGATAAGGGTCGGTCAACCGCATCATCCGCGCCTTGGTGTCGCTCTGCACCTTCTCGACTGCTGCTTCCGCCGTCAGGCCGTTGCGGATCGCCTCCTCGAGCTTGCGCACCCAGCCCTGGTCATGGGCGAACATGCGATAGGTTTCTAGCACCTCGCGGTGTTCGCCCTCCATCGACACGTCGCGACGCGACAGCATGTCGTCGATCGAAATCCGCAGCGAGCCCATGGCTTCGGCCAGCCGCCGGATTTCCTTCTCGGCATCCTCGTTCAGCAGATTGGTGACGACGATGCGCGGCTCGTGCAGCACGACGTAACCGAGGCCGATGCCGTCATTATAAGTGTCGCCGTCGACGGTGACCGAACGCGTCAGGTCGAGTTCGAGGCCTGGCTTGGTGATCTTCTTGAGCTCGCCGGTGGCGATCATCTCGGCAAGCACCATCGCCGTCGTCTCGAGCGCTTCCAGCTCTTCCTCGCGATAGTTGCGGCTCGCCTTGTTCTGCACGACGAGAACACCGAGCGAGCGCCCGGTCCTGAGGATCGGCACGCCGAGGAAGGAATGGTAGATCTCTTCGCCCGTTTCCGGCAGGTAACGGAAAGCAGGGTGCGACTGCGCGTCGGAAAGGTTGAGCGGCTGGGCCGAGGCCGCGATCGTGCCGACCAGGCCCTGCCCCATCTTCAGTTGCGCGAGATGCACGGCCTCGCGGTTGAGGCCTTCGGTCGCGTAGAGTTCGAGGACGCCGTCGGCGCGCAGCACATAGACGGAACAAACCTCCGCCACCATGTTGCCGGCGATCTGGCGGACGATCCGGTCAAGACGATCCTGCGGCTCCAGCGCCTCCGCCATCAACTCGCGCAGCCGCCTGAGCAGCACGCGCGGACCGCCGGAAAGGTCTCTCATGGCGTCTCAAGCTCCCGAAACAACGCACTCAGTCCCGGCGGGCCGGCCCTCGTCTCCTCAACCTGAAGGGGCAGGCCGCCCGCTGGGAATCAATTCTTATCCAGACCGTAGCAGGAATGCAAAGTCCTGACAGCGAGTTCTGCATAGGGACCGTCGATCAGGATGGAAATCTTGATCTCGGAGGTGGTGATCGCCTTGATGTTGATGCCTTTTTCGGCAAGTGCACGAAATGCGGTAGCGGCGACGCCCGCGTGGCTACGCATGCCGATGCCGATGACCGATACTTTCACCAGCCCCGATTCGTTCTGCACGACATCATAGCCGATCTTCTCCTTATGGTCGCCGAGCACCTTGATCGCCTTCTCGACGTCGCCTGACGGCACGGTGAAGGTCATGTCGGTCTTCGACCCGTCCTCGGAAATATTCTGGACGATCATGTCGACATTGATATGGGATTCGGCGAGCGGCCCGAAGATCGCCGCGGAAACGCCCGGCCGGTCGGCAAGACGGCGAAGCGAGATCTGAGCCTCATCCTTGGCATAGGCGATGCCGGTGACTACTTCCTGTTCCACGATTTCATCCTCGTCACAAATCAGCGTTCCGGGCGGGTTCAGCAGATCGCCCATGCCCGGAGCATCGGGATCTTCGAATGATGAGCGCACGAAGGTGCGCACCTTGTGTACCATGGCAAGCTCGACCGAGCGCACCTGCAGTACCTTGGCGCCGAGCGAGGCCATTTCCAGCATTTCCTCGAAGGCGATCTTCTTCAGCCTGCGCGCCTTCGGCACGATGCGCGGGTCGGTCGTGTAGACGCCGTCGACATCTGTATAGATATCGCAGCGATCCGCCTTGACAGCTGCCGCGATTGCAACGGCCGAAGTGTCCGATCCGCCGCGCCCGAGCGTCGCGATACGGTTGTCGGGTCCCAGCCCCTGGAAGCCGGAGATCACGGCGACCTGCCCCTCGCCCATCCGTTTGACGATGTCGGTGCCGTCGATCTCCATGATCCGTGCCGCGCCATGCGCGTTGTCGGTGCGGATCGGGATCTGCCATCCCTGCCAGGAACGCGCATTGATATCCATCGCCTGCAATGCGATCGCCAGCAGACCGGAGGTCACTTGCTCACCCGATGCGACCACCGCATCATATTCCCGCGCATCGTAGAACGGGGAATTGGCGCCGATGACCTTCGGTGTGCCCTGGACCCAGCCGACCAGTTCATTGGTCTTGCCGGACATGGCCGACACCACCACCGCCACCTCGTGCCCGGCATCGACTTCGCGTTTTACGTGGCGGGCAACGTTCTTGATGCGGTCCAGGTCAGCGACGGACGTGCCGCCGAATTTCATTACGATGCGTGCCATATGCCTCTACCACGACTGGCGCCGGGAAGCGGAAAACCGGACCCGGCATCACGAAAGCTCTGGGGCAGATCGTTTGGGCCAGAGAGCCGGATTCCCAACTTCTGGAACCGCTCTAAAAGCCCAGGCCCCAAAGGCCCCAAGTTGCGGCGTCTCTTAGCGAGTTTGGCGGGGGGAGGCAAGCGCGTCCGATAAAAGCTATTGGCGAGCGGCTCCGTGCTCGTCAGTCCCCTGATCTGCGCCTCTTGACTTATGCTCCCGATCGTCCGACTTCACATGTCACGAATGAAGGAGCGGACGATGACGGAAGGCGCCAGAAGCACGATCGACCAGGGCGAAGTGGACCGCTTCTCGGCGATGGCGGCGGAATGGTGGAGCCCGACCGGCAAGTTCAAGCCGCTGCACAAATTCAATCCCGTCCGGCTCTCCTATATCCGCGACAAAGCCTGCGAGAATTTCAACCGTGATCCAAAAAGCGCGCGCCCGCTCGAGGGCCTGCGCGTGCTCGATATCGGCTGCGGCGGCGGCCTGTTGTCCGAACCTGTCGCCCGCATGGGCGCTTCCGTCGTCGGCGCCGATCCGTCCGAGAAGAATATCGGCATCGCCTCCAGCCATGCGAAGGCCTCCGGCGTTTCGGTCGACTATCGCGCCGTCACCGCCGAGGAACTCACTGCGGCTGGCGAGACCTTCGATATCGTCTTGAACATGGAGGTGGTGGAGCACGTCGCCGATGTCGAATTCTTCATAACCACCTGCGCGAAAATGGTCCGCCCCGGTGGCCTGATCTTCGTTGCCACCATCAACCGCACGATGAAGGCGGCAGCGCTTGCCATCTTCGCCGCCGAGAACATTCTGCGCTGGCTGCCACGCGGCACGCATCAGTACGAAAAACTGGTACGTCCGGAAGAACTGGAAAAGCCACTGGTGGCAAGCGGCCTTGAGATCACCGACCGCACCGGCGTCTTCTTCAATCCGCTGTCGAACCAGTGGAACCTATCTAAGGATATGGACGTGAATTATATGCTGCTGGCAAAGCGGCCGGCATAGTTCCCGCCGTCAATAAGCCGGCTACACTATCGGCGGCGCGAGATGCAGATAGGCGGCCAGACGCGCCGACTGCATGTCAGTTCACGTCCTCCGGCAAAGCCGGAATGGCCGCGATCTCGATGCCTTCTTCCAAGAGCGCCTGCGCCTCGTCGACCGTCGCCTGGCCGATGATACCACGGGCATCCGCCTCGCCGTAATGGATCTTGCGCGCTTCCTCGGGGAATTGCGTGCCGACGTCCTCGGAATTCGCCTTGACCGCCGCAACGGCCTCCTTGAGTTTTTGCAGGGCCTCGCGGCGCATGGCATCCATCGCCAGCGTCTGCCTCTCGTCCTTCCCGCGCGCGGTCGACACCGAAGGCGCCATCAACAGCTTGGAAATGGCGGCGGAATGACAGACCGGGCAGGTCAGGAAACCGGTTTCGACCTGACGATCGAAATCGGCGCTTTCCGAAAACCAGCCTTCGAATTCATGGGCATTGTCACAGGTGAGGGAATAGCGGATCAAGCGGCGACGCCTCCGGCGATTGCCCCCGCAATCTTCTCGACCGAGAATTCCCGGCCATTCCTCAGGTTCGGGATCTTGTCATGCGCGGCCTTGACCGCGGCGGGATCGATCTCGGCGACGATGACCGCCTCACCGGTGGCGCCGGCCGACGCCAGCACAGTGCCCCAGGGATCGATGATCATCGAATGGCCGAAGGTCTCGCGCCCGTCCTCGTGCCGGCCGGCCTGCGCCGCGGCGATGACGAAGACACCGTTCTCGATCGCGCGTGCCCTGAGCAGGATCTCCCAATGCGCCTCGCCGGTCTGCTTGGTGAAGGCGGCAGGAACTGTCATCACCTCGGCGCCGGCAACCGCCTGGGCGCGGAAGAGCGCGGGAAACCGCACGTCGTAGCAGATCGCAAAGCCCATTTCGGCAAAGGGCAGCGACAGGACGCGGGCCTCCGAGCCGGCTGTATAGGCGGCACTTTCACGCCAACTCTGGCCATTGTCGAGGTCGACGTCGAACATGTGGATCTTGTCGTAGCGATTGAGAATCCGGCCGTCGGGGCCGAACAGGAAACCGCGATTGGCGATCTTGCCGTCGGCAAGGGCGATCGCCGTCGAACCGACATGCATGTGGATGCCGAGTTCTACGGCAAGCTCTGAACCTGTCCTGACGATGACGTCATGCGCCTCGTCGGCAAGCACGGCGCGTGCCGCCGCACGGTCGCGCTGCAGTATGCCGGTCATCTCGGGTGTCTGCACATAGGTCGCGCCCTGGCCAACGGCCTCGCGCACCAGCTGCGCCATGGCGGCGGCATTCTTTACCGGATCAACCCCGGAGCACATCTGGACGGCGGCGGCCTTGAAGCTCATCGGTTCTTCCTCAAGCCGCCAGCATCGGATCGAGCTTGCCGGCCCGATCGAGCGCAAAGAGATCGTCGCAACCGCCGACATGATCGGTGCCGATGAAGATCTGCGGAAAGGTAGTACGCCCGTTCGACTTGCCGATCATCTCCTGGCGAAGATCCGGCGAAAAGGTCGCGTCGTGCTCGACATATTCGACGCCCTTTTCTTCGAGAAGGGACTTGGCGCGGGTGCAATAGCCGCAAAACTGCCGTGTATAGATGGTGACGGGTACCATAATCTCTCCAGACTGATGCCGGGTATTCCCTGTCATATAGGCTCGGAGAGAGCCCTTGCAAAGGTCAAAACCGTTATCTCAGCCGCGCCCGCCTTGCGCAGTGTCCGGCTTGCCGCGGCGACCGTCGCCCCTGTTGTATAGACGTCGTCGACGAGGACGATACGCTTGCCGAAAATGTCGTTTTCGCAACCCTTGGCAATCGCAAAAGCGCCCCTGACATTGTCCTCGCGCGCCTTGGCGCCAAGGCCGACCTGCTGGCTGGTGCGCTTGACGCGAACAAGCGTGGCCGCAAGCAGCGGCTTGCCCGAGAGCCTTGCCATATGGCGGGCAAGCTCGGCTGCCTGGTTAAACTTGCGTGCCAGCATACGGCTACGGTGCAGCGGCACCGGGATCAGCGCATCGCAGCTTTCGACCGTCCCGTCGGAAGCGCGCAGCATCCAGCCAGCCATCATCGGCGCCAGATCGGTGCGATCACGATATTTGAGCCCATGGACGAGATCGCGGACGGCATGGTCGTGGGTCGCCGCCGACCGCAGCCGGTCGAAGGGCGGCGGGTTGGCGATCGCCTCGGCGCTGAGGATACCGGCGCCGAGATCATGCGAGAAGGGAATGCCGAGCACCTCGCAATAGGGTCGTTCGATGAAGCGGATGCCGGACCAGCATTTCGCGCAGAGCCCGCGATGGCCGCCGGTGGAAATACCACAGACGGAGCAGGCGGGTGGATAAAAGAAATCGGCAAGCGCCGAAAACGGCCGCAAGAGATGCGCCCGCAGGAACTCTGACGGTTTTTCGATGTTGATCAGTCCCATGCGCAGAGATTAGCGTGTTCTTCGCGAAAGGAAAATCGTCTTGCCGCACGGGCGGTGCGGGACTAAGGACATCGCCATGGAAACGATCTTCGACACAGCCCTGATCGCCGCACATCGCCGTCGCGCGCTTGTAAACAACGACCCGAAAGCCGCCTTCCTGCTCGATATCGCCGCTGAGGAAATGGCCGAAAGGCTTTCCGTGGTCGAGCGGACCTTCGGGACCGCCGTCGAACTGCATGGCGCAACCGGTGCTGCCGCCCGGGCCGCGCTGGCGACGGGCAAGATCGGCACGATGATCCGCGTCGAAAGCGAGATGGCCTATGCCGGGCCGGGCGAAACCTTGATCGAGGCGCCGCTCGAGGACGTGCCGCTCGAACCGCAATCGACCAATCTCATCCTTGCGCCGCTCAGCCTGCATCTGACCAACGATACGCCGGGTGTCTTCATCCGGATCCGCCGCGCCCTGAAGCCAGACGGCCTTTTCCTGGCCGCGATCCCCGGCGCCGGCACGCTGCAGGAACTGCGCGAGGTGCTGCTGGCCGCCGAGGTCGAGATGACAGGCGGCGCAAGCCCGCGTGTCATTCCCTTCGCCGATGTGCGCGATGTCGGCAATCTCATGCAACGAGCCGGCTTCACGTTGCCGGTGATCGACGCGGAAAACTATACCGTGCGTTATGATTCGCTCTTTCCGTTGATGCAGGATCTGAGAGCGATGGGCATGAGCAATCCGCTCGCAGCCCGCGGCCGGATGCCGCTGACGCGCGCATTCTTCCTGCGCGCAGCGGAGATCTACGCCGAACGTTTTTCCGATCCCGACGGACGCATTCGCGTGACCTTCTCGATCATATATGTCTCGGGATGGGCTGCGCACGAGAGCCAGCAAAAGCCGCTGAAGCCCGGTTCGGCCAAGGCACGCCTTGCCGATGCACTGAAGGTGGACGAGCACAAGCTCAGGCAGTAGTGGTCGGTTGCTTCTTCAATTGACGGTCAGATTATTGTTGATCACGTTGAAGACGTCCTGCAGGCTGCCGCTGAAGATTCCTAGAGCGGAGACGAGTGCGCCACCAATGAGGGCGGCGACGAGGCCGTATTCGATCGCCGTCGCACCTCTGTTATCTGCAAGAAATGCTTTCAAAAGACGCATGACCCCACCCGCTGCGCGAAACCGACAACAAACGACGAATTCCACGACCATCGGGACGATGGCCGGCATTTTTCAGCAACCGGCGCCGACGCCGTAGCCCTGGACGACGCAGACCGAGCCGGGCGTATCCTGGAGGACGCTGCGGCGGATCGTATAACGCTTGCCGCTTTCGCTCTTGGGGATCGATCCTGTCGTGATCGTATCGAAATCCGCCGGAGCACTGGCAAAGACGCTTTTCTTCGAGGAATCCGCAAGCATTGGCGTCAGGATGAGCGTCAGCGCGACCACCGCCGTACCGAACAGAAGGGCGATATTCAGCGCACCCGTCCTGCGCGAAGCAGACGAGGCCCGTTCCTTTTCCCGGACAGCTTTCCAGAAATCATCGTCCATGAGGTCAAGCCTTTTAATACACGCACGCCAGATGCTTGATTGAGGCCGATCTTTGGCAGAAGGTGTTAAACGATCCATTAATATCCACAGCCGAAAATGGTGTGGCACAATAATAATCAGATAATGCTAAAGTAAATCCTGCAACATCGGGATGAGCGGCTCGTCGGCCGGCGGCATCGGATAATCGCGCAACGCCTGCGGGCGCACCCATTTCAGCGCCTGACCCTCGCGGCCCTGGGGAATGCCCTCATAGCGCCGGCAGATATAAAGCGGCATCAAAAGGTGGAAGGTCTCGTAGGAGTGGCTGGCGAAGGTCAGCGGCGCGAGGCAGGCGATCTTGGTGTGGATGCCGAGCTCTTCCTCGAGCTCGCGCACCAGCGTTTCCTCCGGCGTCTCGCCCGGCTCAACCTTGCCGCCGGGAAACTCCCAGAGCCCGGCGAGCGACTTTCCCTCGGGGCGCTGTGCCAACAGGATACGCCCGTCGGCATCGATCAGCGCACAGGCGGCGACCAGCAATATCTTCCGGCCCGCCTCGCTCATCGCGGCTCCTTTTGCCAATAGCAATAATGATAGGCGTCGCGAAAACCGAGGCGCTCATAAAGTGCGATAGCCGGGCGGTTGGACAGCTTCACCTGCAGCCAAGCCGAACGGGCGCTGCGCATGCGCGCCCAGCGCAGCGCCGAGGTCAGGATTTCGGTGCCGAGCCCCTCGCGCCGCCGCGCCTCGGAGACCGAAAGCGACATGATGCCGGCAAGGTCGTTGTCCTGGACACAGAGCACGGTCGCAAGCGGACCGTCCACCGCGTTCTCGATCAGGAACAGGCCCGATGGCGGCTTGATCGCCGAAATGATTTCGGCAAGCGCCGGCTTCAGCGTCAGTGGCGCCTGGTCGACGGCGAGGTTGGCATCGACGAAACGGCCGACATCATGGGTCGGCAGGTGATCGAGCGTATCCGGCAGCTCCGCCTCGGCGAGGTCGCAGGTCATCACCACCGTATCGTCGAAGCGCGTCCAGTTCTGCGCGCGCAGAAGTTCGATCAGCATCGGCGAGGCAAGCGGCGTCTGGCGGACTACGGCGACGCGGCCATAGGCCTCGAACTTCCGGCTCGCCTTTTCCAGGCGGATTTCGACGTCGCGATGATCCGAGGGATCGAGCGGCACGATCGAGTTCAACCGGTTGGACGGGTGACCGGCCGTCAGCCGCACCTGCCAGCTGCCGTCATATTGCACGGATGCCGCCGGCCAGGCGCGGAAGCCTACGGCCTCCAGCCTGCGCACTAGCGGCAGATTGTGTGAGGAAATGGATGCCTGCTCCAATGAACGATCAGCTCCGATAGTCGCCATTGATCGCAACATATTCCTTGGTGAGGTCGCAGGTCCAGACCGTTGCCCTGCCGGTACCGAGCCCGATATCGACTTTGACGGGGATATCCTGCGCCTTCATGACGTCCGAGGCCGCCGTCTCGGAATAATCGGGATCACGCTCGCCATTGACGGCGACCCTGATATCGCCGAACCAGATGGCAAGCCGGTCGCGATCCGCCATCTCGCCGGATTTGCCGACGGCCATGACGATGCGGCCCCAATTGGCGTCTTCGCCGGCGGCCGCCGTCTTGACCAGCGGCGAATTGGCGATCGACAGCGCGATACGCTTGGCGGCGGCGTCGCTCTCGGCACCCGTCACGGTGATTTCGAGCATCTTGGTGGCACCTTCGCCGTCCCGCACCACCTGCAGCGACAGGTCCTTCAGCACTTCGTTGAGCGCGGCCCGGAAAGCGGCAAGGCGCGGGTCGTCGGCGCGCTCGATGCGGGCCTGGCCGTCCTCGGCCGCGGCACCCGTTGCAAACAGCATCAGTGTATCGGACGTGGACGTGTCGCTGTCGACGGTCATGGAATTGAAGGTCGGGCCGACGCCGTCGGACAGAAGCGCCTGCAGCGCGGCAGGCGCAATGTCGGCATCGGTGACGACGAAGGAAAGCATCGTCGCCATATCGGGCGCGATCATGCCGGCGCCCTTAGCGATACCGTTGATCGTCACAGCCACGCCGCCGATCTCGGCGCTGCGGGTCGAAACCTTCGGATAGGTGTCGGTCGTCATGATCGCCTTGGCGGCCTCGAACCAGAAATCGCCGGTCGCTTCGACCTGCATCCGATCCAGAACGCCTGCGAATTTGGTGGCATCGAGCGGCTCGCCGATGACCCCGGTCGAGGCCAGATAGACCTCATTTTCGGCGCAGCCGACCGCAGCGGCAGCCGACTTCGCCGTCAGCGCGGTCGCCTGGCGCCCCTTCAGGCCGGTGAAAGCATTGGCATTGCCTGAGTTGACGACGACGGCGCGGGCGCTGCCATGGGAAAGATTGGCCCGGCAGAAATCCACCGGCGCCGACGGGCATTTCGAGCGTGTAAAAACGCCCGCGACAGCCGCCGGCCTGTCGAAGACCATCAGCAGCACGTCGGTCCGGTTCTTGTACTTGATGCCGGCGGAAGCCGTCGCCATGCGCACACCGCGCAACGGTGGCATCGAGACGAACGATTTCGGAGCGAGCGGAGAGACGGAACCGGACATGATGAGACCTGCCAATGAGCATTTCCAGGCGAAATGGAAACCGGTTCGCCGTCCGGAAATGCGACAACAAACGGTGCCAGAGCATGATGCCGAAAAGTGTCAGCGGTTTTCGGACGACATCATGCTCAAATGCTTTGATTTAAATCCGGATTCAGACCTTAGACCGATCAGCCCCAAAATCATCCGGATCTAAGGAAGGGCCTGGAAGAACCGGGCCCTGATGCGAATATTACGGTTTCGGCGCCGGGGCGACGGGCTCGCTGCCCGGCTCCGGCTGCTTGTTGGCCTGGTCGTAGCCCTTGCGCAGCGTCTCGTCCACGATCTCAATCTTGGCGGAGGCCTTTGCCTTGTTCAGAAGCTCAAGATACTTGTCGCGCATGACGAGTTGACGAACCTGATCCTGCACCTGTTCGAAGGGCGGCGGCGGAGCATCGCGCTTATCCTCGACCTTGATGACGTGGAAGCCGAAATCAGTCTTAACCGGCGTCTTGGAATAGGTGCCCTTCTCAAGCGCGAAGGCTGCGTCTTCGAATTCCTTGACCATGCGGCCGCGCGAGAAATAGCCGAGATCGCCGCCTTCCGACTTGTTCGGATCGGTGGACTTTTCCTTGGCGAGTTCGGCAAAATCCTTGCCGGCGTCGAGCTGCTTGATGATGTCCTTGGCTTCGTCCTCGGTCTTGACGAGGATATGACGGGCGTGGACTTCTTCCTGCTTCGGCAGGGCGGCGACTTCCTTGTCGTAGCGGGCCTTGACTTCGTCAGGCGTCACGATGTCGACGACATGCTTTTTGAAGTAGGCATTGTGCAGCTCGCGGTCGGTGAGATACTGCATGCGCTTCTTGAATTCGTCGGTCTGATCGAGCTTCTCGGCCGCAGCGTCGGCGGCGAGCAGCTTCACGTCGATGGCGGCGGAAAGGGCTGCGACCTTCTTCTGGTCATCGGGAAGCTGCGCCAGCTGGGGGTCGAGATTGGCGACGGCGAGGTCGAGTTCCGACTGGTGGATTTCCAGGGTGCCGACCTTGGCGATGACGGCGTCATCGGCATAGGCCGGGGCCTGGAGCGCAACAAAAGTTGCAAACGCCAGAACGGCAAGTTTGTTGGTGCTCAACATGAAATACCCTTCACAGTTACATTGCCGGTTTCAGCATCCCCTGAATCCAGCCCAAAATAGCCATCAACACCGGATTGTGGCCTTTCTGTATCCGCCAAATCCGTTGACATCATTCGACCCCCCTCTTATCTGTCACGCAACCTCGCGTCCAGAACAGTTTCCGGGCGTTTTAAGGCGCGCGCCTGATTTTCGGCTGGGCCGCGGACAAGAAACGCCGGGGATGAATATTGAGAAAGGGCCAGTCATATGGTCAGCTTTGGCGGTATAGCCCGCAAGTTATTTGGGTCTTCCAACGACCGCCGCGTGCGGTCCTACCAGCCGAACGTCACTGCCATCAACTCTATCGAAGAGAAGACGAAGGCCCTGACGGACGAGCAGCTCGCGGCAAAGACCGTGGAGTTTCGCGCCCTACTCGCCGAGGGCAAGACGCTCGACGACATTCTGATCCCAGCCTTTGCTGTCGTGCGCGAAGCCTCGCGCCGCGTTCTCGGCCTGCGACCTTTTGACGTACAGCTGGTCGGCGGCATGATCCTGCATTCGAATGCGATCGCCGAGATGAAGACCGGCGAAGGCAAGACCCTCGTCGCCACCCTGCCGGTCTATCTGAACGCGCTTTCCGGCAAGGGCGTGCACGTCGTCACCGTCAACGATTACCTCGCCCAGCGCGATGCCGCCACCATGGGCCGCGTCTACGGCTTCCTCGGCATGACCACCGGCGTCATCGTCCACGGCCTTTCCGACGAGGAACGCCACGCGGCCTATGCCTGCGACATCACTTACGCCACCAACAACGAACTCGGCTTCGATTATCTGCGCGATAACATGAAGTACGAGAAGAACCAGATGGTCCAGCGCGGCCACAACTTCGCAATCGTCGACGAAGTGGACTCGATCCTCGTCGACGAGGCGCGCACGCCGCTGATCATCTCCGGTCCGCTCGACGACCGCTCCGAACTCTATAATACGATCGACGCCTACATTCCGCTGCTGGTGCCCAGCGATTACGAGATCGACGAGAAGCAGCGCTCCGCCAACTTCTCCGAAGAGGGCACCGAGAAGCTGGAAAACCTGCTCCGCCAGGCCGGCCTCTTGAAGGGCAACGCGCTCTACGACATCGAGAACGTTGCGATCGTCCACCACGTCAACAACGCACTGAAGGCCCACAAGCTGTTCCAGCGCGACAAGGACTATATCGTCCGCAACGACGAAGTCGTCATCATCGACGAGTTCACCGGCCGCATGATGCCGGGCCGCCGCTATTCGGAAGGCCAGCACCAGGCGCTCGAAGCCAAGGAAAAGGTGCAGATCCAGCCGGAAAACCAGACGCTGGCCTCGATCACCTTCCAGAACTACTTCCGCATGTACGACAAGCTCGCCGGCATGACCGGCACGGCGCAGACGGAAGCGGAAGAATTCGCCAATATCTACAATCTCGATGTCATCGAGGTACCGACCAACCTGCCGATCAAGCGCCTCGACGAGGACGACGAGGTCTACCGGACCTTCGACGAGAAGTTCAAGGCGATCATCGAAGAGATCCTCGACGCCCACAAGCGCGGCCAGCCGGTGCTGGTCGGCACCACCTCGATCGAGAAATCGGAACTGCTCGCCGAGCGCCTGCGCAAGCAGGGCTTCGACGACTTCAAGGTGCTGAACGCCCGCTACCACGAGCAGGAAGCCTATATCGTCGCCCAGGCCGGCGTGCCGGGTGCCATCACCATCGCCACCAACATGGCCGGTCGCGGCACCGACATCCAGCTCGGCGGCAACCTCGACATGCGTATCGAGCGCGAGCTCGGCGAAGTCGAAGCGGGTCCGGAGCGTGACGCCCGGATCCAGGCGATCATCGAGGAAATCAAGGAACTAAAGCAGAAGGCGCTCGACGCCGGCGGCCTCTACGTCATCGCTACCGAACGCCATGAAAGCCGCCGCATCGACAACCAGCTGCGCGGCCGCTCCGGCCGTCAGGGCGATCCTGGCCGCTCGAAGTTCTACCTGTCGCTTCAGGACGACCTGATGCGCATCTTCGGCTCCGACCGCATGGACAGCATGCTGACCAAGCTCGGCCTCAAGGAGGGCGAGGCGATCGTCCATCCCTGGATCAACAAGGCCCTGGAGCGCGCCCAGAAGAAGGTCGAAGCCCGCAACTTCGACATCCGCAAGAATCTCCTGAAGTATGACGACGTTCTCAACGACCAGCGCAAGGTGGTCTTCGAGCAGCGCCTCGAACTGATGGAATCGACCAATATTTCCGAGACCGTTTCCGACATGCGCCGTGAGGTGATCGAGGACATGGTCGAAAAGCATATCCCCGAACGCGCCTATGCCGAACAATGGGATGCCGTCGGCCTGAAGACCGGCGCTTTGAACATCCTCAATCTCGACCTGCCGGTCGAGGACTGGGTGAAGGAAGAAGGCATCGGCGAGGATGATATCCGCGAGCGCCTGACGGAAGCCGCCAATGCGGCCTTCACGGAAAAGGCAGAGCGTTTCGGCGACGACATCATGCATTATGTCGAACGCTCGATCGTCATGCAGACGCTCGATCATCTCTGGCGCGAGCACATCGTCAACCTCGACCATCTGCGCTCCGTCATCGGCTTCCGTGGCTATGCCCAGCGCGATCCGTTGCAGGAATACAAGTCGGAAGCCTTCGAGCTCTTCACCGCGCTGCTCAACAACCTGCGCGAGGCCGTTACTGCCCAGCTGATGCGCGTCGAACTGGTGCAGCAGGCCCCTGCCGAACCTGAACCGCCGCTGATGCAGGCCCATCACCTGGATCCGACCACCGGCGAGGACGATTTCGCCCCGGCGATCTACCAGGCGTCGGAAGTCATCGTTTCGCCTGAAAACCGCAACCCGGATGACCCGGCCACCTGGGGCAAGGTCGGCCGCAACGAGACCTGCCCCTGCGGCTCCGGCAAGAAATACAAGCACTGCCACGGCGCCTTCGAGCAGGTCTGAGGCAAGCCGCAAAGATCCGCGAAAATGCCGCCTCCGGGCGGCATTTTCTTTTCTGCGGCAACGCCGGAAATTCGGAATTTCAGCATCGGACGGCACGCCCGATCCGGAACCGTTTCTTAACCCTGTTCTGGCAAGACTTCAGGTGCGATTTGCCTGACCTCAGAGTTTTGCGTGTTCATCATGGCGGTCATAGAAACAGCGGAGAAGATGCTGCCCGCGGGCCTGCGCCCGATCGGCGGCCGCACGCTGCGTTTGCTTGCGGCCGTGCTCACCGAACGCGGTGAGAGGGCGGCCGCCCAGCGCATGGCGCTGACGGCCTTTTCGATCCGCATCCTCAGCGCCGCACTCGCCTTCGTCTCGCAGATCGTGCTCGCCCGGCTGATGGGCGAATATGAATACGGCATCTTCGTTTTCGTCTGGGTGCTTGTCGTCGTCTTCGGCGATCTCTCATGCCTCGGTTTCCACACCGCAATCGTCCGCTTCCTGCCGCAATACAGGGCAGCGGGCGCTTTCGAAGAAATCCGCGGCCTGACCGGCACGGCGCGCATCTTTGCGCTGCTATCAGGCACGGCGGTGCTCGCTGCCGGCATGCTCGGGCTGCATTTCTTCGGCGATATGATCCAGGTCTATTATCTCGTCCCGATCTTCATCGGTCTGCTTGCCATGCCGATGATCGCGCTCGGCGACATTCTGGAAGGGACGTCGCGGGCAAACCATTGGCCGGTGATGGCACTGAGCCCCGTCTATATCGTCCGCCCCATCCTCATCATCCTCTTCATGCTGATTGCGATTGCCATCGGCGCCGATCACACGGCCGTCACCGCGATGCAGGCAGCACTCGTTGCGACCTACGTTACTGCTCTCGGCCAATATGCCGCAACGCTCTATCGCCTTCGCCGGCATTATGACAACGGCCCGCGCAAGGTCGATTTCCTCGCCTGGTTCAGCGTCGCCTTTCCGATTTTCCTGATCGAGGGCGTGAGCTTCCTGCTCACCAATTCCGACGTCGTCGTCGTCGGCATCTTCCTCGAGCCGCACGATGTCGCCATCTACTTCGCCGCCGCCAAGACGATGGCGCTGGTGCATTTCATCAATTTCTCGGTCAAGGCGGCCTCCGGCCCGCGCTTTTCCTCGATCATCGCCGAAGGCAACCACGGAGAGCTGGCAGCCGCTGCCATCGACGCCGCGCGCTGGACCTTCTGGCCAGCGCTCGGGGTCGGCCTTGTCGTGCTTGCGGCCGGCCATCTGCTGCTGTCGCTCTTCGGCGGCGCTTTTACATCAGGCTATCTGGTCATGGCGATCCTGCTCGCCGGCATCCTCGCCAAATCGCTGGTCGGCCCGGCCGAAACGCTGCTGATGATGGCAGGCAAACAGAACCTCTGCGTCGTGCTCTATGCCGGCGCACTGACGGCCAATGTCGGCCTCAACCTCGCTTTGATCCCGCATTACGGCATCGAAGGCACGGCGATCGCCACGGCCTCCGCCATGGCCGTCGAGGCGATCCTCTTGCATGTCGCCGTGCGCCGCACGCTCGGCATCGTCCTTTTCGCCTTCGCCAGCCCCTCCGCCGCAACGCCAGAAATGAGAGTTCGATAGATGGTGCGTATCCCCCCCGTTACCGAAAGCACCGACAGCGCTGCGAACCGCATGGTACATGATCTCGCAGCACTGCATTTCGAAGCGCCGCAAGCCGAGGCTCGCGCCGAGATCGGCCGGCCGGGGCGCGAGCTCTGCCTCTATCCGGGTAAGCTCGGCTATGAGCTTCAGGATGAGCTCGATTTCCTTTCCAACCGGGCGATGGAACCGAACGTCTTTTTCTCCGGCCGCTTCCTCGCCCCCGCCATGCCGCGGCTCGAAGACCGGCAGGTGAACTTCGCCCTGATCCGCGACCACAGTGCCGGCCGCAGCCGCATGCGCTTCCTTTTGCCGTTTTCGGTCGACAAGCCGGGTTTTGCCGTCGGCCCGTCGATCATCCGCGGCTGGTCGAACAGTTTCGGTCCGCTCGGCACGCCGCTCGTCGATGGCGAGGATGCCGCCGAGACCCTCGACAATCTCTTCGAGGGACTGACCGCCCGTGATCTCAATCTGCCCGGCATACTGGTTCTGCCGGATCTCAGGCTGAACGGTATCTTCGTACGCATGGTCAAGGCCGTGGCGCTCAGCCGCAATCTTCCCGTCACCGTCACCAATCCCTACCTGCGCCCGATGCTGCAGAGCGAGGAAGAGGCACCGGCCTATCTCAGCAAAACCATCGCCTCCTCGCATATGCGCGAGATGCGCCGCCAGTGGCGGCTGCTGGAGGAACAGGGAACAGCGGTCTATACCGTCGCCCGCCAACCGCGCGAAATTCATATCCGCTTCGAGGAATTCCTGGCGATGGAAGCTGGTGGCTGGAAGGGCAAGCGGCGAAGCGCTCTCGTCACCGATCGTTATCACACGGCCTTCGCCCGCGAGGCGGTATCCAACCTTGCCGCCGTCGATGCCGTGCGTATTCACACGATCGATCTCAACGGCAAGGCGATCGCCGCCATCGTCGTGCTGATGATGGGCGGCGAGGCCTATACGTGGAAGACCGCCTACGACGAAAACTATGCCCGCTATTCGCCGGGCAAGCTGCTGATGAGCGAACTCACCGAATGGCATCTCGACGACGCCAACATCGTCCGCTCCGATTCCTGCGCCGTCTCGGATCATCCGATCATGAGCCGCTTCTGGCAGGAGCGCGAGGAGATGGGAACGCTGGTAATCGGCCTGACGCAGAACGGCGACCGCGATATGCGCCAGGTCACTGCCCAGCTGCACATGTACCGGAGCACCCGCAACATGGCGAAGATGCTGCGCGAAAAGATCATGTCGCTTGCCGGCCGGGGCTAAGCACTCCAGCAAAATGCGTAGCGGTTCTATTGCTCGCCCGCAGCCCTCTCCCGCAGCAGCCGGCGGATCACCTTGCCGGTGGTGGTCAGCGGCAATGCATCGATGAATTCCACTTCGCGCGGATATTCGTGCATCGAAAGCCGCGTCTTCACCCATTCCTTGATGTCGGCAGCCAGCGCCTCGCTTGGATGATGGCCTGGTGAAAGCACGATATAGGCCTTGACGATCTCGGTGCGCACGGCATCGGGTTTGCCGACGGCGGCGGCAAGCTGCACGGCGGGATGGCCGAGCAGGCAGTCCTCGATCTCGGCCGGGCCGATGCGATATCCCGACGAGGTGATGACGTCGTCGTCGCGGCCTTCGAAGGTCACATAGCCCTCAGCGTCCTGCCGGCCGATATCGCCGGTGAGCAGCCAGCCTTTGACGAATTTTCGTTCCGTCGCTGCCATGTCGTCCCAGTAGCCGAGGAACATGACAGGATCGGGACTGGCGATGGCGATCTGGCCCGGTTCGCCGACCTGCAACTCGTCGCCCGTCTCGCTGACGATCGCGACGCGATGCCCGGGCACCGCCCGCCCGATGGCGCCGGCCCTGCTGACGCCATAGGCAGCGCTGGATGCGAGCACGAAATTGCACTCCGTCTGGCCGTAGAATTCATTGACGGTGATGCCGAGCGTGCCCCGCGCCCATTCATAGGTCTCGCGGCCGAGCGCCTCTCCGGCCGAGCCGATGGTGCGCAGCACCACATCATATGTCGAGCGCGGATCGGAAACGGACCGCATCAACCTCAACGCCGTCGGCGGAATGAAGGCATTGCGCACTTTCATCTCCGCCATGATGCGATAGGCCATGTCGGCATCGAATTTCTGCGCCGGCGACGAGACGACGGGAACGCCGAGCAGAAGGCTCGGCAGCAGCGCATTGAGCAGGCCGCCGGCCCAGGCCCAGTCGGACGGCGTCCAGACCTTGTCGCCCGGCCGCGGAAACCCCTCATGGGCGAACTGCATGCCCGGAATATGGCCGGGCAGGACGCGGTGGCCATGCAACGCGCCTTTGGGGGGCCCCGTCGTTCCCGAAGTGAAGATCATCAGCGCCGGATCATCAGGACCGGTTTTGGCGATGTCGAAGACAGGGGGATAGCCATCCACCAGTTCGGCGAAAGCAGTCGCATCGCCACTCGCCCCGTCGATGCTGACGATATGTTTCAGCGCCGGCAGGCGTCCGCGGATCTGCCGGATGCGTTCGAGACCGAAACCATTGGTGACGACGGCCGCGGCACCTGCCGCCTTCAGCCGGTATTCCAGCGCCTCGACGCCGAAGAGCAGCGCCAGTGGCAGCGCGATCGCGCCGGTCTTGTAGATCGCCACATGTGCGATCACCGTTTCGAAAGATTGCGGCAAGAGCAACGCGACGCGATCGCCGCGTTTGATATCAAGTGAAACGAGCGCATTTGCAAAAGCCGAGGAACGGTCGGCGAGCGCGCGATATGTCATTGCACGGTGATCGCCGTCGGGGCTGAAATGCTCAAGGCACACGCGCTCGGGATCCCTCGCGGCCCACTCGTCGCTGACGGCGCGGCCGATATTGAAATCCTCCGGGATCTGCCAGGAGAAATTGCAATAGAGATCGTCATAGCGATCGTGGTGGGACGGCAGCTGCATGGTCGGATTCCGATAAAAATGCTGCATCAGCTAACATCTTGCGGCGCGGATGTGCAAGCTGCAGCCTGAATCGACGGCGATGAGCGCGGCTTCAGAAGTCTCGATCACGGATCATTGTGCGCATGCAGCATAGATTCTTCATTTGCCACCCTGCGACTTTGACCATCTCGCGCTAAATCATGGGAGGCAGCCTGGGGATTATCAAATTCATCACGGAGTCGTTTCATGGAATACACAAAATTTGGGAAGACCGGTCTCGAAGTGTCGAAGATCTGCTTGGGCTGCATGACCTTCGGCGATCCCGGCCGCGGCAATCATGCCTGGAGCCTGCGGGAAGAAGAAAGCCGGACGATGATCAAGCAGGCGATCGACCTCGGCATCAATTTCCTCGACACCGCCAACACCTATTCCAACGGTTCATCAGAGGAAATCGTCGGCCGTGCCATAAAGGACTTCGCCAAACGCGAGGACATCGTGCTGGCGACCAAGGTGTTCAACCGCATGCGGCCAGGCCCGAACGGCGCCGGCCTGTCGCGCAAGGCGATCTTCGACGAGATCGACAACAGCCTGCGTCGCCTCGGCACCGACTACGTGGATCTCTACCAGATCCACCGCTTCGACTACACGACGCCGATCGAAGAAACGCTGGAAGCGCTGCACGACGTCGTCAAATCGGGCAAGGCCCGTTATATCGGCGCCTCCTCCATGTATGCCTGGCAATTCGCCAAGGCGCTTTACGTCTCCAGGCTGAACGGCTGGACCGAATTCGTCAGCATGCAGGACCACCTGAACCTGCTCTACCGTGAGGAAGAGCGCGAAATGCTGCCGCTCTGCGAGGATCAGAAGATCGCCGTCATCCCCTGGAGCCCGCTTGCCCGTGGCCGCCTGACTCGTGACTGGGACGAGACGACGGCGCGCAGCGAGACCGACGAATTCGGCAAGACGCTCTACACGCAGTCCATCGATGCCGACCGCAAGATCGTCGGGGCAGTGGCCGAAATCGCCAATGCCCGCAACGTCTCCCGCGCCCAGGTCGCAACCGCCTGGATCCTGCAGAAGAGTGCAGTGACCGCCCCGATTATCGGCGCGTCCAAACCGAACCACCTCAAAGACGCCGTTGCCTCGCTCTCAGTCAAGCTTACCGGTGAGGAGATCGCGGCACTGGAAGCACCCTACATCCCGCACGCCATCGCCGGCTTCAAGTAGCCGCTGGCTTTTCGGTCCTCAGGCACATTCAAGGCAGATCCCTCTCCACCTGGAGAGGGAGATCGAAACCATGGCCATTCGCGACTGAGATTATTTCGGGCTTTCAGGATCGAGCTGCCGGCGCATCGTCACCAGAAACTGCTCGGCAAGCGCTCTGTCCTCGACAGCACGAGCAAGAATGACGGCGCCCATCATCGATGAGAGTGTCGTCGTCGCATTGGCACGGCGCTCCTCTTCCGTTTCCCCGGGAACGATGCCGGCGAGCGTATCGACCAGCACGGACAGCCCATCGCTGAAGACCGCACGGACCGCGCCGCGGCTGCGGCTGACTTCCTGGATCAGCGTTGCGAAGACGCAGCTGCCGCCCGGATCGTCAACTGTGCGCCAGTGGATATAATGGTCGAGAAGGGCTGCCAGCGGCCGGTCCGGCGATTCGGCAATATGCTCCTTCCAGCGCTCTTCCACCCTATCGATCAGCTTGCGGCTGACCTCAAGCGCCAGGTCGTCCTTCGAACCGAAATGACCGTAAAAGCCGCCATGCGTCAGCCCCGCCGCCTTCATGATGTCGGCGACGCCTACCCCGTCGAAACCGTTTTCGCGGAAAAGCACGCCGGCAACGCTCAGGATTCTTTCGCGGTTTTCGGCAAATTTCTCGCGGCTGACCCGCATTTGTCATCTCCAGAAATAGTCGCTTGACAAAATATATGACGTCCATCATCAATACGCAAGAAATATGATGGCCATCATGTAAATCGATCCGCTATCTTCTCGGACCTGAATTCAAACGGAATCTTGCCCATGGTTTCCACAGCCCTCGCCTCCACCCTTGCCCGGCGCAACATCCATTACGGCTGGGTCGTCGTCGCCGCGACCTTCCTCACCATGCTGGTCACCGCCGGCGCCATGGGCGCACCCGGCGTTCTCATCAAGCCGCTGCAGGATGAGTTCGGGTGGGAGACCTCGCAGATTTCCTCGGCCCTTGCGATCCGCCTGATCCTTTTTGGCTTCATGGGTCCCTTCGCCGCCGCCTTCATGAATTATTTCGGCGTGCGCAAGGTCATCGTCTTCGCCTTAGCGCTGATCGGCGCCGGCTTCGTTGGTTCGCTGTTCATGACGACGCTGTGGCAGCTGCTGTTGCTTTGGGGCATCGTCGTCGGTTTCGGTACCGGATTGACGGCCATGGTGCTCGCCGCGACGATTTCCAGCCGCTGGTTTACCAAGCATCGCGGTCTCGTCGTCGGCATGCTCTCGGCAAGTTCAGCCACCGGCCAGCTCGTCTTTCTACCGTTGATGGCGGAGCTGACGGAACGTTACGGCTGGCGCTCGACGGTGTTTTTCGTCTGCGCCATGATCATGGTCGCAGCCCTTGCCGTGCTTGCCTTCATGCGCGACCGCCCCGCCGACCTCAACCTGCCCGCCTTCGGTGAGACGCAGGTAACGCCGCCGCCGGCAAGCACCTCGCTTGGCGCCGCGCTAATGACGCCGATCACTGTCCTCAAGGAAATCTCGAAGACCTCGACCTTCTGGATCCTCTTTGCCACCTTCTTCATCTGCGGTCTCAGCACCAACGGCCTGATCCAGACCCATTTCGTCACTCTCTGCGGCGATTTCGGTATCGTGCCGGTGGCTGCCGCCAGTGTGCTGGCCGTCATGGGCATCTTCGATTTCTTCGGCACCATCGGTTCCGGCTGGCTGTCCGATCGCTTCGACAATCGTTGGCTGCTGTTCTGGTATTACGGCCTGCGCGGCCTCTCGCTGCTCTACCTGCCCTTCAGCGATTTCAGCTTTTACGGCCTCTCCATCTTCGCCGTCTTCTACGGCCTCGACTGGATTGCCACCGTGCCGCCGACCGTCAAGATCGCCGCCGACCGCTTCGGCCGCGAAAAGACCGGCCTCGTCTTCGGCTGGGTCTTTGCCGGACATCAACTGGGAGCCGCCACCGCCGCCTATGGCGCCGGCCTCTCGCGCACCGAGCTTTCGAGCTACCTGCCCGCCTTCTTCGTCGCCGGCGCCTTCTGCCTGCTGGCCTCGATCCTGGCGATTACGCTGAAGAAGTCCGGCCTGAGCAACCCGGCATCGGCCGCCGCCCATTGATATCAGACTAGATCCGGCCTCTAAGCGAGGCCGGATCTCTCTACCGGATCAATCCGATAACTTCGCTTGCCCGTCTTGCGCGTCCGGGCGCTCGCATGTTAGACAGCCGCCCGTTCGCATCCGTTGCCCCATTGGCGGAATTGGTAGACGCGCTCGACTCAAAATCGAGTTTCGAAAGAAGTGCTGGTTCGACTCCGGCATGGGGCACCAGCCTACGCTCTGTGAGCTTCGGCTTGGCAAGCCGAAGAGAGCAGCTAAGCGGAGGCTGTCGCGCCGTAGTTCCGTCAGGAACGAAGGCGGACCGGTTCTATAATGCTCCGGTTAGCTGCACCACCATCTCAATTGCATTGGGCCTCAAAGAGCCGATGGCCCTCAGGAACGAATTTCGCATCTAAGCGAAGCTTACTTATTCTTCAGCAGCCACATCTTGCCGGCCATCGTGATGCCGTAGACATCTTTTGATGCGTCGTCATCCAAGTGCCGCCTCTCCAGAAAGCCCGGCTCCTTCAACTCGCCCAGCGTCTTGGCAGTGACCGACTTTATTTTCTGAGGCCGCTCTTTCCACCGGTCAGTTTTTGCATAAGTCACTGTCGCGTTCTCATGCGTCCATTTATTGGCTGGCTGAGGATAAAGGTCTCCATCCCTGGCGAGTTTAAGTGCGGCGATCTGGGACGGCGTAAGCTCAATCATACTAAAAGATCCTGTGCGGGCGGTGTTTGCGCTGGGAACGCGCTGTTACCAAAGGCGTGCTCATAACACCGACAGACGACTTTCACCACTGCATTGAGATATTCTTGCCACAAAAGGCGAAAACCCGGCTCGTCGGAACCGGGCTTCGTCCTTATCGCACATTTTTTCGTTAATTGCAGCGCCGGACCGTCTTGGTGACCTCGCCTTCGTCGGTCTGTCGGATGACGCTCCTGGTTTCGCAGCCATTATCGCGATAGCGGCGATGCTCGCGTTCGCGCACGGCACCGAAAGTGACGCCACGCTCGCTGATGGTGATGCCGGGTCGTACCCGTTCATGACGATAGCCGTCATCATAGGAACGCTCCCTGACATACACGCTGTCGGCAAGAACAGGCGCTGCAAACGAGCAGGCGGCAAGGGCCGCCACAGTACAGTTCAAGATCATCTTCCGCATGTCGTTTCTCCTTTCTTGATGAAAGAGCAACGAGGCACGACGCAAGTGGTTCCAACATCGGTGACGGCCCGACCGTACCGCGGACGACGTCTGCGCCACACCAGCCAAGACTGAGAACGAAAGCCTGAACAGCAGCCCATTCCCAAATCAACTGTTTAATTTTGCTTGCGCTTCGTCCAAAGTGACCGCCGCTATCACAAGAGAGGGCGGACGTGCATCAGGAAGTAGGACTTATCGCGACGGTCGCCGTCAGTTTCGTTTTTGCAGCGATCCTGGGCTATGGGGCCGACCGGCTTCGGCTGCCGCCGCTCGTCGGTTATTTGATGGCGGGCATCCTGATGGGGCCGTTCACGCCGGGCTTCGTCGCCGATACCGCTCTTGCCGGCCAGCTCGCCGAGATGGGCGTGATCCTTTTGATGTTCGGCGTCGGCCTGCATTTTTCCGCCTCCGACCTGCTCGCCGTGCGCGGCATCGCCGTGCCTGGCGCGATCGGGCGTATTATCCTCGCCACTCTGTTGGGCATCGGTCTTTGCAAACTCTGGGGCTGGAGCCTCGGCGCTGGCATCGTCCTCGGGCTCAGCCTGTCGGTGGCGAGCACCGTCGTTCTCTTGAAGGCGCTGGAGGAGCGCAATCTCGTCAACGCGGCCAGCGGACGCGTCGCGGTCGGCTGGCTGATCGTTGAGGATCTGGTGATGGTGCTGGCGCTGGTGCTGCTGCCGGCGCTGGCAGAGCTTCTGGGTGGTAATGCCAGCACTACGACCAATCACGGCCTCGGTGACCTGCCGTTGGCGCTGACGATCGGCCTGACGCTGCTGAAGGTTGTGGCCTTCGCCGCCATGGCGATTTTCCTCGGCCCTCGCATCGTGCCCTGGCTGCTGACGATGATCGCTCGCACCGGCTCGCGCGAACTCTTTACGCTGACGGTGCTGGCGATCGCACTCGGCATTGCCTTCGGCTCGGCGGCGATCTTCGGCGTCTCCTTTGCACTCGGCGCATTTTTCGCCGGCGTCGTCATGAGCGAATCCCAGCTCAGCCACAGGGCGGCCGCCGACTCGCTGCCGTTGCAGAATGCCTTCTCCGTGCTGTTCTTCGTCTCCGTCGGCATGCTCTTCGATCCCTCCATCCTGGTGCGCCAGCCGCTGGCCGTCATCGGTGCGCTGGCGCTCGTCATCCTCGGCAAGGGCATCATCACCTTCCTCATCGTCATCCTGCTCAGATACCCGATCAGCATGGGACTGACATTGGCCGGCGGCCTCGCCCAGATCGGCGAGTTTTCCTTCATACTTGCCGGCCTCGGCGTCTCACTCGGGCTCCTGCCGCATGAGGGCCAGGATCTGATCCTGGCTGCCGCGATCCTGTCGATCACGCTTAACCCGATCGTGATCTTCGCGACCGACGGCCTGAAGAAATATATCCATTCGAAATGGCCCTCCCTCTGGGAAAGCTACGGCAGGAGCAGGCAGAAGGCGCTCGGCAAGGAGCTCGAAAAGATCAGGGCGCTCGGCGAAGAGCGCGAGCGCCAGCACCAACTGAAGATGCAGCAGCTGATCGAGACGTTCCCGCTGTTCTCGGAGGTCGACGAGGACGCACAGGAGGAACTGCTGCTGCTCTTCAAGGCGAAATCCGCGCCGCCTGGCGAACGCGTCATCCGCCGCGGCGACCGCGGCGACAGCATGTATTTCATCTCCTCGGGCGCGGTGGAAGTGCGGCTCGCCAGTGGCGCAATCCGCCTGGAGCCCGGCGCTTTTTTCGGCGAAATGGCGCTATTGACCGGCGCACGGCGCACGGCCGACGTCATCGCCGTCGATTTCTGCCAGTTCGAGGTGCTCGAACGGCGCGACTTCAACATGTTCATGTCGCACCATCCGCATCTGCGCGCCGCCGTTAGCGAAATGGCCCAGAAGCGGACGGAAATGAACGTCCTGCGGCAGCAATGGGAAAAGTCGATGGACCTGTCCTGACGCAACCATCACCGCATGTCAGCGGCAATCGCGTAAAACAAAAAGTTAGAGCGATTCTGCGTTTCCGTGAAAAGCTGAACCGCGCTAGCGTGATGGCTTCAGCCCGCCGGCCAATAGCCATCGGAGCGGAAATCCTCCGGGATCGGGTCGAGCCGCGACAATGTCTCGGCGGCGAAATCGATCTGCAGCGACAGGTGTTTAAGTGACGCCAGCATCGGCACGCCCGTCGCGAATTCCCGGATGCGGGACAGATGATAACCGCTCTCGCTGATCCGTCGCGCAGCCTCCCGGCGCACGTCGTCTTTGCTTGGTACGCGCCGCTCTTCGGACCAGTCATCCATTTGCGCGGCCTGCCCACGGCCGCCTTCGATCACTTTGAACATTCTCATGCCACCCTGCACGTCGACCCCAAACTAGCTTGCCGCAGAATGGCCGATTCGCAATCCCGTGAAATCTTGGGAGAGGTGCCGACACCCCGCATCACGAAAATTTTTCGACGGCGGTGGCAGGAAGGACACGGGCGAGCATTTACAGCGCCGCGCACGGCCCCTAAAGCTTTTTGCACCGCAACAGGAAGGAAACGGAATGCTCCGCAGACTTTACGACTGGACCATGTCTTTGGCCTCGCGCAAATCGGCCGAAGTCTGGCTCGCCGTCATCGCCTTCGTCGAAAGCTCCGTCTTTCTCGTCCCCGCCGATGTGCTCTTTCTGCCGATGGCGCTTGCCAAGCCGGAACGCTCCTATCGCTATGCGTTGATTGCGACTGTCGCCTCCGTACTCGGCGGCATCGCCGGCTGGGCGCTCGGTTATTACGCCTATGAGACGGTGGCGCGGCCGATCCTGGAATTCTACGGCAAGCTCGAAGCCTTCGAGCAGATGAAGGCCTATGTCACCTACGAGACGATCCTGCTGCTGCTCGTCACCTCGGGTCTTGCGCATCTGCCGCCGATCAAGATCGTCACCATCCTGTCCGGCGTCATCCACGTCAATCTGGGGCTTTTCATCGTCTCGGCGATCGTCGCGCGCGGCGCGCGTTTCCTCTTCCTCGCCTGGCTGCTGCGCCGCTATGGCGAGCCGATCCGTGATTTCATCGAGAAGCGGCTCGGCCAGATCGTCGGCATCGGCGCCGCCGCCGTGATCGTGTTATACCTCGCCTACCGCTATCTCGCTCACTAGGCGAGAATGATTTTTGGCCGAATAGGCCTAAAATCTGAATTCGCATCTCATGCTCTACCAACGTCGCGGAGTTCCGCCATGACTGCCACTTCCTCGCCGCTCGCCCGCCCCGGCTTTATCTATTCCCTGTTGCTCGCCATCGGCATGGCGGCGGCGGTCGGCACCGCGCTCGGCTTCCAGTATATCGGCGGTTATATCCCCTGCGCGCTCTGCCTGTTGCAGCGCCAGCCCTATTATTACGCCATCCCGATCGCGATCTTGGCCGCCATCTCCGAACTCGTCGGCCTGCCGAACTGGATCACCCGGGCGCTCATTCTCGCGGCCGGCATGCTGATGCTGGTGACGGCAGGCATGGGTGTTTATCACGCCGGTGTCGAATGGCACTTCTGGCCCGGCCCGGCCACCTGCTCGACGACGGCAAGCAGCATGACGACCAATGCCGGCGATCTGCTCGGTGAGCTCAACACAATCAAGGGGCCGTCCTGCACCGATGCGGCGCTGCGCGTGCTCGGCCTGTCTTTTGCGGGCTGGAACGTGATTGCCGGAATCCTGCTCGCAGCCTTTGCCTTTGTCGGCGTTCGCAAGGCCGCCTGATAAAATTATGCAGCATTCGAAGTGCTGCAGCGTCCTTGCGCCTCTTGAAAGACGCGCGGCGTTGCAGGTCGTTCGATCAGGGCTGCAGTTCGGTATCCCAGTAGAGATAGTCGAGCCAGCTTTCATGCAGATAGTTCGGCGGGAACAGCCGGCCGTTATTGTGCAGATCCTGCACCGTCGGCTGGTAGGGCTTCTGCGCCGGGAACATGCCTGCCTGCTTCGGAAGCTTGCTGCCCTTGCGCAGATTGCAGGGCGAGCAGGCTGCCACGACATTTTCCCAGGTGGTCTCGCCGCCATGGGCACGCGGGGTGACGTGGTCGAAGGTCAGGTCGTCATGGGCGCCGCAATACTGGCATTCGAACCGGTCGCGCAGGAAGACGTTGAACCGGGTGAAAGCGGGATTACGGGACGGCTGAACGTAAGTCTTCAGGCACACGACACTCGGAAGACGCATCGAAAAGCTCGGCGAAGAAACCGAATGTTCATATTCTGCAATGATGTTCACACGGTCGAGAAATACCGCCTTGATCGCGTCCTGCCAGGACCACAACGACAAGGGGTAATAACTCAGCGGCCGGTAGTCAGCGTTCAGGACGAGCGCCGGCAGGGCCTGTGGGGAGACTGCAATCGTCAAGGGACTCTCCTGATCGATTCGGCATCTGCACCTGTATATTAGGCCGGTTGTTACAGGATTGTGAAGTCCAATAAATTCAGAGGATAAAGGCAATTTGAAGAGTGTTGCCGATCAGCCGATCGGCACCATGTCACGGCGCATCTTCGTGGCGTAGTAGGCCCAGAAAAGCCGTGCCGCCACCGAGCGCCACGGCGACCAGACTTCCGAAAGCTCAGCAAGCGCCTTCGCCTGCGGCCGTGCTGCAAGACCGAATGCCGCCCCCACGGCATTCTGCAGCGCGACATCGCCGGCCGGGAAAACATCGGCATGGCCGCCGCAAAACATCAGATAGACCTCTGCCGTCCACGGCCCGACGCCCTTCAGTGCGGTCAATTCGCCAAGCGCCTCGCCCGGCGGCTTAAGGCAGAGCCCGGAGAGATCGAGGCGGCCGGAGGCGACCGCGTCGGCGATCCGCGACAGCGTCTCGGCCTTGGCGCGCGACAGGCCAAATTCGCGCCAGGCCTCGGTGTGAAGCAGTGCGTAACCTTCGGCCGTCAGCGAACCGTCCACCGGCAGCATGCGCCGCCAGATCGCCTCGGCGCTGGCGCGCGACACCATCTGCGAGACGATGATATGGGCAAGACCGGCAAAGCCGGGCTCGCGCAACCGCAGCGGAATGGGCCCGGCCTCAGTGACTACAGGCGCAAGGCGCGGATCGAGGCGAAGCAGCGCTTCGAGCCCATGCCTGACATCGTCGTCGTTGCGGATGATCTGCACTTTGCCTCGCAGTGGTTCAAAAGCCGAATCCATGGCAGAAGAAAGCATGACCACGAGTGAGCGTCAAAAACCCGTCTTTCGTTTTGCGCCGAGCCCCAACGGACCGCTGCATCTCGGACATGCCCTCTCGGCCCTCTTGAACCGCGACATGGCGGAGGCCGAACAAGGCCGCCTGCTGCTGCGCATCGAGGATATCGACCAGACGCGCTGCACGCCCGAGTTCGAGGCCGGCATTCTCAGGGACCTCGAATGGCTCGGTATCAGCTGGGAAAGCCCGGTGCGGCGCCAGTCGGAACATTTTCCCGAATATCAGGCGGCGTTGCATGCGCTGATCGAGCGCGGACTGGTCTATCCGGCCTTTCTGACGCGCGGCGAGGTAAAGGCGCGCGTCGTCGCCTACGAGGCGGCGGGTGAACCCTGGCCGCGCGATCCCGACGGCACTCCGCATTATCCCGCAAATGATCGCGAGCGTCCGACAGACGAATGGCGGGACATGCTGACCTCAGGAAAGAAACATGCCTGGCGCCTCGATATGCGTAAAGCGCTCGACCTGACCGGCGAACTGCTGTTCTGGACGGAAACCGGCGACGGCAGGACAGGTGAGATCGCCGCCGAGCCCGACGTCTGGGGCGATGTCATCCTGTCGCGCTCTGATGCGCCATCGAGCTATCATCTGTCCGTGGTCATCGACGATGCGCTGCAGGGCGTCACCCATGTCGTGCGTGGGCTCGACCTCTTCCACGCGACATCGGTGCACCGGCTGTTGCAGGTGCTGCTCGGCCTGCCGCAGCCGGCCTATCACCATCATCGTCTCATTCTCGACGCCGACGGCCGCAAGCTTTCGAAAAGCCAAGGCGACAGCGGGCTTGGCGAATTGCGTGCCCGGGGCATGTCAGGGGCGGATATTCGCCGCCTTGTCGGGCTCTGATTGCCTTTCGACACGCTCTCTGCCAACGATCGAAAGCGTGCGGGAGAACATCCGGAAGACGCGGAACTTGATCAGCGCCGCGTTGAGTTCCGCGCCGATAATGAAGATGACGCCGACCATGTAGAGGAAGATCAACACGATCATGACGGAGGCGAGACCAGCATAGGTTGCCGTATAATTGGCGAAGGTCGCCAGATAATAGGCAAAGATCAGCGCGCCGGCGAGCCAGAGAAGCAGCGTCAGCAGCACCCCGGGAATGACGTCGAAGACCCGCCGCTTACCGGCCGGCAGCCAGAGATGCATGACCAGCAGTCCAACGGTCAGAACCACCAGCGTGCCGTAAATGCGCCAGCTGAAGACGATGTCGAGCGTATCGGCAAACAGCGGAAACCATTTCCTCGAATAATCGAGCGCCAGCGGTAGGGCGACCAGCAGAATGCTGATCGCTGTGAAGATGATGACCGCGATTAGCACGTAGCCCAGGCTGGCGAGACGGGTGAAATACCAGGGCCGCGTTTCCTGCACCCGATAGGCGCGATTGAGCGAAATGCGCAGCGCCTCGACACCGTTCGAGGCGAAATAGGCGGCCGCCAGCACCGAGATCGTCAGCAGCCCGCCGCGCGGAATGGTCAGCACCTGCAGCACCTGGTCGGCGAGCGGTTTGGCGATCGCCTCGGGCCAGGTGTCGAAGATCAGGTGGATGGCGGTCGAGGAAAATTGATCGGCGCCGAGGAAGCTTGCAAGCGCCGTGCCGAAGATCAGGAAGGGGAAAACCGCAAGCAGGCTCGACAGCGCCACATGGCTTGCCATGGCGAAGCCGTCGTCCTCGACCATGTGACAGATCGCGTCATAGACCACGTCGTAGATCGTGCGTAGCACCTTCGGCATTCCGTCTCCGGCTTTCCAGATTGTATCCTCTGGCCGAATATGGGAAACGAGTCCCATTTTGTACAGGAATCATTCCATGGCGGGAGAGCGCACCATCGTCGTGACCGGATGTTCGTCCGGTATCGGCGCTCATTGCGCGCGGGCGCTGAAAGCCGATGGCTGGCGTGTCTTCGCAACGGTGCGCAAGCCGGACGATCTCAAGGGGTTGGAAGCGGACGGCATCGAAGCCTTTCTGATGGACTATGCCAGGACCGAGACCATTTCCGACCTGGTCAGCGCGGTTCTGGAACGCAGCGGCGGTCGCATCGACGCACTCTTCAATAACGGCGCCTACGGCCAGCCGGGCGCCATCGAGGATCTGTCGACGGCAACGCTGCGCGCGCAGTTCGAGGCGAATTTCTTCGGCTGGCATGAACTGACGCGGCAGGTCATTCCGCCGATGCGCAAACGTGGCCAAGGCCGGATCGTGCAATGCTCGTCGATCCTTGGCGTCGTCCCCTATCGCTACCGCGGCGCCTACACCGCGTCCAAATTCGCGCTCGAAGGCCTCAGCATCACCCTGCGCATGGAGCTGCAGGGCAGTGGCATCCATGTCAGCCTGATCGAGCCGGGACCGATCGCCACGCGCTTCACTGCCAATGCGCTCGCAAAGATCAAGGAACATATCGACCTCGAGAATTCGCCGTACGCGGTCGATTACATCAGGCAACTGGCGAGACTCGACGGATCGGGGCCGGTCAACCGCCATAAACTTGGCCCGGAAGCGGTCTATTCCGTGTTGAAACACGCATTGAACTCGAAAAATCCGAGGCCACATTATCCCGTAACGACTCCGGCTAAGCAGGGCATGTTCCTGAAGCGGCTGCTTCCGGCAGACCTCTTCTACCGCCTGATGCGCTGGACGGACTGACTGAGAAAGCTGAACGCCATGTCCACAGTCACCTATATTCTCGCGATCATCGTTATGGGCCTCGTCGCCCTCGTCCTGATCCGCGGCCTCTTCAACATGATGAAGGGCGGCGATCCCAACCGTTCCAACAAGCTGATGCAGCTTCGTGTGCTGTTGCAGGCGATCGCCGTCGTCCTGATCATGGTGACGCTGTGGCTGACCGGCGGCGGCCGCCCGACCTGACCGGGATTCAAGGGGGAAACCATGGTCAAGCTCAACAAGATCTACACGAAAACAGGCGATGACGGTACGACCGGGCTGGTGTCCGGTCCGCGCCGGCTCAAAGACGATCTGCGCGTCGAGGCTTACGGCACCATTGACGAGGCCAATTCCGCGATCGGCATGGCGCGGCTGCACACGGCCGGCTTGCCTGAACTCGACGCCATGCTGATGTCGATCCAGAACGATCTCTTCGATCTCGGCGCCGATCTCGCCACCCCCGACACCGGTGAGCCGCCGGCCTACGAGCCGCTGCGGATCGCCGAGACGCAGGTCGACCGCGTCGAGCACGATATCGACCAGTTGAACGCCGATTTGGAGCCGCTGAAATCCTTCATCCTGCCAGGTGGCAGTCCGGCCGCGGCACATCTGCATATTGCCCGCACGATTGCGCGGCGCGCCGAACGTTTGATGGTCGAGCTTGCTCGCACCGACGGCGAAATCGTCGGTGAGCCGGCGATGAAATATGTCAACCGCCTCTCCGATTTCCTCTTCGTCGCCGCACGTCATGCAAACGACCAGGGCCGTGCGGATGTGCTTTGGGTTCCCGGAAAAAACAGATAGGCTTGCCTCGATCACGATCGCCGGGGGGCCTTTATGTTCATACCACTTCACGATGCCAATACGCTGAAACATATCAAAGTTCAGTGGGTGACGCTCGCACTGATCGCGCTGAATATCGCGGTCTGGCTTTTGACCAGCCTGGAGAGCGAACAGGCAGCCCAGGCGACGACTGTCGGGCTCGGCTATATCCCGGCAATCGCCTTCGGCCATGCGATGCTGGCTCAGGGGCTCGAAATCGTGCCGGAACCGCTGACCTACCTTACCTATGCCTTCGTCCACACCGGCTTCTGGCATCTGGCCGGCAACATGATCTTCCTCTGGGTCTTCGGCGATAATGTCGAGGATGCGATGGGACATCTGCGCTTCCTGATTTTCTATCTCGTTTGCGCGGCCGCCGGCGCGCTCTGCCACGGCCTGCTGACCATGACCTCGGAAGCGCCGTTGGTCGGCGCATCGGGGGCGGTCTCCGGCGTCGTTGCCGCCTATGTCATGCTGCATCCGCGCGTCAGGGTCTGGGTGCTGGTGTTTTTCCGTGTGCCGTTGCCCCTGCCGGCCTTCGTGCCGCTGCTTCTGTGGATCGGGCAGCAGTTTTTCATGCTGGCGATCGCACCTGACGGCGACGTTTCCTGGGGCGCGCATGTCGGCGGCATCCTGGCCGGGGCTTTCCTGATCCTGGTGTTGCGCCGGCCTGGCGTGCCGCTCTTCGACCGGCAGATCGTCACGCCCCGCGCCGTCAGAAACGACCCAGGCGCCGGCCCGGCCATCGCAGCCGGCACGGACGGACGGACGGCGCAGCGATTTCCCTGGGGCCGCCGCTGACGACAATATTGACGTGAACGTAAACGTTCATATATTGCCGAGGCAAATTGCCTGCCGGCGTCATGCAAGCGTTGAATTTGGAGGAAAAACGCGTATCCATGTCGCCATTCGACAATCGGAGCGGCGCCCAAGCGCGCATTTTCAAAAAAAGTCTCTGAAGCCAGTTTCTCCTGAAGGAAGGACCCCATGAAGATACTCGTCCCAGTCAAACGGGTTGTCGACTACAACGTGAAGATCCGGGTGAAGCCGGATGGCACGGGTGTCGAGCTTGCCAATGTGAAGATGTCGATGAACCCGTTCGACGAGATCTCGGTGGAAGAGGCGCTGCGGCTGAAGGAAGCCGGCAAGTGCGAGGAAGTGGTCGTCGTCTCGATCGGTCCTGCCAAGGCTGAGGAGACGCTGCGGACCGCACTTGCGATGGGCGCCGACCGGGCGATCCTGGTCGAGACCGACGATCAGATCGAGCCGCTCACTGTCGCCAAGATCTTGAAGGCTGTGGCCGATGCCGAACAGCCCGGTCTGATCATCGTTGGCAAGCAGGCGATCGATGACGATTCGAACCAGACCGGCCAGATGCTGGCGGCATTGCTCGGAACCGCCCAGGCAACCTTCGCCTCGAAAATCGAGATCGGTGACGGCAAGGCTCAGGTGACCCGCGAAGTCGATGGCGGCCTGCAGACGATCGAGATCAAGCTGCCGGCGGTCGTCACCACCGATCTGCGCTTGAACGAACCGCGCTATGCCTCGCTGCCGAATATCATGAAGGCGAAGAAGAAGCCGCTCGACAAGAAGACGCCAAGCGACTTCGGTGTCTCCACCACGCCACGTCTCAAGGTGTTGAAGACCGAGGAGCCGTCCGGCCGCAAGGCCGGCGTCAAGGTCAAGTCGGTCGCCGAACTCATCGACAAGCTCAAGAACGAAGCCGGCGTGCTTTAAGCCAGAACTAGGGAGATATCATCATGGCCATTCTTCTTCTGGCTGACCACGACAATGCAAGCCTGTCCGATCAGACCGCCAAGACGCTGACGGCTGCCGCAAAGATTGCCAAGGACCAAGCAAGCGATATTCACATCCTCGTCGCCGGCAAGGCTGCCAAGGCTGCTGCCGATGCCGCCGCCAAGCTTGCCGGCGTATCCAAGGTGCTGCTGGCCGAAAGCGACGAACTGGCCAACAATCTGGCCGAACCGCTGGCCGACCTGATCGTCTCGCTGGCGGGAAGCTACGACACGATCATCTCGGCTGCCACCTCGGTCGGCAAGAATGTTCTGCCGCGCGTCGCTGCTCTTCTCGACGTTGCCCAGGTCTCGGAGATCATCGAGGTGATCTCGTCCGATACCTTCAAGCGGCCGATCTATGCCGGCAATGCCATCCAGACGGTACAGGCGAGCGATGCCAAGAAGGTCATCACCGTGCGCACCGCATCCTTCGCCTCTGCGCCGGAGGGTGGTTCGGCCACCGTCGAAGGGATCCCGGCGGTTTCCGATCCGGGACTGTCGACCTTCGTCAGGGACGCGCTGTCGGCCTCCGATCGCCCGGAACTGACCTCTGCCAAAATCATCATTTCCGGTGGCCGTGCGCTCGGCTCGGCGGAGAAGTTCAAGGAGGTCATCCTGCCGCTGGCCGACAAGCTCGGCGCTGCCGTCGGTGCATCCAGAGCCGCCGTCGATGCCGGTTATGCGCCGAACGACTGGCAGGTCGGCCAGACCGGCAAGGTGGTCGCGCCGCAGCTCTATATCGCCTGCGGCATTTCAGGCGCCATCCAGCATCTGGCCGGCATGAAGGATTCGAAGGTGATCGTCGCCATCAACAAGGACGAGGAGGCGCCGATCTTCCAGGTCGCCGACTACGGATTGGTCGCCGATCTCTTCGACGCCCTGCCGGAATTGCAAAAGGCGCTCTGACCGCGCCAAATGCTTTTCTTTCGCACTTGCGAATGACTGGAAAATTATATTTTATCGGGCTACTACTGCTGCCGGGCGATCCTTCGTCCGGCAGTATTGCTAGAAAAATGCGGCGGCGCGGGGGCGCATGCCGTGCGGGGGTTTGGAGATGAATGCGGTGTTGAAGAATATTGGTATTATCGGTGCCGGTCAGATGGGCTGCGGCATCGCGCATGTTTCGGCCGCCGCAGGTTACAGGGTTCACATCTACGATCTCTCGCAGGACCGCATCGAATCCGGCCTTGCCACCATCAACGGCAACCTGGCCCGCCTGGTGACGAACGGCAAGATGACCGAAGAGGAGCGCAAGTCGACCTTGTCGCTCATCACAGGCTCGTCCGATGTCAATGATCTCGCCCCCTCCGATCTCGTCATCGAGGCCGCCACCGAGGATGAAACGGTCAAGCGCAAGATCTATACGCAGGTCTGTCCGGTCCTGAAGCCGGAAGCACTGCTTGCCACCAACACCTCTTCCCTGTCCATCACCCGGCTTGCTGCCGCCACCGACCGCCCCGAGCGCTTCATGGGCATACATTTCATGAACCCGGTGCCGGTGATGAAGCTGGTCGAACTGGTGCGCGGCATCGCGACCGACGAGAAGACCTTTTCCGCCGCCAAGGAATTCGTCGGCACGCTGGAAAAGACCATCACCGTCGCCGAGGATTTCCCGGCCTTCATCGTCAACCGCATCCTGCTGCCGATGATCAACGAAGCGATCTACACGCTCTATGAAGGCGTCGGCACGGTCGACGCCATCGATACAGCGATGAAGCTCGGCGCCAACCATCCGATGGGACCGCTGCAGCTTGCCGATTTCATCGGCCTCGACACCTGCCTCTCGATCATGCAGGTGCTGCATGACGGCCTGGCGGATTCGAAATATCGTCCCTGCCCGCTGCTGGTAAAATATGTCGAAGCCGGCTGGCTCGGACGCAAGTCCGGCCGCGGCTTCTATGACTATCGCGGTGAAGTGCCGGTCCCGACGCGGTAAACACCTGCTGCTCGAAGCACTATTTTCATGCAGGAGGGTTGGCCGTTCGCGGCCCTACGACCCGATCGCGCCCTTGATCAAAGCCTTGGCATCCTCGCTGTCCCAGGCAGCCGGCCCGTTCATCGCCGAAATCAGGCATCCCTTGTCATCGATCAGCAGCGTCACCGGCAGCCCCATGGCGAGGCCCTCCTTCTTCAGATTGTTGAACACCGAAATCGTATTGTCGCGATAGAGCTGCAGCGCATCGACGCCGATCTCGGTGAGGAACGTCTTCGGCTTCTCGTCGTCGCCGCTATCGATATTGACCGGCACCACCTGGAACCTGTCGCTGCCCATCTCCTTCTCGAGCGCGTTCAGCGCCGGCATCTCCTCGCGGCAGGGAACGCACCATGTCGCCCAGAGATTGAGAAGCACGGTCTTGCCGGCGAAATGATCGAGCGTCAGCGGCTTGCCGTCCGGCCCGTTGAAGGAGACCGCAGTCAGTTTCCGAGGCTCATAGGCGGCGACCATGGCGGCCACCTGTCCCTTCATCAGCGGTGTGACGCTGGCGACGCGATCCCTCGCAAGCTTGCATTCGGCTGACGCCGTTTCGCCGCCGCCATTGCCAATCCCCGTCTCCTTCACGTATACCGCTGCCGCACCGGCAACGACACCCGCAATGGCGGCCATCGCGATCCATTTCAGGGATGGCAGCCCGAGGGGTTTTCTTGTCGTCATTTCATTCTCCTGGACATGCATCCTCAAGGCGGACACCTTCATGGCCGACGACACCACGGACACCAAATCCTCCAACCAGATGTGGGGCGGTCGCTTCGCCTCCGGCCCAGACGCGATCATGGAGGAGATAAATGCCTCGATCGGTTTCGACAAGAAGCTATTCGCGCAGGATATCCGCGGTTCGATTGCCCATGCGACGATGCTCGCCCATCAGGGGATCATTTCCACTGACGATAAGGACAAGATCGTTCACGGGCTAAACACGATCCTGTCAGAAATCGAAAGCGGCAATTTCGAATTTTCGCGCCAGCTCGAAGACATCCATATGAATGTCGAAGCACGCCTGGCGACGCTGATCGGGCCGGCCGCCGGCCGGTTGCACACCGCCCGCTCGCGCAATGATCAGGTGGCGCTCGACTTCCGTCTCTGGGTGAAGGAAGAGCTGCAGAAGACCGAGCAGATGCTGACCAACCTGATCGCGGCTTTCCTCGACCGCGCCGAAGAACATGCCGAAAGCGTCATGCCGGGCTTCACCCATCTGCAGACCGCCCAGCCCGTTACCTTCGGCCATCACTGCATGGCCTATGTTGAAATGTTCGGCCGCGATCGCTCGCGCGTGCGCCACGCCATCGAGCATCTGGATGAAAGCCCGATCGGTGCCGCCGCACTTGCCGGCACCGGCTATCCGATCGACCGCCACATGACGGCCAAGGCGCTCGGTTTCCGCGAGCCGACCCGCAACTCCATCGATACGGTCTCCGACCGCGATTTCGCCATCGAATTCCTGTCGATCGCGGCGATTGCGGGCATGCACCTGTCGCGTCTGGCAGAAGAGATCGTCATCTGGTCGACCCCGCAATTCGGTTTTGTGCGCCTGTCCGACGCTTTCTCGACCGGCTCCTCGATCATGCCGCAGAAGAAGAACCCGGATGCCGCCGAACTGGTGCGCGCCAAGACCGGCCGCATCAACGGCTCGCTGGTGGCGTTGCTGACGATCATGAAGGGCCTGCCGCTCGCTTATTCCAAAGACATGCAGGAAGACAAGGAACAGGTCTTCGACGCTGCCGAGAGCCTGGAACTGGCAATCGCCGCCATGACCGGCATGGTGCGCGACATGACCGTTAACACCGCGCGCATGAAGGCGGCGGCCGGCTCCGGCTATTCGACGGCGACCGATCTTGCCGACTGGCTGGTGCGCGAAGCGGGCCTCCCCTTCCGCGACGCCCATCACGTCACCGGCCGCGCCGTAGCGCTCGCCGAAAGCAAGGGCTGCGACCTTGCCGAGCTGCCGCTCCCCGATCTGCAGGCGATCCATCCCGACATCACCGACAAGGTCTACGGCGTGCTGACCGTCGAGGCCTCGGTCGCCAGCCGCAAGAGCTTCGGCGGCACCGCGCCGTCCGAAGTGCGCAGGCAGATCGCCTTCTGGCGCGCCCGCAACTAAGAGATACCAGGCGTGGCGAAAAGCCGCCGCGCCCTTCCTGCGGGGCGCGCAAAGACCGCCAACAATCAGGGTGCACAAGGCAGATAAACTTCGCTATGAAGATCTCCATCATCCGATATGAATGATGCCGTCACATGCCGCAAAAGAGGATATCCATGAAGAGCTTGCCGCACCTCGTCCGCCTGACGGCGGTTCTCGCCGTCATCGGCCTTGCCGTTGCCGGATGCGGGCGCAAGGGCGACCTCGATCCGCCGAGCGCTGCGGCAACCAAGGAAGGCGACGTGTCCAAGCCGACGAAACGGCCGGGAACCGTCGACAAGCCCTTCCTTCTCGATCCCCTTCTTTAAGGCATAAGCCCGTGAACCATTTCGAGTACCGCGACGGCGTCCTTCATGCGGAGAACGTCCCCGTTCCCGAGATCGCCAAGGCGGTCGGCACCCCTTTCTACGTCTACTCCACCGCGACGCTGGAGCGCCATTACCGCGTCTTTTCGGAAGCCTTCGCCGACATGGACTCTATGGTCTGCTATGCGATGAAGGCGAATTCGAACCAGGCGGTGCTGAAGACGCTGGGCCGCCTCGGCGCCGGCATCGACGTCGTCTCGGAGGGAGAGCTGCGCCGCGCGCTTGCCGCCGATATTCCGGCAAACCGCATCATGTTCTCAGGTGTCGGCAAGACGCCGTCCGAGATGGATTTCGCCCTCGAAGCCGGCATTTACTGTTTCAACGTCGAATCCGAGCCTGAACTCGAGATCCTCAATCAGCGCGCCGTCAGCGCGGGCAAGAAAGCGCCAGTCTCCTTCCGCATCAACCCTGATGTCGATGCAAAGACGCATTCCAAGATCTCGACCGGCAAGAAGGAAAACAAGTTCGGCATCTCCTGGGAGCGCGCCCGCGCCATCTATGCCCATGCCGCCAGGCTGCCGGGCATCGAGGTCACCGGCATCGACATGCATATCGGCAGCCAGATCACCGAATTGCAGCCCTTCGACGACGCCTTCAGACTGCTGCACGACCTTGTCGCGACGCTCCGCGCCGACGGACACACCATCCACCACGTCGATATCGGCGGCGGCCTCGGCATCCCCTACAAGGACGACAACAATCCGCCGCCGCTGCCGGATGCCTATGCCGCAATCGTCAAGAACCAGCTGCGCGGCTTAAACTGCAAGATCATCACCGAGCCCGGCCGCCTGATCGTCGGCAATGCCGGCATCCTCGTGACCGAGGTCCTCTATGTGAAAGATGGCGGCGAAAAGACCTTCGTCATCGTCGACGGCGCGATGAACGATCTCATTCGCCCGACGCTCTACGAGGCCTATCACGAGATTCGGCCGGTAACGATTTCGGCGGCTAACGCTCCCCGCATCCGCGCCGATGTCGTCGGCCCCGTCTGCGAGACCGGCGACTATCTGGCGCTCGACCGCGAGATGGCGATGCCGAAGCCCGGCGACCTGATGGCCGTCAGCACCGCCGGCGCCTACGGCGCGGTCCAGGCCGGCACCTATAACAGCCGCCTGCTGGTGCCCGAAGTTCTGGTCAGGGGCAGCGATTTTCATACGATTCGCCCGCGCAGAACCTATGCCGAACTGATCAGCCTCGACTCCGTTCCGGCCTGGCTCGACTGAACAAGCCATCACTTTTTGGCGAACAAACGTGAAAAGCCGGTAATACCGGCCGCTCGCCCTCGCCTTCGCCACAAAGAGTGTTATCCTTTCGTTCATGAGCGTATTGCCCTGCAATCGCCGGAAGCGCCCTCTGTTCCAGAACGCCAGATCGCGGAGACCGGACCGATGACAAGCCCCTCGCGGCAGAAGAAAGGTGCATTTGCGTTCCGTCCCTCGCTTGCCCGGCTGGTGACGACGAAACGCCTGCTGGCGCGCATCGTGCTCTTTTTCGAGCAGCTGCTGCCGTCTCTGATGCCGGTACTATCCGTCATTGCCTTTTATCTCTCCGCCTCCTGGTTCGGCCTCTTCCGCAGTGTGCCGGACTGGCTGCGCATCCTGCTGCTCATCGCCTTTGCCGGTGCTTTTCTCGTCTCGCTCCTCCCCTTCCGCGCCCTGCGCTGGCCGAGGGTCGCAGAAGCCGACCGCATGCTGGAGGAGCGCAACGGCCTGTCGCACCAGCCGGTCACCGTCCAGGAAGACGAGCCGGCCTTCGATACGCCCTTCGGCCGAGCGCTTTGGCGCGAGCACCAGACGCGCATGGCCGAAAAGATCGCAGCACTCGATGCCGGACTTCCACGGCCTGATATCGCCGCGCATGACCGTTTTGCGTTGCGCGCCGTCCCGGCGCTGCTGCTCGTCACGGCCTTCGGTTATTCGCTGTCGATCAACGGCGGCTCGATCCGCGACGCGTTGCAGGCAGCACCCGAGCAAGTGGTCAGCGATCCGGCGGTGCGCATCGACGCCTGGGTGACGCCACCTTCCTATACCGGCCGCGCCCCGATCTATCTGACGGCTGACGGCAGCGAGCAGGCGCCGATCGGCATTCCGCAGTTTTCGGGCCTTACCGTGCGGGTCAGCGGCGGAAAGACGGCCGAAAAAGTCGTGTTCCGCAAGGCAAACGGCGAGGCCCAGGATATCGCCGTGCAGGCGGATACCAAGCCGCAGCAGACGGCGGCATCAGGCAGCGAGCAGCCGACGGCAGCACCCGCCAGCCAGGCTCTCGTCGCGCAGACGCATATGATGAAGCTCCAGGAGAACGGTGCACTCGAGGTCAACGGTCGGCGCTGGAGCTTCGATGTGCTCCCCGACAAGGCGCCGGAGATTGCCTTCGACGGCCTGCCGAAGCCCAGCGTCAATGGCGCGCTTGAAATCGGTTTCACGGTCAAGGACGATTACGGGGTCCAGGAGGCGCATGCGGAGATCGTTCCCGTCGACACCGATCCGACGGCAACGCCGCTCTATCCGCTGCCGGAATACCGGCTGGATATTCCCCGCCGCAACGCCCGCGACGCCAAGGGCGTGACCAGCCGGAACCTGACCGAACATCCGCTTGCCGGCAAGCGCGTGCGCATCACGCTCGTCGCCAAGGATGCCGCCGGCCAGACCGGCCGCAGCCCGCCGCATGAGATGGTGCTGCCGTCGCGGCCCTTCAACGAGCCGCTTGCCGCGGCCGTCGCCGAGGAGCGGCAGGTTTTCGCGCTCGATACGCGCAAGATGCCGCAGGCAATCGCCCTGAACGAGGCACTGACCATCCGTCCCGAGGAGACGATACCGAAGCTCACCAACTACCTGCTGCTCGAATCCGCCTTGGCGCGCATGAAGCTCGCAAAGGGCGAGGATGCGCTGAAGGATACGGCCCAATATCTATGGGAGATCGCCCTCGGCATGGAGGATGGCGATCTTTCGCTGGCCGAGCGCAAGCTGCGCGAGGCCCAGCAGAACCTCGCCGACGCGTTGGACCGCAACGCTCCGGACGCGGAGATCAAGAAGCTCATGGACGAGCTGCGTAAGGCGATGCAGGACTATATGACCGAGCTTGCCCAACGCATGCAGAACGCGCCGATGCAGCCGAACCAGAACGCGCAAAATATCCTGCGTCAGCAGGATCTGGAACGGATGATGGACCAGATCGAGAATCTCGCCCGCTCCGGCAATCGTGACGCCGCCCAGCAGATGCTATCGGAATTGCAGCGCATGATGAACAACCTGCAGGCGGGCCGTCCCCAGCGCGGCCAGCAGAGCCAGGAAAACAGCGAGGCCCGCAAGCAGATCGACAAGCTCGGCGAGATCCTGCGCGACCAACAGAAGCTGATGGAACAGACGTTCCGGCTCGACCAGCAGCTCAGGGATCGCATGCAGCGCGGCGAGCCTGACATGGGCGAGAACGATCCGCTGCTCGACGAGATGAATCCCGGAGAGAACGGCGAGCCACAGGATCAGCAGCAGGGCCAGCAAGGCAAGGAAGGCCAGCAGCCCTCCGACCAGATGACGGCCGAGCAGCTGCGCGAGGCGCTGAAACAGCTGCGCGCCCAGCAGGACGCGCTCGGCAAGCAACTCGGCGAATTGCAGAAGAGCCTCGGCGAGATGGGCATGAAGCCTGGTCCCGGCTTTGGCCAGGCGCAGCGTGAAATGGAAGGCGCTGGCCGCGAACTCGGCCAGGGCCGCGGCCAACCGGCCGTCGAGGGCCAGGGCCGCGCGCTGGAAGCGCTTCGCCAGGGCGCCCGCGACATGATGAACCAGATGATGCAGGCGCAGCAGGGCCAGCAGGGTCAAGGTCCGAACGGCCAGGTGGGTCAAGGCGACCAGAACGGCCGCGACCCGCTCGGCCGGCCGCGCCGGCCCCAAGGGCCGGATTTCGGCGACAACAGCGTGAAGGTGCCTGACGAAATCGACGTTCAGCGGGCGCGAGAAATCCTTGACGCGATCCGCGAAAAGCTCGGTAACAATCCACCGCAGGAAATGGAACGGCGCTATCTCGAGCGGCTGCTGGACATCCAGTAGGCCACTCACCGCAACGCGATCGACAGCAGGCGCGTTAGAACAAAATCATTCCAGGCCGAAACGGCCTGGAATCTGAATCGTGATCTCAATCAAAGAATTGGAGCATGATTTCGCTCCAAATCACGCCTTTTGGTATGCTGGTTCTAAGCGACAAGCGCTCGGGCGACAGCCTTGCGGATCTCGGGAAGCGCGAATGGTTTGGCGACGACATCGATGATCTTTTCGGCAAGATCGTCGGCCCGTTCGCGCTGTTCGGCATAGCCGGTCATCAGCAGGATTTTCAAACCAGGAAAAGCGTCTTTTGCCTGATGGGCGAGTTCAATGCCGTCCATCACCGGCATGCGGATATCTGAAAGCAGCAGATCGTAGACCCCGTCTTTGAGCTTCTCCAAGCCCTCGGCCCCATCGGCCGCCTCATCGGTCTCGTGGCCATCAAGCCGCAGGGCCCGGGCCACGAAGGACCGCAGGGAGTCCTCGTCTTCCGTAATCAGAATTCTTGCCATATGTGCATCGCTCCGTATCAGCCCCGCGACGGAAATCACCAGACTTTCCTTTTCGATCGGTAAAGATGGTGAAGCGATGGACGAGATGGTTAACAACCCGTCTCGAACGGCAAAGTAGCGCAACGGGTCTTTCAGACGCGCAAAAGCACTGTAACACTTTGCAGTCGCTCAGGCGTCCCCGGTCACCACGCCGACAAAGGGCAGTTCACGAAAGGCATAGGCGACATCCATGCCATAGCCGACGACAAAATAGTCGGGGCATTCGAAGCCGACATAATCAGCCTCCAGCTTTTCCTTGCGCTTGACGCGCTTGTCGAGCAGCACGGCGATCGTGACGTTGCGCGCACCACGCTCGAAGAGCAGTTCCTTGGCAAAGAGCAGCGTCCGGCCGGATTCAAGGATATCGTCGATCAGCAGGACGTCGCGGCCATGCACGTCGCTGTCGATATCCTTGACGATGCGCACGCCCTGAGAAACCGTACCGATGCCGTAGCTCGACAGCGTGATGAACTCGACCTCCGGGGCAAGCCCGCTATCATGCAGCGCGCGGATCAGGTCGGCGGCGAAGATGAAGGAGCCCTTCAGCACGGCGATGACGAGCAGGTCCTTGGTCGGGCCGCTGGCGATCTCCCGCGCCATCGAATGATTGCGCTCGGCGATCTGCTCGGCGGTGAAGAGCGGCTCGATGTTTTTTCCGCGCACGACAGGCATAAGGGCTTGCTCCATGAAAAAGAAGGTAAGCCGTTAGCACATATGCGAGCTTGAAACAGCCTCGCCGACTATGAAATTAGCGCGATTGGCGCGACCTGTGGCGCGAAAGTCGGCCCATCCCGTGTCCTGTTACGTCTGTGGCAGGAAGGAAAGCCGGACCTCCGGCATTTTTCCGCCGGCATGCTGGACGCGAGCCGAGAAGCCCCGGCTTTGGCCGCCATAGATCACATCGGCCGGCGGGTTGATGACGATGCTTGCGGTCAGCCGCTCGTCGGTCACGAGATCGGCGCGGATCGGATGCACCGTCTGCGTCGTGCCGCTGTCGTTTTCGATGATGCCGTTGATGACCAGCACGCGCATGCCGTTCGCATCACGCGGCGTCACGGTGACATGGGTGAAATGCAGCGACGCTCCGGACGTGGCTCGCTCGCCGGAAAGGCCGGAAAAACCACCTGTTAGCCCGAAGACAAGCACGACGAGCGCCAGCACCAGCGCTGCGAAGCTCTGCATCGATGCGCGCTGCAGCCAGGATTCCACGGTCTGCAGAAAGGAAGCAGCCATTGCCGGCATGAACGGCGGCTGTGCAGCGTTTGCGGCAGCAGCCATGCGCTTGCGGTTGTCGTTATAGGTCCTTGCATTGAATTCCCTGGGCCGAACTTTGCCGAGGGTGACGAATTCGGCGTCGGAGATATCGGCAGGACGCGCCGAGCGGTACTGACGGTTGACAGGTTCCGGCGGCAGGAAATCGTAGGCCTGGCCCGGCGTCCGGCGACTGAAGGAGGATGCTTCCATGGTGGCTGCCTCGCAGATGTCCACATGGTTTCGCTGCCAGAGGAAATCTTGGCATTGAAACGAATCCTGCTCAGTCGTAAATTTTAATGGTTAATGCTTCGCAAAGATCGCCATCAAACGGGCGTCTTTCCAGCAAAATTTACCGGCTGTTAACGGTGTTGGTTAACAAGTCGTGCGGTGAAACCCACAACAGACTGAGTTGCCCGTTGATCCACTTCGAGAATGTCGGTTTGCGCTATGGCATGGGCCCGGAAATCCTCCGGGACCTGACCTTCGACATTCCGAAGAAATCCTTTCAGTTCCTGACGGGTCCATCGGGCGCCGGCAAGACGTCGCTGTTGCGGATGCTTTTCATGTCGCTTCAGCCGACACGCGGCCTGATCCGCATGTTCGGGCGCGACATTTCCGAAATCCCCCGCCCCGAACTGCCGCTTCTCCGCCGCCGCGTCGGCATCGTCTTCCAGGATTTCCGCCTCCTCGACCATCTGACCACCTATGAGAATGTCGCTTTGCCCTTACGGGTGCGGGGCAAGGATGAGAGCTCCTACAAGACCGACGTCCTGGAACTCTTGAAATGGGTCGGTCTTGGCGAACGCATCAACGTGCTGCCGCCCGTGCTCTCCGGCGGCGAGAAGCAGCGCGCCGCAATCGCCCGGGCGCTGATGGACCGGCCGGAAGTGCTGCTGGCCGACGAACCCACAGGCAATGTCGACCCGCCGATGGCCAAGCGCCTGCTCAATCTTTTCCTCGAGCTGAACCGCCTCGGCACGGCGGTGGTGATCGCCACGCATGACCTGGCGCTGATGGAGCAGGTGGAAGCCCGCCGCATGATCCTCTCAGAGGGGCATCTCGATATTTATGACTGAGCCCTCGTCCAGAAACCCCGAAAAAGCATCTGCCAAGACCCAGCAGAAGCGGCCGGAATTGCGCGTGCGCCCGACCGCGCCGATCCTGCCGCCTTCCAATATCCAGGGCAGTGCGTTGATGGTGGTGATATCGATCATGGCCTTTCTCGCCTGCCTGACGCTCGGCGGCGTCAGCATGGTGCGCTCGACGGCGGCCAGCTGGGAGAGCCAGATTTCGCGCGAGATCACCATTCAGATCAAGCCGGACGACAATCTCGACATGGAAAAGGCGCTGTCCCAGGCGCGCGACCTGGCGCTGACTTTCGTCGGCACCAAAAGCGGCCAGATCGTCGACGAGGCGGCGACCGCTCGCCTGCTAGAACCCTGGCTCGGCCCCGGTCTCGATCTCAAGGATCTGCCCGTTCCCCGCCTCGTCATCATCACCATCGATGAGAGCAATCCGCCGGATTTCGATTCGATGCGGGCGCTGCTCAAGGACAGTATCCCGCAGGCCAGCCTCGACGATCACCGCACCTGGGTTGATCGGCTGGTGTCCATGGCGCACACGACTGTGATGATCGGCACCGGCATCCTGCTCCTGGTTTTCACGGCGATGGTGCTCACCGTCGTCTTCGCCACGCGCGGCGCGCTGTCGGGCAATCGTCACGTCGTCGAAGTCCTGCATTTCGTCGGCGCCGAAAGCTCCTTCGTCGCCACCGAATTCCAGAAGCATTTCCTGAAGATCAGCCTCAAGGGCTCGGCGATCGGCAGCGCGCTTGCCGCTCTCTTCTTCGCCACCGCCGGTTTCTGGCAGAGCCGCACCCTCGCCACCCCGGAAACGGACCAGGCGACCGCGCTCTTCGGCACCTTCTCCGTCGGCGTGCTCGGTTATGCCGGCATCTTCGCGACGATGATCGTCATAGCGCTCCTCACCACCTTCACCGCGCGGCTGACCGTCATGCGGACGATCTACGAAATCGATACGCTACGCTCGGACCCGACACGCACCGATGGCATCGGAAGTTGATCGTGACCGTGCCCTTTTGCCATGAAAGCGTCTGTTCCGCGCCGCAATCAGCGTATAATCACGATTCATGACCATGGGAGATACGACACCCAACCCGATTCATCAGGACCCGGAGCTTGATCGCCCGGTGGGTCTGCCGCCGCGGCGCGGGCCGATCCGCCGCCTGCTGCGCTGGGGCGGCTTTGGCTGCCTGCTGGCAATCGCCCTGGTGTTCGGCGGTTTTCTGCGTTTTGCCGATTCGGTGACGACACTCAGGCCGCCGGCCGAGCCGAAAGCGGATGCGATCGTGGTCCTGACGGGTGGTTACCAGCGCATCGACCAGGCCGTGGAGCTGCTGCAGAAGGGTGCCGGCAAGCGCTTGCTCATCTCCGGCGTCCACCCGACGACGACGCCGGCACAGATCCGCAAGATGACGCAGGGTTCGGCCGATCTCTTCTCCTGCTGTGTCGATATCGGCTACGATGCGATCGACACGATCGGCAATGCCGAGGAGGCTTCGAACTGGATCCACGCCAAGGGATACCGGAGCGTTCTGATCGTCACCAACAATTACCACATGCCGCGAAGCCTTGCCGAACTCTCCTATGTCGATCCCGACATCGAGTTCATCGCTTATCCCGTGGTCAATTCGGATTTGAAGAGCCGCAACTGGTTCACCGATCCGAATGCGATGCGCGTCATGCTGGCCGAATATGTGAAAGTGCTGCTGACCGGCGCCCGCAACATCACCGGCTTCGGCCGCCACACCGGGCTGCGCTCGGCAAACGCGTCCGGCCAGGAATAAAGCACCGCGCTTCGATAGGACGCGCAAGTACGGTCCATCACTTTGAAAGTTGCGCATAATTCCTTCCGAAAATCGACTCCGACTTTCGGGGTCATGCTCTATCTTCTTGTTTTTGCGCAATTCCGGACGCAAAACTGCTGCGCAGTTTTGCTGGAATTGCTTCCGGCTTTTACATCGAGGCGTCATCAAATGCTTTTTATGGCGGGCAATATCGTGTAGGCCGGTCGCGTGAGCATGCCTCGGGAAAGTTTCATGATCGCCCTGCGTTCCGTTCTCTTCAACACGATCTTCTACGCCAACCTCATCATCCGGATGATCGTGTTCTCGCCCTACTATTTTGTCGTGCCGCGCAAGATCGCCTATGCGATCCCGAAGAACTGGGCGCGCTCCAACCACTGGCTGATGCGGGTGATCGTCGGCACCACCTTCGAGATCGAGGGGCTGGAGAACCTGCCTGATGGCAGTTACATCCTGGCCCCGAAGCATCAGTCCTTCTGGGATACCTACGCACTGCTGCCCTGGCTGAAGGATCCCGTCTACATCCTGAAGCGCGAACTCATGTGGATTCCGCTCTTCGGCTGGTATGCGAAGAAACAGCGCATGATCCCGGTCGATCGCGGCGCCCGCGGCAAGGTGATGGTGGAAGTACTGAAACGCACGAAGGAGGAGCTTTCGACCGGGCGCCAGCTCATCATCTATCCCGAGGGCACCCGCCGCCCGCCGGGCGCGGAACCGGTCTATAAATACGGCATCGCCCGCATGTACCGTGACCTTAACCTCCCCGTCGTGCCGGTCGCCATGCATCCCGGCCTCTTCTGGCCGCGGCGGAGCATTCGACGTTATCCCGGCCATTTCAAGGTGAGGATCCTGCCGCCGATCATGCCGGGAATGGATCCGGACGCCTTTTTCGCCCATCTGATCGAGGTATCGGAGCGGGCGAGCGACGAGCTTCTGCTCGAGACCGTCGCGCAAAATCCGCATCTGCCGCTCCCGCCGACGGCGGTCGAAAAACTGGTCGAGCTGCGCAAGCTGAACGCGGCCACTGGCTGAGATCAGGCGGCGCGCAGCCGCTCCACTTCGTTGACGACCTGCTCCAGCCAATGGTCGCGAATGCCCATCTGCTTCAGATGCGCAAGCGTATTGAAGACATAGGCATCATTCGGACCTGACTGGCCGTTTGCTTCGTTCACCACCCGTGCCGCCGCAAGCGCATCGAGCGCGCCGGCATATTGCTCATGCTGACGATCGGTGATGTAGGCGACCGCCTCCACCCGGCGCCGGCCGGCAAGCTGCAGCCGCACCCGGCGCTCCAGGTAGACATTGGTGACCAGCTCGCGGGCGCGGAGATAATCGATCACCTCATCCCATTTTTCCGGCGAAATGCGGAAAGCCATGCCGCGGCAGGCGCCACCCCTGTCGAGGCCGAGAACCAGGCCCGGATTGTCGCGGGTGCCGCGATGGACAAAGGAGCGGACGCAGAGCGAGCGCCTGTAACCGTAGACCAGGGCCTCTGCCCGCTCCATGAACTCGAAGCCCGGATTCCACATCAGCGAACCGTAGCCAAATACCCAAAATTCGTCCATATCGCACGCCAGACCGGGAATCACATTTGCGATTCACCATTGGAGAACATCATGGCAGCGTCAAGCCAATCCGGCAGCGGTAAGAAATTCTGGTTGCTGGGTGGGGGCGTCCTCCTGGTGATGGCGCTTTATACCGGCGGCTGGTTTTATGCGGCCTCAGCGCTGAAGACCACGGTGCTGAAAGCGATCGCGCCGCGCGACCAGGCAGGCGTCAGCGGCGAATGCTCCAATATCGAATTCCGCGGCTATCCCTTCCGGATCGGCCTGTTCTGCTCCAAGATCGACGTCGACGACAATGTCAACGGCGTCTCCGCCACCTTCGGCGCGCTGCGCTCGGCAGCACAGGTCTACGCACCCGGCAATATCGTCTGGGAACTCGATTCGCCGGCAGAGATCCGCACCAGCAACGGACTTTCGATCTCGGCCCAATGGACGAACCTGCAGGCGAGCCTTGCGACGAGGCTGCAGGGCGTCGACCGCAGCTCGACGGTCATCGAGGGTCTGAAGGCGATGGCCGTCTCTTCCTACACCGGCCAGACCATGAGCTTCGATGCCGCTCGCACCGAAATCCATCTGCGGCAGAACGGCGCCGATCTGGATGGTGCAATCTCCGTGCAGGACGCCAACACGGCGATCAAGGACTGGCCGCAAATCTTCCCGAAATTCTCGGCGAGCATCGATCTGACCGTCGCCGGCAAGGCCGGCCTGATCGACGGCAGTGACCGGAACGGCCTCAATGGCGCCACCGGTGAACTGCGCCGCATCGTCGCCGACATCGGCGACGGCAAGGTGATGACGCTGACCGGCCCCTTCTCCTTCGACGAGCAGGGCTTCCTTTCGGGAAAATTCAAACTGGAGATCGAACGGCTCGGCCCCTGGGGCGACAGCCTGAAACAGGCCTTTCCCGATATCGCCTCAAGCGTCAACACGGCGACGAAGCTGCTGAAGTCGCTTGCCGGCGGCAGCGACAAGGTCTCTGTCGATCTCGTCGTCAATCGTGGCAATGCCACCGTCAGCGGTTTCATCCCGCTCGGCCGGATTCCGCCGATCTGATGCATCTCGCCCAAAAGTGTCCAGCGGTTTTGGGATAACGGGATGCATAGGAAATAGAAAAGGCCTGAAGCGCGTCGCATGACGCGATGCGCTTCAGGCTATTCGCTTGATGAAGAAGACTTCCGGGACCGATTGCAGGCCGGGCAATTCGATCGCGCCGGTTTCGGAAAATCCGTTGCGGCGATGCCAGTCCTGGGGCCGGCTTTCGTCGCATTCGCTCGACGTCATCAGCAGGCGGGCGCCGTCGTCGCGCATGGCTTCTTCCCAGGCGAGAAACAGCGCCGTGCCGACGCCCGACCAGCGGTGGCCGGGCAAGACGCGGATCATTTCCATATAGGGAACCCTGCCCCAGAAGCGGGAGAAGCGCAGGAAGCCGACGATCTCGTCGGCCTCTCTGGCAACCAGATATTCGCCGAGCGCGACGCAGCGCGATACCCATGCCTCACCGGCGCTGCCATCCTCGCGCACCAGCCAGTCGATATCAGCCTGGCTCGCGTTTGCCACCTCCACCATCGCGGTGGCTACTTCTTGTCCAGCGCGTGCCGGCCGAAATCCGGCGCGTCGACATCCTGGCCGGCCTGGACGATCGAACGGCGGATGGCGCGCGTGCGGGTGAAGAGTTCGAAAATCTTGTCGCCCTCGCCCCAACGGATGGCGCGCTGCAGATAGGCGAGATCCTCCGAGAAGCGCGCCAGCATTTCGAGGATCGCATCGCGGTTATGCAGGCAGACGTCGCGCCACATCGTCGGGTCGGAGGCAGCAAGGCGGGTGAAATCGCGAAAGCCCGAGGCGGAATATTTGATGACTTCCGTTTCCGTCACCGTCTCCAGATCGTCGGCAGTGCCGACGATATTGTAGGCGATGATATGCGGCAGGTGCGAGACGATGGCGAGCACCTTGTCGTGATGCTCGGCATCCATTTCGTCGACCTTCGAGCCCAGCGCTTCCCAGAAGCTGCGCAGCCGCTTCAGCGCCGTCTCGTCGGTGCCTGCGACCGGCGTGAAGATGCACCAGCGGCCTTCGAAGAGGCCGGGAAAGCCCGCATCCGGGCCGGATTTTTCGGTGCCGGCCAGCGGATGACCGGGGATGAAATGCACATTATCAGGCATATGCGGCAGCATCTGCGCAATGACAGAAGCCTTTGTCGAACCGACATCGGTGACGATGGCCCCCGGCTTCAGGCTTGCCGAGATCTCCTTCGCCACACTTTCCGAAGCGCCGACCGGCACCGAGACGATCACCAGATCGGCATCCTTGACGGCATCCTGCGACGACGTCGTGTAGCTGTCGCCGAGACCGAGTTCTTCCGCGCGCTTCAGCGTATCGGGGCTGCGCGTGGCGACGACGATCTCCGTTGCAAGACCAAGCCGTCTGATATCGTAGGCAAGCGAAGAGCCGATCAGGCCGATGCCGATCAGCGCGATCCGATCGAACTGCACGCTCATGCCTGATGTCCCATGAATTCGGTGAGCGCGGCAATCACGCCACGGTTGGCCTCCTCGGGACCGATGCTCATGCGCAGCGCATTGGCGAAGCCATAGCCGCGTACGGCGCGCAGGATGTAGCCGCGGCTCGTCAACAAATCGTCGGCATCCGCGGCGCGCTTGCCGTCGATCTCCGGGAAATGGATGAGGACGAAATTGGCGACGGACGGCGTCACCTTCAGGCCGATCGCTTCGAGTGCCTGGGTCAGCGTCTCCACCCACATCTGGTTGAAGGAGACGGCCTGCTGGATGAAGGCCTGGTCGCGGATGGCAGCGGCAGCAGCGGCGATTGCCGGCGCGTTCAAGTTGAACGGCGCGCGGACGCGGTTCAGTGCGTCGACGATCTCGGCGGGCGCATACATCCAGCCGACGCGCAGCGCCGCAAGACCATAGGCCTTCGAGAAGGTGCGGGTCATCACCACGTTGGCATAGGAGGATACGACCTCGATGCCGGCTTCATAATCGTTGCGGCGCACATATTCGGCATAGGCGGCATCGAGCACGAGGACGACATGTTTCGGCAGTCCGGCCTGCAGGCGGCGGATCTCGCTGACGGAAACATAGGTGCCGGTTGGATTGCCGGGATTGGCGATGAAGACGATCTTCGTCTTCTCCGTCACCGCGGCAAGGATCGCATCGACATCGACGGTATAGTCCTTCTCCTTGACGACGACAGGCGTGGCGCCGGCGCCCAGGATCTGGATCTTGTAGACGAGGAAGCCGTGCTCGGTGATGATGCCCTCGTCGCCGGCGCCGAGATAGACATGGCAGAGCAGGCCGAGCAGCTCGTCGGAACCATTGCCGCAGAGGATGTTTGCCGGATTGAGGCCGTGCACGGCGGCGATCGCCTCGCGCAGTTCGATCGCCTGCCCGTCAGGATAACGCCCCAGATTGTCGGCAACCGTCTTGAAGGCCTCGATTGCCTTTGGGCTGGCGCCGAGCGGCGTTTCGTTGGACGAAAGCTTGTAGACGCGGGCAACGCCCGGCGCATGTTCCTTGCCCGGCACATAGGCTGCGATATCGAGAATACCGGGACGCGGAACGGGCTTGCTCATCTCAACGCTCATGGGTTCGACCTTGGAATTGCCGGAAATCCGGGCTGAAAAACACCAAGTGGCATTAAAGCGGAATGCGATTGTTGTCGAGACCTATGGGCGTGACACAAGCAGTTGGGAAGCGCTGGGAGGGACGTTACCTGCTGCGTGTGGTCGGCACGCCATGCGGTGCGAGAACCGGCACGAAGACGCGGCGGGAGGCCCGCGCCGCAACCGGCAGCCCCTGATAGAGCCGCTTTTGCGCTTCGACGATGATGACGCCCGAGAAGGCCGGCCACAGCGTTCGGCCGATCCGCTCGAAGGCGCGGCGAAGGCGCAGGATGGTTCTCAGCTTCGAGGGCGGGAAGAACAGCGCTTCAGCCGTCGCGCCCGGCGTGAAGTTCGTCTCGCGCAGCAGATTTGTCAGCTGACCGCGGGAATAGGGGCGGCCCGAACCGAAGGGCGTATGCTCCATGCGTGCCCAGACACCGCGCCGGTTCGGCACGACGATGACCAGCCGTCCGCCCGGCGCCAGCACCCGCCAGAGCTCCTTCAGCGTCTCGCGCGGGCTTTCGGCAAATTCCAGCGAATGCACCATCAGCACCCGGTCGATCGACGAATCCGGCAGCGGCAGTTCCTCGTCGAAAATCAGCGCCGTCGTCGAGAGCGAGCCCATCGGCCAATTCACCGCGCCCTGCCCGGCCGGCATGAAAGCGAAGGTGCGCTCGGTATCGGCCTGGAAACGGTCGAGGAAGGGCACGGCATAACCGAGACCGACCAGACGCTCCTGCGGCAGCCGCACCCAGAGCGAGGACAGCGCCATGGCAATCGACTGCTCGGCAAGACGTCCGAGCTCGGAATGATAGAACTGGCGTAAGTCGACGATATCGGCGTGCATTGCGACAAATGTTATCAGCGGGCGGTTGGACTTCAAGGCCGGAACCTCTACATTTCCGCGAGACTCCTGGGATAAGGGATTATTGAACGATGAAACCTTTGGAATTAGACGTTTTTCTCTGCCGCACCGACAATTTCGGCGTTCTCGTGCACGATCCGGAGACAGGCTTTACCGCGGCGATCGATGCGCCGGAGGAGGCGCCGATCCTCGAAGCGGCGACACGTCGCGGCTGGAAAATCACGCATATCTTCACCACTCATCATCACACCGACCATGTTACTGCCAACCTGGCGCTGAAGGAACAGTTCGGCTGCGAGATCATCGGCCCGATCAACGAGGCCGTCGCCATTCCCGGCCTCGATCGGACGATGGCCGATGGCGACAGCTTCCTTTTCGGCGATCACACGGTCAACGTCATCGAGACACCCGGTCACACCGCCGGCCACATCTGCTATCACTTCGTCGATGACAAGCTGCTGTTTGCCGCCGACACGCTGTTTGCGCTCGGCTGCGGCCGGCTGTTCGAACGCCCGGCCGCCGATATGTGGCATTCCCTGCAGAAACTCTCCGTGTTGCCCGATGAGACCGCCATCTATTTCGGCCATGAATACACATTGTCCAATGCCCGCTTCGCGCTGACCGTCGATCCTGACAATGGGCGCCTGAAGAGCCGTGCCGCCGAGATCGAGGCCTTGCGCACCGACGGCAAATTCACCATCCCGACGACATTGGGGCTGGAAAAGGAAACCAACCCGTTCCTGCGCGCCGCCGATCCGGCGATCCGCCGCAATCTGCTGATGGAAGGCAAGACCAACGAGGAAGTCTTTGCCGAGATCCGCAAGCGCAAGGACAATTTCTGATGTCGCCCGAGGACATTATCCGCGAACTCGGCATGCAGCCGCATCCTGAAGGTGGCTGGTACGTGCAGACATTCCGCGATACGGCGGGCGGAGAACGCGGCCACTCGACGGCGATCTATTATCTGCTGACCACGGGACAGCGTTCGCACTGGCATCGCGTCCACGATGCGGCCGAGGTCTGGCACTATTACGCCGGCGCACCGCTCTCGCTGCACCGCTCGGAAGACGGAACGGCAAGCGAAACCCTGACGCTCGGAACGAATCTTCCTGCCGGCGAGCGGCCGCAGGCGATCATTCCCGCCAATTGGTGGCAATCGGCCGAAACCCTCGGCGATTTCACCCTGGTCGGCTGCACCGTCTCGCCCGGCTTCGAATTTTCAAGCTTCGAGATGGCGCCGCCGGATTGGAAGCCCGGCGGCTGAGATCATTCGGCTGCCACGGGCGGCTGGACCTTGCGGCGGAACATGTCCTGAGCGGCGAGCACCGCCCCGCCGGTGACGAGCACGCAGGCGAGAGCAATGCGCCAGCTCGGCTCCGCAAATCCGAACAGCACCAGAATAAGCGTCGAAAGCAGAGGTGCTGCATAACTTGCTGCGCCGAGAATCTGGATATCGCCGTTCTTGACGCCGTAATCCCAGGCGTAGAAGGCAGCCCCGACCGGAAAGAGCCCGAGCCCGGCGATGGCGACCCACTCGAAACCAGTTGCCGGCCAGACGGTCGTCTCGAGGCCGAGATGGCAGACGAACGACAGGATGGCGGTCGCAAGGCAGAAGCCGGTGACGACATCCGTAGAGACGGCGTCGAAACGCCGCGTCAGCAGCGAATAACCGGACCATGTGAAGGCGCAGAGAAAGGCGGCACCGTAACCGATGGCATAGGCGCCGTCGAATTCGACGCCGTTGCGGCCAACGATCAGGAAGGTACCGCAAAGTCCGGCAAGCGCACCCGCCACATGATACCAGCGCAGCCGTTCGCCCGGCAGCAGCGCCGAACCGACGACGATCAGCAGCGGCCAGAGATAGGCGACCAGCCCCGCCTCCACCGCCGGCGCGTTCCGGAGCGCGGTAAAATAGAGGAAATGATAGCCGAACAGCCCTGCAATGCCGGTTATCCAGACCTTGGCCGGCTGCTTCAGCAGCGCCAGCCGCGCGGGATTGAGGGTAAGCACGACAAGGCCGGGAATGCTGCCGATCGCAAAGCAGACGGCCGAAAGCTGGAACGGCGGCATCTTGCCGGAGGCGGCCGTGAACAACGCCAGGAACGACCACATCAGAATGGCAGTAAAACCGATCAACGTCGCGCGAAGCTTCACCTGTCCCCCTTCACGGAGGCAGAAGGCCCCGTCAGCTGTTGCTGCCGTATTTGACGGCAGTGATCGTCACCATTCCATATTCGGTTGGAATGCGCACATAGACAGGAGCGTATACATTTGCCGCGTCCGACTTGGCAAACCAGATTTCCATGCGATCGCTCTTGCTGAGATAGTCGATGTCCTTGCGGCCCTTTTTGTAGCCCGAGCGCGGAACGAAGCGCACGCTGCAGACGGTTGCCTTGCCCTTGAAGCCATTGGTGGAAAAATCCTCGTCGCCCTTCGGCGAGAGCACCAGATCCATGCGCGTCTCGCCGTCGAAGATCGGCAGCGTCTGCGAGCAGACCTTGGTGTCACCGGTAAAGACCAGGCCGGAGATCGGATCGAGCACCGAGCGCATGTCGCGCGGCGTGACGTCGATCCAGTTCTTCGGACGCTTCGGCGCCGGTGTCGTCGTCGCCGAGATGATGTTGCCGTTGCGGTAGCTGACCTCGTAGACCCGGGCCTTCTTCTTGCCGCTCTTGTAGTAGAGCGAATATTTCTGCGCCTGCAGCCTGTCATTGCGCACGACGCCTGAAACGCTGGTCTTCGCCGAAATCGTCGTGATGAGATCGGCAAGACCGGCGGAATTGATGTCGCCGGCGATCTTGTAGCTGTGATCGTCCTCGATCTGCGTCAGGAACGCGGCGCGCGCGATCGGCAGGCCGGCGAGCGCCACCCGGTATTCCGTCCGATGCTGGATTTCGGCCGCCGATGCCGGTATGGCAAGAAGCGCGGCGATGGCCGAAATGAAAATCCGTCTGCCCGAATGAGCCATGGAAAAAAGCCTTGTCTTGCTGCGCGCTGACAGCCCCTGCTGAGCGCTGTATACTCCTGCCGCGAAGGGAAGAAAACAGCAGCTTTTTGACAGAATTGCGGGAAAGGCCAAGGTTTGGCTTGACGCGAGCAGCCTGCCTGACTATAGAACCGCAACTTTCCAATCATGCCCGTTGGATTGCGCGTCTGGCTTTGCCGGAAGTGGCAATTCGATGGCCCGAGAAAAACAAGAATAGGTGTTCCATGTCCCGCGTGTGCGAATTGACCGGCAAGGCCGTCCTGACTGGTAACAATGTCAGCCATGCCAACAACAAGACCAAGCGCCGGTTCCTGCCGAACCTGTGCCAGGTAACGCTGATTTCCGACGCTCTCAACCAGCGTTATCGTCTTCGCGTTTCGGCTGCCGCTCTTCGCACCGTCGAGCATCGTGGCGGCCTCGATGCCTTCCTGCTGAAGGCCAGCGAAAACGAACTGTCGATGCGCGCCCGCCTGCTGCGCCGTCAGATTGCCAAGAAGACCGCCGAAGCCGCTGCTGCGTAAGCTTCTGCCCTTCTTCCATACGGCTTCAAAAGGCTTGAACGGATAATACCGGACAAGCCTTTTGCTTTGCCGGTCCGTCTCTCCAACTGGTGGCATCACCCAGGATAAAAAAATGCTGAAGACTCGCTATACCATTGCCTATGTCGCGCTGATGACGCTTGTCGTCGTCGCCTCCAACTTCCTCGTCCAATTTCCGCTGAACGCCGAAGTCGCCGGCATCAACCTCGCCGACATCTTGACCTGGGGCGCCTTCTCCTATCCGATCGCTTTCCTGATCACCGACCTGACCAACCGTCAGTTCGGCCCGCAGGCAGCCCGCAAGGTCGTCTTTGCCGGCTTCGTCGTCGGTGTGACGCTCTCCTTCTTCACCTCGGTGCCGCGCATCGCCATCGCCTCCGGCTCGGCCTATCTCGCCGGCCAGCTGCTCGATATCGCCGTCTTCAACCGCCTTCGCCGCCAGGCCTGGTGGCGCGCGCCGCTGGTCGGTTCGCTGATCGGCTCGGCGCTCGATACGGTGATGTTCTTCTCGCTGTCCTTCGCCGCGTTTTTTGTCTTCCTCGGCCCGAACGATCCCTTTGCGCTCGAAGCAGCCCCCGTCCTCGGCGTTTTCGCCACCGAGGCACCGCGATGGATTTCCTGGGCGATCGGCGATTTCGCCGTGAAGATGATCGTCGGCCTCGTCATGCTGCTGCCTTATGGCGCGCTGATGAACGTGCTGCGGCCGATGCAGGCCGCTCGCGCCAGCTAGTCTAGTTGAAGTTACGGACGCCGCCGGACCGCACCGGCGGCGATAGCCGGATGCAGCAGCACTTCTGCCGCCAGGTCGTCGATACCCAGCGTTGAATCGAGCCGCAGCACCGGCGCTGTCTGCGTTTCCAGCCATTGTTCATGTGCCGCAAGGCTGCGGCGTTCGGGACCGGCCGTATCGTAGCTCGCCGCCCATTCCAGGAATTCCCCGCTTTTTGCGGCCATGTCGCCGCCGGGCGTGATTCTATTGCCGTATCGGGAAATCTCCCGCGCAAGGATGCGCGCCATTCTAAGCTCCGGGTCGATCGTCAGGAACACGATCAGATCGTAAAGCGGCTCAACCGGCCTTCCCCATTTCAGCGCCGATCCGGAGAGGATCCAACCTTCATGCCGCTCCACCTCATCGAGCAGCAGCCCGATGCGCTCGTCGGCATCCCTCGGCGTGGTGAACGGCGGATCGGTCGGCAACCAGAAGAAGTCGTCGGTGTCGAGATGGGCGATGTCGAGCTTTCGACAAGCGCACGGCCGAGCGATGTCGTGCCGGAACCGGACGCGCCCATGACATGAATATGCACCACGAACTTCCCTCCGAGGCTGCTTTTCCCTATGCCGCAAGCCGACCGATTGCGGCGTGATAGCCGAGGCATATGACATCAGTCTGACGTCTAGAGCGCCGTGCGTCCTTTAGGACGCACAAAGGACGCTCTAACATTTTGATCTTAGCCATCGACCCGAAAATCGATTCCGATTTTCGGGTCGATGGCTAAGATCAATTCCGCTTCCGGGAATTCGGCGCTGACCACGCGGCCTCTTCCGAAAGCCGGAATTCCAGCATCAGATTGCGCTGCAGGATCGAATGATTGTCGTCCGACACCAGGATGATATGGGTCGTGCCGTCGGCCGCCTGGAAAGCATCGAGCCCTTCCATATTGTCGATCTGCGAGTTGAAATTGCCTTCCAGCAACAATTCGCCGTCAACGACGGCGTCGGGCCTGATATCGGCGCCCTTGATGCGCCGAAGACGCATGCCGATGCCTTCGGCCATGTTGAAGCGGCGCTCCAGCAGCAGCAGGTCGCCGTTCGGCAGGAAGGCGCCGTCGGTGATGTCGAAGCTGCCATCCCGCTCGACCGAGAAACGTCCTTTCAGCGGACCGCTGAGAATGGCCGCCAGCCGGTTGCCGTCGCTGTCGAGACCGCGTTCGGAGACGACCACCACACCACCCCGCAACGGGCTGGATGCCGGCGCCACGGCGATGGTTTCGATGCCGCGGTTGTCGTCCAGCATCTTCCGCGGGATAAGAATCGGCAGAGTGGCGATCGCTCCCGAGCCGGCAAAGCCGGGATCCGGATAGACATCGACGCGATGATCCTGCTCGAAGGAGACCAGGATCCGGTCGCCGTCAAGCGCCAGGCCTTCGGCATCCATATGTCCCTTGCCTTCGAAGCTGCGCCCGGCGCTGTTCTTCATCGGCGTGATCTCGACATCCGAAAGGCCGGAAAGCCTGCCCTTGACGTCGCGCTCGATGCTGCCGGTCAGCCACTGGCCGGTATCGAGCACGACGACGAAATGTTTTTGGTCCGGTCGGAAACGGATGGAGGAGAGCGAGCCGAACAGCGCTCGGCTGGACACCATCTCCAGCCCGCCGAGAAATTCCAGCGATCCGAATTGCATCTCCGAAGAGCCGATCCTGAAATCGGAGATTTGCCGGCTAATGACCGGCACGTCGTCGCCGGCCCATGACGAGGAAGCGCCGGCTGCGATACAGAGCGCGATAGACGCCACACGGCAGAGGCGCTTGACCGTCATTCTTCCAGCGGCGTCAGCCGGCACGGCGTATCCGGCCGCCGCGCGGCTGCACGGATTGGTCTTCAAACAATGAGGCAAGCTGCTCGGTCATCGCACCGGCAAGCTCGTCCGCATCGACGATCGTCACGGCGCGGCGATAGTAGCGCGTCACGTCATGGCCGATGCCGATCGCCAGCAGTTCGACAGGCGAGCGCGTCTCGATCTGTTCGATGACGGCGCGCAGGTGCCGCTCGAGATAATTGCCCGGATTGACCGACAGCGTCGAATCGTCCACCGGCGCTCCGTCCGAGATCATCATCAGGATACGGCGCTGCTCGCGTCGCGCGAGCAGGCGATTATGCGCCCAGATCAGCGCCTCGCCGTCGATATTTTCCTTGAGCAGGCCCTCGCGCATCATCAGCCCGAGATTGGCGCGCGCGCGCCGCCACGGCGCGTCGGCCGACTTGTAGATGATATGACGCAGGTCGTTGAGGCGGCCGGGCGTCTGCGGCTTGCCGCCGGCAAGCCAGTTTTCACGCGCCTGCCCGCCTTTCCAGGCTTTGGTCGTAAAGCCCAGGATCTCGACCTTGACGCCGCAGCGCTCCAGCGTGCGGGCGAGAATATCGGCGCAGGTGGCGGCAACCGTGATTGGTCGGCCGCGCATCGAGCCGGAATTGTCGATGAGCAGGGTAACGACGGTATCGCGGAACTGGGTGTCGCGTTCCATCTTGAAGGAGAGCGCCTGCATCGGATCGATGATGATGCGCTGCAGCCGGGCCGGATCGAGATAACCCTCTTCCAGGTCGAAATCCCAGGAGCGGTTCTGCTGCGCCATCAGGCGGCGCTGCAGCCGGTTGGCGAGACGGCCGACCGCACCTTGCAGATGCGCCAGCTGCTTGTCGAGAAAGGCGCGCAGGCGCTCCAGCTCGGCGGCGTCGCAAAGTTCCTCGGCGGTGATAATCTCGTCGAACTCTTCGGTAAAGACGTGATAATCGACCTTCTCGTTGAAATCGGCAAAAGGCGTATTCGGCCGGCGGGTCTCGCCCGGCGTTTCCGAATCGTCCTCGCCCTCTTCCATCATGTCGTCATCGGAGATTTCGGCGCCTTCGGTCTCGCCGTCCTCCATCTGCTCGTCGGCGACCTCACTGTCCTCGACAGGGGCGGCATCCGTGCCGGCATCCTCGTCGACCTCGTCCTGGTCCTGCTCGTCGCCGCTCGACTGGTCTTCCTGCTCCGACTGGTCGTCATTGTCGGCATCGCTGTCGTCGTCGCCGTATTCCTCGGCCATTTCCATCGCCGACAGCATGTTGCGGATGACCTTGGCGAAGGCTTGCTGGTCGTTGATCGCGCTTGAGAGGTTGTCGAGTTCAGTTCCTGCCTTGTCTTCGATAAAGTCGCGCCAAAGGTCCAGCACCTTGCCGGCGGAGGCTGGCGGGCGCTGGCCAGTCAGCTTCTCGCGCACCATCATCGCAACGGCTTCGCCGACCGGTGCGTCTTCCTGGCGCTCGATGCCGGTCAAATTCGCCTTGGAATATTTCTCATCCGTCATGGAGCGCAGGTTCGACGCCATGCCCTCCATGCGCAGCGCGCCGATCGATTCGACACGCGCCTGCTCGACCACATCGAAGATCGCCCGGGCATCCGAGCCCTGCGGCGCCATCGTCGCATGCACCTTCTCGTCATGGCAGGCGAGCCGCAGCGCCATCGAATCGCCGAGACCACGAGTGACCGCCAGCTCATGCGCCGTCGGCCGCTTGGAAAGTTCCGGCAGCCGAATGCGCTCGCCGGTCATCCCCGGCCGTTCATTGGCGAAGGTCACCTCGACGTCGCCGTCGCCAGCGATCGAGCGCACGCAGCCGGTTATCGCCCGGCGCAATGGCTCGACGTCGACAGGCGCGCCGGGCTTTGCTTTCGAATTGTCACCGCGAGCTGCCATGATCGGTCGGTCTCAAGCCCCGAGAACGATGTTGGCGGCACTTTCCTTCAGCTCGACGCCGAAGGCGCGCTGATAGTGCTCGGCGACCAACGGGCGTTCCAGCTCATCGCACTTGTTGAGGAAGGTGACGCGGAAGGCGAAGGCGAGATCGCCGAAGATCTCGGCGTTTTCGGCCCAAGTGATGACCGTGCGAGGGCTCATGACGGTGGACAGATCGCCGTTCATGAAGGCAGCGCGCGTCAGGTCGGCGACACGCACCATCTTCGAAACCGTCTCGCGGCCGTTCTTGTCATTACCGAAGCTCTTCACCTTGGCGGCGACGATATTCACTTCGTGATCATGCGGCAGGTAGTTCAGCGTGGTGACGATCGACCAGCGGTCCATCTGCGCCTGGTTGATCTGCTGCGTGCCGTGATAGAGGCCGGTCGTGTCGCCGAGGCCGATCGTGTTCGCAGTCGCAAACAGGCGGAACGCCGGGTGCGGCCGAATGACGCGGCTCTGGTCGAGCAGCGTCAGGCGGCCGGAGGATTCGAGCACACGCTGGATGACGAACATCACATCGGGGCGGCCGGCATCATATTCGTCGAAGACCAACGCGACATTGTGCTGGTAGGCCCAGGGCAGGATGCCGTCCTTGAACTCGGTGATCTGCAGCCCGTCCTTGACGACGATCGCATCCTTGCCGACGAGATCGATACGGCTGACATGGCTGTCGAGGTTGATGCGCACGCAAGGCCAGTTGAGCCGCGCCGCCACCTGCTCGATATGCGAGGACTTGCCCGTGCCGTGATAACCGGAGATCATCACGCGGCGGTTATGGGCGAAGCCTGCGAGAATGGCGAGTGTCGTGTCGCGGTCGAACAGGTAGTCGGTATCGAGGTCCGGCACATAGGCGTCGCCCTTGCTGTAGGCGGGAACGCGGATGTCGGAATCGATGCCAAAGGCCTCGCGGACCGAAACGGTGGTATCGGGCAGTTCTGATATATCCAGGTCGATCTTGCTCATCATGTCTCCAAGGCGGGTGATGCCACCCGGCCATACTGTCTCAGGCCATGTCGCAACCGTGACGCCGCGTTTTTTATTCCGCGCCCGTCCAGGTCGGAACGTCGGCGATGCTTCTCCGGGACTGAAACGAAACCTCGGCGGGATAATGACCGCGTGCGAGCATTCTTGAAAGAGTCCCGGACAAGAAACGCCGCATCCGGAAGGTCGGCGGAGGCGATGTCGGGAAAACGCACAAATATGAGCCGCGTTTGCCTGCGGCCTCAGCCGATTTGGACCATACCCGATTGAAGCCTAAGAGCAAGGACGGGAATTAACAAAAACCGTTCTGCTTCAACAATTGATAGGCCTGGATGACGGCGCGGAAACGCTCCTCCGAGCCGCGGTCGCCGCCATTGGCATCCGGATGGTGTTTCTTCACCAGTTCCTTATAGCGGCTCTTGATCTCCGCCGATGTCGCATTGGCGTCGAGCCCCATTGTTTCGAAGGCCTTGGTCTCAAGCGATTTCAGCTTGCGCGCCTGGGGAAAACGCGGTCCGCTGCCCTTGCCGCCTTCCTTGACGAAGCCGAAGGGATCGCGAACGCGGGTATACGCGCCGGAGCGGATCTCCGAATGCAGCGGACTGTCCTTCGCCGCCTTGTTGACGCCGACCGTCCATGTCGGCCGATGGCCGGTGATCGCCTCTTTCTGGTAACGCGCGATCTCGCCGTCCGAAAGACCGGAGAAATAATTGTAGCCCTTGTTGTATTCCTTGACGTGCTCGAAGCAGAACAGGAAGAACTGGCCTTCCGCATTGCGGCCGACGGGAGCGCGATGCGCCCCCTTCTTGTCGCACCCGTCCCATTGACAGGTAGGCGGCGCCTGCTCTGTCTCCGGCTCGCGTTTGCGGCGTGTTCGGATGCGATCGAAATATTTGGAATCAAGTCTCATGACGGCGCTAATTATGGGGCTGTCGCGAAGCGACAACAAGAATTGACAAATGGGAATGTTGCAGGCTTGGTAGGAACCCCTTTCGCGAACCAGCAAGACCGGATGATGACCCTGCGAACCCGCATCGAAGAAAAACTTGTTGAAGCCTTCGCGCCCGAACGCCTGAGCGTCATCGACGAAAGCCATCTGCATGCCGGCCACCAGCCCGATATCACCGGCACCGGCGAAACCCATATGCGGGTGAGGATCGTTTCCGGGAAATTCGCCGGCATGTCGCGGCTGGCACGCCACCGGGCAATCACCGACCTGTTGAAACCGGAGCTCGATGCCGGCCTGCATGCGCTGGCCGTCGAACCGGCTGCACCTGATGAACCGACCCGCTGGTAGCGGCACCGAAGCCTATATGGATATTCGCCGCCTAAAACCCAAGCCGGATCAGCCGGGCTTTGCGCCGTCTTCCCCGGCCGGGCGGATGCGCAGCTTGGTGATGCGGTTCTTCTCCCGCTTCATGACGACGAAACGCTTGCCGTAAAAGGTGAAGGCTTGGCGCTCTTCCGGGATGGTCATCGATTCGTGGATGACGAGGCCGGCGATCGTCGTCGCCTCCTCATCGGGCAGGTTCCAATCGAGCGCGCGGTTGAGGTCGCGGATCGGCACGCCGCCGTCGACGACGACGGAACCGTCGGCTTCCTGACGCACGCCCTGTATTTCGATATCGTGTTCGTCGGAAATGTCGCCGACGATTTCCTCGAGAATATCCTCCAGCGTGACGATGCCCTGCACTTCGCCATATTCGTCGACGACGACGGCGAAATGCTGCTTGCGCCGCAGGAAGGCGTTGAGCTGGTCCTCGAGGTTGGTGCTGTCGGGCACGAACCACGGCTTCTGCGCGATCTTCACGATATCGAGGTTCTGCGGCTCCATGTTCGGCTCGGCAAGCGCCCGCAGCAGATCCTTGGCATGGACGACGCCGATGATATTGTCGATCGTGCCACGCCACAGCGGCATGCGCGTATAGGGGCTTTCGAGGATAACCCGCACCACCGCTTCCGGCGCATCGTCGGCGTTGATCGCCCGCATCGCGGTGCGGTGGACCATGATGTCGGACAGTTCGAGCTCGCTAAGATCGAGCACGCCGCCGAGGCGGTCGCGGTCGGCCTTCACCACCGATCCCTCGCGGTGCAGCAGATCGACGGCACCGCGCAGTTCCTCATGCGCCGTCAGCATCGATGTCTCTCGTGAGAGATTGATGCCGAACAGCGAAAGAATCTGCCGCACGATCGCATTGACGAAGGAGGAAACCGGGCCGACGACGGCAACGAACAGCCTGGCCGGCAGCGCGATAGCGAGTGCGAAGCGCTCGGGCGCCGAAATCGCCCAGCTCTTCGGCAGCACTTCCGCGAAGATCACCAGGATGACGGTCATCGCGAGCGTCGCCAGCGCCACGCCGGAACTGCCGAACAGCCCGAGGAAGAGGCTGGTGGCAATCGAGGAGGACAGGATATTGGCGAGATTGTTGCCGATGAGCAGCGCACCGATCAGCCGGTCGCGCCGTTCGATCAACTGCCGGACGAGGCCGGCGCGTTCGTCGCCGTTGACCTCGAGCGTATGGATACGGCTGCGCGAAACGGCGGTCAGCGCGGTCTCGGAGCCGGAAAAGAAGGCGGACATGAGCACGAGCGCCGTGATCGAAAGGATCTCCGGCCAATATGTCGAAAGAAATGCCAGAGCGCCTTCGACCGACATCAGGCGTGTTTTTCCCGAAGAAAGCTGATCACTTCGGACGCCGGCACGTCGTCGGCGACGAAGGACTGGCCGATCCCGCGCGTCAGGATGAAGGTGAGCTTGCCGCTCTTGACCTTCTTGTCTTGGGCGATCGCGTCCATCAACGTTTCGGCCGGCGGCAGTTCGCCCGGAATGTCGGACATGCGGGTTGGCAGGCCGACCTCCTTCAGATGCCGCTCGACGCGGCGCGCATCGTCGGGGCTTGCAAGGTTCATCCGTGCGGAGAATTCATGCGCCAGCACCATGCCGATCGAAACGCCCTCGCCATGCACAAGGCGGGAACTGTCATAGGCAGTCGCCGCTTCCAGCGCATGACCGAAGGTATGGCCGAGATTGAGCAGCGCCCGCTGACCGTTCTCACGCTCGTCGGCAACGACGACATCGGCCTTTGCCTGGCAGCTTGCGGCAATCGCCTCGATGCGCGCGGAGCCGCCGGTAAAGACCGCTTTCCAATTCGCTTCCAGCCAGGCAAAGAAATCCGGCTTGTCGATCAGCCCGTATTTTGCGACCTCGGCGTAACCTGCGCGGAATTCGCGCGCGCTCAGCGAATTCAGCACATCCGTATCGGCCAGAACCAGGTCCGGCTGGTGGAAGACGCCGATCAGATTCTTGCCGTGGCGGGAATTGATCCCGGTCTTGCCGCCGACGGAAGAATCGACCTGCGACAGCAGCGAGGTCGGTACCTGCACGAAGCGCACGCCGCGGCGCACGATGCCGGCCGCAAATCCCGAAAGGTCGCCGATGACGCCCCCGCCGAGCGCGATGACGTAATCGTTACGCTCGACGCGCGCCTCCAGCACCTTGTCGCAGGCCGTGATCAGATGTTCGAAGCTCTTGGTCTTCTCGCCGGCCGGCAGGACGACCTCAGCCGAGGCGATACCCGCTTCATCCAGACTTGCGACGAGGGCCTTGAGACAGAGCGGAGCGACATTTTCGTCGGTGATAATAGCCGCCTTGCGGCCCTTGAGGCGAGAGGCGATCTCGGCGCCGGCCCGCGCAATCAGCCCCGGCCCGATCAGGATGTCGTAGGCGCGCTCGCCGAGCGGCACATGCACCGTTCGGATGGCGGAGGCGGAGGTTATCGCATTCATGACGCTGCACTTTCCTTCTGAGCTTCGATCAAGGCCTTTAAGACTTCGTCGGCCATGATTTCCTTGCGCACGTCGCGCGAAAGCACGGTCAGATCGGCCTGCGCATAGATCGGATAACGCGCATTCATCAGGCCCTCGAGCGTCTGCTTCGGATTTTCGGTCTTGAGCAGCGGCCGCGTGTCGCGCTTGGCGACCCGATCCCAGAGCACGTCGAGATCGGCCTTCAGCCAGACGGAAAGGCCGCCCTTCTTGATATGTTTGCGTGTCCGGTCGTTGATGAAGGCGCCGCCGCCGGTGGAGACGACACGCGGCCCGCTCTTCAGCAGCCGCTTGATCACCCGCGCTTCCAACGCCCGGAATTCTTGCTCGCCATAGGCGGCGAAAAGCTCGGCGATCGTCATGCGCGACACCCGCTCGATCTCGAGATCGCTGTCGATGAAGGGAATGGCGAGCTGGCTGGCGACGATGCGCCCGACGGAGGATTTGCCGGCGCCCATCAGGCCGACAAGGATCAGATTGCGTGAACCGAGCGCGGCGCGAGCTCTGTCTTTCAAGCTGTCAGCAACGGTCAGCAGTTGTTCACTCATCGGTCCATTCACACTTTGTTTGCAAACGGTATCGACAAATGCAGATGGAGCGTCAAGTCGCGGACAAGGGAATCATGGCTTGAATACCGCTTCTTGCACTTGCAGATAGGCTTCTTATAACAGAAGCAGAGCATGAAGGAGTTGCTGGATGCCGACCCTGTTCCGTTTCCTGTTCGTCTGCGCGATCCTCGCCGGGACGGTCTACGGAGCGATGCTGGCGCTTGTGACCTTCGTGGAGCCCGAGCCGCGCGACGTGACGATCCGCATTCCGTCCGAGCGGGTCAATCCGCCCGCCACGGGCGCGATCGACACGACCAGGAAGTGACCGGCATGGTGGATCTCGGCCGCGTCCATGTGGAATCCTTCCTGGAGATGATGAGCGCCGAGCGCGGCGCTGCCGCCAATACGCTGCAATCCTATGAACACGATCTCGACGACGTTCGCTCCTTCCTGAAGGAGCGCAGCATACGGCTCACCGAAGCCGCCTCCGCCGATCTCGCTGCCTATCTCTCCTCGCTCGCCCGAAAGGGCTTCAAACCCTCGTCCCAGGCGCGCCGGCTTGCCGCCATGCGGCAATTCTACAAGTTCCTCTATGCCGAGGGCCTAAGGACCGACGACCCCACAGGCATTCTCGACGCGCCGAAGAAGGGCCGTCCGCTGCCGAAGACGATGGGCGTCGAAGAGGTCGGCAGGCTGCTGTCACAGGCAGAAGCCGAGGCGCAGGATGCGGCTCCGGGCCAATTGCAGCGCCTGCGCATGCTGGCGCTGCTGGAGCTGCTCTATGCCACCGGAATGCGGGTCAGCGAACTCGTCTCGCTTCCCGCCCGCGTGCTCGATCAGGAAGGCCGTTTCCTGATGATCCGCGGCAAGGGCAACAAGGAGCGGCTGGTGCCGCTGTCGCATTCGGCAATATCAGCCCTGAAATCCTACGGACGCCTGCTGGCGGCCGAAAATGCCGCGGCCAAGGAACCGCCGGAAAGCCCGTGGCTATTTCCCTCCGCGTCGAAGGAGGGATATCTGCCGCGCCAGGTTTTTGCCCGCGACCTCAAGAACCTCGCGATCCGCGCCGGCCTGACGCCGTCGCTCATCTCGCCGCATGTCATGCGCCACGCCTTTGCCAGCCACCTGCTGGCGAACGGCGCCGATCTGCGCGTCGTACAGGAACTCCTCGGCCATTCGGACATTTCGACCACGCAGATCTACACACATGTCCTCGAAGAGAGGCTGCAGCAGCTTGTCCAGACGCATCACCCCCTTGCCAAACAGGCGAAAAAGCACGAATAGGACCGGCGACATGGGGCGGAGCCAGGAAAACGCCCCGGGCACAAGGAACGGAAACGCACCTCATGCACAATTATCTCGACTTCGAAAAGCCGATCTCCGACCTCGAAGGCAAGATCATCGAGCTGAAGAAGCTCGCAACGGAAGACGAGAGCATCGACACCACCGATGAGATCGGCCGGCTGGAGGTTCGCGTCCGTGAGGCGATCGTCGAAATCTATTCCAAGCTCAATCCCTGGCAGAAGACTCAGGTCGCCCGCCATCCGCAGCGACCGCATTTCATCGATTACGCCAAGACCCTGTTCCAGGAATTCACACCGCTCGCCGGCGACCGCAAATTTTCCGAGGATGCCGCGATCCAGGCGGGCCTTGCCCGCTTCCGCGGCCAACCCGTCGCCGTCATCGGCCAGGAAAAGGGCAACGACACCAAGAGCCGCATCAAGCACAATTTCGGCAGCCCCCGTCCGGAAGGCTACCGAAAGGCGATCCGCATTCTTGAAATGGCCGATCGTTTCGGCCTGCCGGTGATTTCGCTGGTGGATACGGCAGGCGCCTATCCCGGCGTCGGCGCCGAAGAGCGCGGCCAGGCCGAGGCGATCGCCCGCTCGACGGAAATGTGTCTCGGCGTCAAGGTTCCCCTGGTCTCCGTCGTCATCGGCGAAGGCGGCTCGGGCGGCGCTATCGCCATCGCCACCGGCAACAAGGTCTATATGCTCGAGCATTCGATTTACAGCGTCATCTCGCCGGAAGGGGCAGCTTCCATCCTCTGGCGCGATTCCACCCGCGCCCGGGAAGCAGCGACCAACATGAAGATCACCGCCGAGGACCTGAAATCGCTCGGCGTCATCGACGGCATCATTTCCGAGCCGCTCGGCGGCGCGCATCGCGATCCCGACAGCGTGATTGCCGCAACCGGCGACGTAATCGCCAGTGCTCTGGCCGAAATGTCACCCCGCTCCGGCGAACAGCTGCGCAACGACCGCCGCCAGAAATTCCTCGCCATGGGCCGCAATCTCTAGAGCATGATGCCGAAAAGTGTGAGCGGCTTTCGGATGACATCATGCTCTATTTCTTTGATTTAGATCCGGATTCAGATTTTAGGCCGATCCGGCCTAAAACATCCGGATCTGGGCGCAACATTCGGCTCTTCGCCGATTGGGGCCAAATCTTGGCCACATTGATGTTATCTGTAGCAATCGCGCTTGCGGGGATGTTCCAGGCACATCATTGGCTGGTAAGATTTTATAAAGTATAAGCCGCCTATGATTCCTTCTGATGCCCGGACTCCATAGGCGGACCGGGTCGTATTATATTTATGGGCTAGTTTGGATGCGCTTACGTCATTTTGCCTATATTTCCATCATGGCGCTGGCTCTGTCCGGCTGCAATGACGCGTTGGAAACCGCGCAGGTCGATCTCTCCAAGGTCAAGAACAAGGTCGAACAGCCGCTTCCCAGCCATATCCTTACCGCCATGGCCGCCAAGGGCATGGACCGCAATTCGCCGATCATGATCCGCATCTTCAAGGAAGAAGGTGCCATGGAGATATGGAAGGCGAAAACCGACAACCGTTTCGACAAGATCGCCGATTACAAGATCTGCGCCTGGTCCGGCCGGCTAGGCCCGAAGGTAAAGACCGGCGACCGGCAGGCGCCGGAAGGTTTCTACGACCTGACTCGCGCCAACCTGAATCCCAATTCGAAATATTATCTGGCGATCAACACCGGCTTTCCGAACCGCTACGACGCGGCGAACGGCCGCACCGGCTCCGATCTGATGATCCACGGCGCCTGCTCGTCCTCCGGTTGCTATTCGATGACCGACCAGCAGGTGCTGGAGATCTACGCTTTTGCCCGCGACGCCTTCAAGGGCGGCCAGTCGACCGTGCAGCTGCAGGCCTTCCCCTTCCGCATGACGGCGGAAAACATGGTCAAGCATCGCCTCGACAGCAGTTACGACTTCTGGAAGATGCTGAAGGTCGGCTACGACAATTTCGAAGTGACGAAGCGCCCGCCTGAGGTGAACGTCTGCGAGAAGAAATACGTCTTCAATCAGCAGGCAACCGACGGCAGCGCCTTCAATGCCGCCGGCAAGTGCCCTGCGATGTCGACGCCGCCGGCGCTGACGGCGGCCCTTGCCTCCTACGGCAAGACCTACGATGCCGATTATGCCAAGGCGATGAGCAAATTTGACGGCATGGCCTGGTACGACCCCACGGAAGCCGAGCGCAAGGCCGTGGTCGCCAAGACGCGCAAGGGCCGCGAACTTGCTTACGCTCCAACCGGGACCTCGCTGGAAGCCGGCCGCATGGTCAAGGTCGCCGAACTTGAAGACCTGATGGCCAAGCGCACCGCGCAGGGTCTCGCCGCCAAGGCGGCGCCTGGTGCCACGCCTGTAGCGCCTGCCCAGCCGCCGGCAACGGCTGTCGCTGCCGCGACACCTGCGGTCGTGCCGGTGCCGATGCAGAACCCGCTGGCCTTTGCGGCGCCCGAACCGCAGGAAACGGCGGAAGCCGTGGCAAAGAAGCCGTTCTGGAAATTCTGGGCGAGGAACTGAACGGCTTGAACCCCGTTCTCTACGATCTTCGCGGCCTGAAATGCCCATTCCCGGTGATCAAGACACGCAAGAAGCTCGCCGCCATGGCGAGCGGCACGCTCATTCGCGTCGACACCACCGATCCGCTCGCCGTGATCGATATGCCGCATTTCTGCAATGAGGATGGCCACGAACTGGTCGAGACGGAAAAGACCGAAAATGGCCACCGCTTCCTGATCCGCAAGGGCTAAATTCTAAGGCCGGGGATCGCGAGCGGATTGTCGGAGAGCGCCGCACGATCGGGCATGTCGATGCGCGGCTTGCCGAGGAAGGCGTCGAACAGATCCTTCACGAAGGCTTCCGGCAGATCTCGGGTGATCAGCACCATGCGCGTGCGCCGGTCTTTCCCCGGCCAGGCGGGAAGCCGCACCGGCGGATGGAAGATGCTCTGCACGCCATGCAGCACCAGCGGCCGGTCCGGGCGGTCGGAAACGGACACGATCGCCTTCATCCTCAGCAGCTTCTCGCCATGGGCAGAGCGCAGGAGATCGATGAACATCTCGAGCGCCATCGGATCAATCGGCTTTTCCTCGACGATCGAGAAAGAGCGGATCGAGGCATCGTGACGATTGACGTCATGTGGGTCCTGGTGCGCATGACCTTGATGATCATGATGGTGGTGACCGTGGTGATCGCCATCATGATGATGATCGTGATGCCCATTACGACCGTGGTCGTGATTGTGATGCGCCTCGTGCGCATCCTCGTCCTGCAGCCAGCGGCCGACATCGGCAATCTTCGTCGCCGGATCGTAGAGCCCGTTGACCAGCACCGCGGCACTACCCGCCTCGGCGCTGTCGGCATCCATCATCGTCGCGCGCGGATTGAGCGCCCGTAGGCGCTTTTCCAGCCCGTCCGTTGTCTCGGCCATCGCCTTTTTCGAGACGATCAGCCGGTCGGCGACCGCCGCCTGCTTGCGCGCTTCCTCGTGATTGTCGAGCGTCTGCAGCCCATTCACCGCGTCGACGACGGTGACGACGCCGTCGAGCTCGAAATTCGTGGCGATGACGGGATTGCCCATGATCGCCTGCATGACCGGCGAAGGATCGGCAAGGCCCGTCGTCTCGATGACCACGCGCTTGACCGGCTTGACGCGGCCGGTCTGCACTGCGTCCATAAGGTTCGCCAGCGTATCCACCAGTTCGCCGCGCACCGTGCAGCAGAGGCAGCCATCGGAAAGCTCGATGATCGAATCGCCGGAACTTTCGACCAGGAGGTGGTCGATGCCGACATCGCCGAATTCGTTGATGATGACGGCCGCATCCTTCATGACAGGATCTTTGAGGATGCGGTTGAGCAGCGTCGATTTGCCGGCGCCGAGAAAGCCGGTCAGGATGGTGACCGGAATCCTGTCGTTGAGCGCGCTCATGTCATTTTACCTTAAAAGCTTAAAAGGATGTCGGGCGCGGCATCGGCACCGGCACGTTGGCGATCGCTCCCGCGGTATCGCCGCGCGCCATTTTTTCCGGCTGCGCAGCCGGCTGCGGGTCCTGGCCAGGAATGAGGCCGGCAAAGACGAATTGCGGATCGTGGTCCATCGGCTGAATGTAGGGTGACTGCACCCTCATGCGGCCGACCTCATCGCGCGTTTCGCTGCGCACTTTGGCGCCCTTGGCGCTGCAGATATCGGCGCTGATGTCGGTCACCTGGTCCTGTCCCACCCCGTAAGGTCTCAGCGAACCCAGCGTGTCGTTGCTGGCAGGCTGGGTGGTGAAACCCTTCTGCAAAAGGTTCGCTGTCGCATCGGCGCGCGCTGCAAGGCTGTCGGTGCCGAGCACGACGGAGACCAGCGTGCGGCCGTTGCGCGTCGCCGAGCCGATCTGGTTGAAGCCCGAGGCGCAGATGAAGCCGGTCTTCATGCCGTCGGCGCCGGCGAAGCGGCCGATCAGCATGTTGAGGCTTGGCACGTTCTGCTGGCCGGTGGTGAAGCCCTCCAGCGAGAAATAACCGGCATATTGCGGAAAATCGCGGCGCAACGCCACCGTCAGCACCGCAAGGTCACGCGCCGTCGTATACTGCCCCTTGCCGGGCAGGCCGTTCGGATTGACGAAATGCGAATCCGTCATGCCGAGCTTCAGCGCCTCGCCGTTCATTCGCGTCACGAAGCCTTCCTGCGTGCCGCCGATGGCTTCGGCGACCGCGACCGCGATGTCGTTGGCCGATTTCACCATCAGGATCTTCAGCGCGCTGTCGAGCGTCAGCTTCTGGCCCGGCTTGAAATACATCTTGGCAGCCGGCTGCGCGGCGGCGCGCTTGCTCATGACGATGGGCGTATCGAGGCTGATCTGGCCGGCGCGGATCGCGTCGAACACGGTATAGACGGTCATCAGCTTGGTGAGCGAGGCCGGATACCATTTGCGGAAGGCTTCTTCATGCTCCAGCACGCGGCCGGTCTGCACATCGACGAGAATATGCGGATTGGCCTGGGCGAGCGAAACGGAGCCCAGAAAAACGGCAGTCGCCGCTGATACGAAAGAAAGCGGCCGCAAGGCAGCAAACAAACGGAAGTGGCGCGTCGACACGGTTCGTCCTTCAGATATCAGGAAAATCTCGAAATCCTCCCCTATTTAGCCTATATGGCTATGACATGGCAAAGGTCATTGACTAAGTAATTTCCACAGCCTCACACCCTTGTGAAGCGATGAAAGATTGTCGAGACTTCATAACAGGAACGCCGATATGCCGATTTTGAACAGAGCCGCCGAGTTGCAGGACGAGGTCGCCGAATGGCGCCGCCACATCCACGCCCGGCCAGAACTCCTCTTCGCGGTGGAAAATACGGCTGCCTTCGTCGCCGAAAAACTCAAGGAATTCGGCGTCGACGAGATCGTCACCGGCATCGGCCGCACCGGCGTCGTCGGCCTGATCAAGGGCAAGGGCGAAGGCTCCCGCACGGTCGGCCTGCGCGCCGACATGGACGCCCTGCCGCTCACCGAGATCACTGGCAAACCCTGGGCTTCGAAGACGCCGGGCAAGATGCATGCCTGCGGCCATGACGGCCACACCGCCATGCTGCTCGGCGCTGCAAAATACCTCGCCGAAACCCGCAACTTCAACGGCAATGTCGCCGTCATCTTCCAGCCCGCCGAAGAAGGCGGCGGCGGCGGCAATCTGATGGTCAAGGACGGCATGATGGAGCGCTTCGCTATCGAAGAGGTCTACGGCATGCACAATCTGCCGGGCCTGCCGGTCGGCCAGTTCGCCACCCGCAAGGGCGCGATCATGGCGGCGACCGACGAATTCACCGTCACCATCAAGGGCCGCGGCGGCCACGCCGCCCAGCCGCACCGGACGATCGACCCGATCGCCATCGGCGCCCAGATCGTCGCCAACCTGCAGATGATCGCCTCGCGCAGCGCCGATCCGCTGCGCTCGGTCGTCGTCTCGGTGACCAAGTTCAATGCCGGTTTCGCCCATAACGTCATTCCGAACGATGCGACCTTCGCCGGTACGGTTCGCACCCTCGACCCCGAGGTGCGGACGCTCGCCGAGACGCGGTTCCGGCAGATCGTCGAGGGATTGGTCTCTGCCCACGGCGCCGAGGCCGACATCAGCTTCCACCGCAACTATCCCGTCACCGTCAACCACCCCGATGAAACCGAGCATGCGGTCGCCACCGCCAGCGCCATCGCCGGCGAAGGCAACGTCAACGCCGAGATCGATCCGATGATGGGCGGCGAGGATTTCTCCTATATGCTGAACGCCCGCCCCGGCGCCTTCATCTTCATCGGCAACGGCGACAGCGCCGGCCTCCACAACCCGGCCTACGACTTCAACGACGAAGCCATCGCCCACGGCATCTCCTACTGGGTCCGCCTCGCCGAACAGCGCCTCGGCCTCTAGCAACAATTAAGGCTTGGCTTCACGCCAAGCCTTTTGTATGCATGGCACTCAAGTGGTCCCGTAGCTCAGCAGGATAGAGCACCAGATTCCTAATCTGGGGGTCGCGCGTTCGAATCGCGCCGGGATCACCATACGTTTCAATTGCTTAGCCCCAAAGAGAAGGGCTCCCGATTTTCCAGGGGCACACTGGGGGCAAATTGAGTGACTGAGACTGCGTCACCGGGGTTATCGAATCGATTATCCGACCTCTTCCGCTACAGCGACGAAGAGGCCGCGCGCATACTTCCCTTGTGCGTCCCCCATACGGGCTGGATAGAAAAATATCCCAGCGATGTGATTGAGGAAATGGGCGGGACTGCTGACGTCCTTGTCATTCGGCTGCTTGAGCATCGCGCCGATAGATTCCTCAACGCTGAGGAGACTAGGCCACCAACCAAGGTTGAGCAAAGAAAGTATCTCAAGGCGCTCGACTACCACATCAACTCCCTTACACAACTCCTGACAGGCGTAACGCATATGGACGGTTCGACGGCCGATCCCTTCAAATTTCTTGCTCGGGCTCGCGCCAAGGCGGGAGAGGAGGCGAACGGCTGGGAATATCGCGACCGCATACTCAAAGACATTCTGCCGCTACAACTCTTCGTCCGATGGCGCCTGCAGACAGATGTAAGGCCAACCCCCGATGAGAAACTTGAAGAGGAAACTAAACGACGGAAGACGTTCCCTCGCTTCTGCTTTGTCGCCGATCTCCTGGCCGCCTATCAGCGCATCACCGACAAGCCGGGTGCGGCCAGCGTGCACGAGGGGAAACACAGTGAGGTTATCGAATTCATTCTGCTGGCCGCCAATCCCGTCCTTCGCACGGCGCAGCAGCCACCCATCGAGGCAGAGTCCGTGAAGAAGGATATCCAAGCCATTAAAGCGTTGTGGCGAGAACGCATCCGGCCGGAAATGACCTATATCGAACAGGATTGGGGGAAACATTTTCGCATGTTTGACGAAGGAAAAAATCCCTAGTTCTTCATACGTTCTCGCGCTAATATGCACTTCATCGCAAACCGATGGAGTTCCAAATGTCGAGCAACAAGCTTCTTCCTATAGGCGAGGTAGTCGAGCGCACGAGTCTCAGCCGCCGGACGCTCTATCGGGAAATCTCCGAAAATCGCTTTCCCAAGTCCGTTCAATTGACGGCTCGCCGGGTCGGGTGGCCGGAGGCTGATATTAATGCGTGGATCGTCCACAAGATCGCAGTTCGCGATGAGGTGGCCGCATGACCAGCGCCGATCACCAGTCCGGGGAGAGCATTGTTCAGGCCGCACAGTGGCTCATTCATCAGAACCCGGTGCCTCAGCCAATCATTCCCATTATTCGAGAACGGTTTGGGCTTTCGGCTCTGGAAGCATGCGAGGCCGCTGCTCTGTCGAACAAATACCGGATACTGAGGCGCGCCAACGGATGAGCGAGTACATCGACGAGCATGGGGAGATATTCCAGGGCAGCCCGATAGTCAGTCTGACTCAGTATCAGACCGAATGTCGGAAGCTTGTGGCGTTCAAGCTCAAGACCATTGAGACGGTTACGGCCGATCCCCGCCTTCACCGTGCGCCGTGCGTCCAGGCTATGGTCGTTTATCTCTCCTTCCTGACAATCGACAAACAGACGCTCCGCGCGACCACTGTATATGCTTCGTCCCTGACATTGATGGCGCGTGGTGGCATCAAATCCGACAGGACGGCTCGCAATGCCAGAGCACTGCTGATCGACAACGGTTACCTAGTACCATCTGGCACATCCACGAAGGATGGGTGCGTTCGCTATAACGTTGCCAACCCGCGAGCCGATAGAGTCACAATGCACATCCACGATGCCGTCGAATATCTGCGAGAAAGGGATGCCGATCGGAAGAAGCAGCACCGGAGGAAGAAAGCTATCCGTACCAATGTCCCAGTAGAAACTACCACCCTGCAAGAAGTATGTCCCGGCAGAAACTACCAGGATGTCCCGGTAGAAACTACCGACAAATACCATAGAGAACACCTTAGAGATTCTTGCTCTGAGGGAAGAGATGATCTCTATAGGCAGAAGGGAGATATCTCATATGCTTCGGCTCATGATGGTCAGGAGGCAAACGTCCCGCTGCCAATCCCCCACGACGACGACGAAGCTGATCATATGATGGATGCGATCTGCGAAGGCGCGGATATACTTCCTGTCATCCGAAAACGGATGATGAGCATGCTCCGGACGGGAGTGCTAACGCCAAACTTGGCGGCGGGGATGATTGGCAGGAGACGGGAGGAGGATGCAGCGTGATCCACGTGGATCTTTTTCAGTGACCCGACAGTCGCCCTTCAAAGCTCGCCCAAGGTTTGAGGCTCGGGTGGTGGCATTTGTCGGGAGATGATCTCGACGAACCCTCTCTCCCACATCAAGGGCAAAGCGCGAAAGGAGCGCGGCATGAGAGACTACGACGCCGACCATCTCTTCAACGATGACGAGCTGCTTGCCGACGGTACTCTCAGACAATCATAGGCTAGCGAGGCCAAGTGTCGCGTTGAGGGCCGCACGACCGGGCTTTGGGACGAAGAAATTGGCGATCAATTGGATTCGTTCAACTGGCTAGTTTTTCAACATCGGCGTCGATCCCCAGTCAGTTCGCTCAAAATGGACGATCGCGTCTCAGCACAGGTTGCCCCACCGAAAAAGCACTCGGGCCAGAACCGCTGAATCAGGACGATCAACGAATATATTCGCAGTCGGTGTTGAGCCGGGCGCAAATCTGCGCACATCGGAGCATATTATCGTAAAGTGGATACAATCACCATAGCGAATTAGCTACCCTAAATTGAAAACGATCTCTGCGATAGGCGCGCCGGCGTAAGCGGTCATGGTCCAGCCATGCGGAGCCTTTGGCACGGCTACCTCGGCATCCCAGCCCATAAAGAATGGCACGCTTCTTGCGTTGCTTGGCGTACAGCCGAGCATAATCGGCGGACGCCCACGAATTCTCACAACCGGAAGGTGGGTGAGTTCTCGGACATTTGGAATGGGCTGATCGACGGCCAGGAGCAGATGACAACATATTCGATCGTTCTAGGACGCGAACGCCATGTCTTTCAGGATCTGAAATCGGTCTTGGCTTGCGCTTCGCCGCTGAAATCCGGTGACGTGCTGGCCGGGATCGCTGCGTCAAGCAACGAGCGGCGGGTGGCCGCCCGCTACCTGCTCGCGGATATGCCTCTCAAAACTTTCCTGGAGGATCTCGTCATTCCATACGAGGTCGACGAGGTCAGCCGACTGATCGTCGACCGCCATGATTGGATGGCATTCGCGCCGGTATCTCATATGACGGTCGGTGAATTTCGCGATTGGCTTCTCTCTTATGATGCGACCGCCGAAAAACTGCTTGCCATTGCACCAGGCCTCACGCCCGAGATGGTCGCGGCGGTCTCCAAGATCATGCGCAACCATGATCTGATCACCGTCGCCGGCAAATGTGAGGTGGTCACGGCCTTTCGCTCCACGATCGGTCTTCCCGGCCGACTGTCGAGCCGTCTTCAGCCCAATCATCCCACCGACGATCCCGAAGGCGTTGCCGGCTCGACGCTCGACGGACTTCTTTATGGGATCGGCGATGCGGTGATCGGCATCAACCCGGCGACCGACAATCTCGAAGCCTGCACAAGGTTGATGGTTCTTTTCGACCGGCTGCGCGAACGGTTCGATATCCCGACCCAATCTTGCGTGTTGACCCATGTCACCACGTCAATCAAGGCGATCGAGGCTGGAGCGCCGCTCGATCTGGTGTTCCAGTCAATCGCCGGCTCTGAGGCCGCTAACAAGGGTTTCGGCGTCGATCTCGCCGTACTCAGGGAAGGCCAGCAGGCAGCGCTTTCCATGAAGCGCGGCACGGTCGGAAACAATGTCATGTACCTGGAGACCGGCCAGGGCAGCGCTCTCTCGGCCGACGCCCATCATGGTGTCGACGAACAGACGGTGGAGGCGCGGGCCTATGCCGTTGCACGTGAACTCAATCCGTTGCTCGTCAATACGGTGGTTGGCTTCATTGGCCCCGAATATCTTTTCGACGCCAAGCAAATTATCCGCGCCGGGCTCGAAGATCATTTTTGCGGCAAACTGCTTGGCGTGCCGATGGGGGTTGACGTTTGCTACACGAACCATGCGGAAGCCGACCAGGACGATATGGATAATCTGATGGTGTTGCTGACTGTCGCAGGCGTCAGCTTCCTCATCGCGGTGCCTGGTGCCGACGACGTCATGCTCAATTATCAGAGCCTTTCCTACCACGATATTGTCGGCCTCAGGCACCAGTTCAATCGTCCGCCCGCTCCGGAGTTCGAAGCCTGGCTTCATCGCATGGGCATGCTTGATCACGCGGGTCGTCTTGCGCCTGCCAGCGCCTCGGGCGCCTTTTCTCGCAACCTCTTGAGCTACAGGGCATCGGCATGACTCCCTTCGAACGCGATCCGTTTGCGCGGTTCCGCAACGCCACCCGCGCCCGGATTGGGCTTGGAAGGGCGGGCGACGCCTTGCCGACATCGGCAATTCTCGACTTCCAGCTTGCCCATGCCCGGGCGCGGGATGCCGTGCATGGGCAAGTGGATTTTGTCGCCCTTGCCAAGCAGCTTGCTCCCGTGCCGACGGTCCGGATTCGGTCTCGCGCCAAAGACCGTACGATCTATCTGGCGCGCCCGGATCTCGGCCGTCAGACCAACGCAGCCGATCTCCCGAGCTCAGGCGATCGCTATGATATCGCCTTCATCATCGCAGACGGACTTTCGGCCTCGGCGGTCGAGCACCACGCGGTGCCGCTGTTTAAGGCATGCATGAAGCGTCTCGGCGGCTTCAGCGTCGCCCCGGTGATATTGGGCGAGCAGGCGCGGGTGGCATTTGGTGATGAGGCAGCCGCAGCGTTTGGTGCAGAAGTTGCCATCGTGCTGATCGGCGAGAGGCCGGGACTAAGCGTGCCTGACAGTCTCGGCGCCTACATCACGTTCCGACCGCAATCGGGACGGCGTGACAGCGAGCGCAACTGTATTTCGAATATTCATGCCGACGGGCTCAGCTACGAGGTCGCAGCAGACAAGATCGTTTGGATCGTCCGGGAGGCGCTTCGCTTGCAACTGACCGGTGTCGATCTCAAGGAAAATGCCGAAGGCGCCATAGAAGCGCTGCCACACCAAGAAGCATAAAGTCCAATCTAAAAAAAGGGGAACAATCATGTCAAATTCTCAACCGACGCTCGCCAAGAGCCTGACCGGGCTGCATTTATGGGGACTTGCGGTCGGCCTCGTCATCTCGGGCGAATATTTCGGCTGGAGCTATGGCTGGGCGGCTGCCGGCACACTCGGCTTCTTGATCACCACGATCCTGATCGCCGTGATGTACACCACCTTCATCTTTTCCTTCACGGAATTGACGACGGCCATTCCGCATGCCGGCGGCCCTTTTGCATATGCGCTCAGGGCTTTCGGCCCGCTCGGCGGCTTCGTTGCGGGCTTTGCGACATTGGTTGAATTCGTCTTCGCCCCTCCGGCCATCGCGCTGGCCATCGGCGCCTATCTCAATGTGCAGTTCCCGGGGCTCGATCCGAAAGTGGCGGCTGTCGGCGCCTATATCATTTTCATGGCGCTGAATATTGTCGGCGTTACCATCGCGGCAACCTTCGAACTCTTCATCACCATTCTGGCGATTGCCGAACTGCTGATCTTTATGGGTGTCGTCGCGCCGGGCTTCTCTTTTGCCAATTTCGCGGCCAACGGCTGGGCTGGCGCCCCTGAATTCTCGGTCGGTGCCATTGGAGGCATCTTTGCCGCCATTCCATTTGCCATCTGGTTCTTCCTAGCGATCGAAGGCGCGGCGATGGCCGCAGAGGAAACCAAGAACCCCACCCGTACCGTGCCGATTGCCTATATCGCAGGTATTCTGACACTCGTCTTCCTCGCCTTCGGCACCATGATCTTCGCCGGTGGCGTCGGCGACTGGCGCACGCTGTCCAACATCAACGATCCGCTACCGCAGGCGATGAAGGCTGTCGTCGGCGAATCCTCCGGCTGGCTGCATATGCTGGTCTGGATCGGCCTCTTCGGCCTGATTGCTTCCTTTCACGGCATCATCATGGGCTATTCCAGGCAGATTTTTGCGCTGGGCCGCGCCGGCTACCTTCCGGAGGTCCTTGCAAAAATCCATCCGAAATTCCGCACGCCTTATCTCGCAGTCCTTGCAGGTGGCGCCGTCGGCATCGCAGCCATCTTTTCCGACAGCCTGATCCAGATCGGCGGTTTGCCGCTGACCGCCAATATTGTCACCATGTCGGTGTTCGGCGCGATCATCATGTACATCGTCTCGATGGCGTCGCTGTTTAAGCTGCGTCAGGCCGAACCTGAACTCGCCCGACCCTTCAGGGCCTGGGGTTATCCCGTGGTGCCAGCCATTGCCCTCGGGCTCGCCCTCGTCGCGCTGGCGGCGATGATCTACTACAATTTCCTGATCTTTGTGATCTTCCTTGCGATGGGCGTGGTGGCGTTCGGCATTTGGCGTTTGCTTTCAGGTGGCATCGCCAAGGAAGCGGCAGCGTCCACGTAACAAGGCTCTCTGGCCCGATCATCGGGAAGGCAACTGGACGAACCGGTTCCGATCAATATCGACGACTCCCGCCGAAGTTTGGCGGGGGTCATTTCAGCGCAAAGCTCGGCTGATATCATTACGTTCCGGGGCCAGTGCCACGTTCGCCACCGATTGGTTCACCGAACCTGACGATGGACGCGCCGCGTCCTCACGACCCGCCGGGCACCCAATCCCAGCAGCGCAGCCACGACGCAGCCGCCGATAAAGCCGATCGCGCCCCAGACGAGACCCGCAAAGCTGACCGGCACGCCGGGCGCGAAGTCCCGCCAGGTATTGGCGAAAACGATGTCATCCGCGTCTCGCAGCAGCACAAAAGGCTTGGCGACGGGTGCGGCGGTGCCGAGGTGGAGCTGCTGCGACAGCAGCGTTTCGTAGCGCGTGATCGTGCTTTGCATCGAGACGCCGCGGTCGCGCAGGAAGTCGTCGGATGATAACGCATAGGCGTTCAGCGCCTGCTGGCGATCGAGATGGTGCGCGGCCGCCTGGGCATTGAAATCCTCGACGATGACCCGCAATTCGTCGATCGCCCCGCCGATCCGCTGGCGGTATTGCTGGGCAAATTCCGGCGCCTGCGAAAACACCGTGCCGCCGGCAAGCCCGGCGACGACGGTGATGATCCTTGCAATCGGTCCCATGATTGATGCCTCCGGCTATCCCCTGCGCTAACGATCCGGCGCGTCAAAGGTTTCTGCCTCCGTCACAATCGGTAACTCTATGTGATTGAACCGACTGCGCTTCCGACGAGTTGATGCCGTGACCAACTCAGAAAGAGAGGCTTGTCATGAAACAGATTATCCTTGCCTGCACGCTCACTGCTGCGTCCATCTTTTCCGCAATGCCGTCCCAGGCGGCAAGTGTGACCATCACCACGGATGATGCGCGTCCCACTTACCGTCATGCGGAACGGCCCTATTACCGCCATCACATGCGGCCGCGCCACGTCTCCCAGGACTGCTTCACCAAGACGGAAAAAATCCGCCGTCACGGCCATACGGTCGTCAAGGAAACCCGAATCTGCCGATAAGGCAATCCATGCAGGCAAGCCCGGCTGATCCTATCGGCCGGGCTTTTTCTATCTGACCTCGCCGATGAGGAACTTCGCAATATCAGCCGCGTTTATTGTGAAACAGGAGTATTCATCATGCGTATCAAGATGATTCTTTTGGCCATCGCCTATATCGCCGTCAGCGCCGTGCTGCTTGCCATCGCCTATCAGCCGCAGGCGTCGGGCGCCGCGCAGAAAACGGATCGTCTGGCCGGCTCGTCCTTCCTCGTCGAACGCTTCGCCGGTTGATCAGCTGAGCGCCGGCTTATAGGCGACGACGTGGAACTATTCCTCGTCCCGCAGGTCTGGCCCGGGGGTAACCCGCCATCCGGCTAATGCGTGCCGTCGAGCGAGGCACCGCCAAGCAGGATCCGGTTCTGCACCACATGCACGCCCTCGACGGCTTGGGCAACCGCGGTTGCCCGTTCGATTTCGCCCACCGTGCCCACGGTGCCGCTCAATACGATCTGGTCGTACTCCATCGTCACCTCGACATCCGACGCATCGATGCCGCCGGCAATCGCCAGCGCATTGGCGACGGCCGCTTCGACCGATGCGCGATTGGCGATCTCTATTTCCATCTCGGGCTCGAGCCCGTGAAATGTCTGCTCCTTGAAAACCATGATCCGTTCCTCCGTGAAACCTCGTAGGAAACGCTGTCGGCAGAGTTTGGTTCAGCACCGGCTACCAGTTGACGCGATAGCGGAGATTGACGCTGCCCGCCTCACCCCCTGAAAATGGATTGCTCACCGAGGCATCGAGATTGAGATTCGGCAAAATGGCCTGGCTGACCCCCACCGTGCTCGAGAAGTCACCGCTGGCATTGCTGACGCCTGTCCCTGCTGAAAGCGAGGTTCCCGTCCAGGGATGGATCAGCTTCAGCGCCTGCGATGCCGTCACCGAAGCCTGCCGGGCCTCGACCGCGTCATATTGCACGCTGATGGACCGGCTCGATTGCATGTCGAGCGAATCGGACAGGATCCAGCTGCGCGAGCGGCTCAGGGTCAGCGCGCTGCTGCCGCGCAGCGTGTCGACGCTGACGCTGGCACCCTGCTGTGACCGGCCTGCCGGGGTGACGCTTGTCCTGGTGATTCTGCCCCAAAGCATTGCCTGTTCGGAATCGGGCAGCAGCGCCCCGCCTTTGGTCGAGGCAAGCGCGATGTCGGCGCCGGCGCTCGTTTCCCATTCCGCCGGCAGGCGAAACCCCATCGTCGCCTTGTAGGACCGGTCCGAAAGCTTGGCCGGCGACCAGATCACCAAGTCATCCGCCCTCGCTGCGGCGGCGAGCGAGGGCAGGATGGCGAAAAGAATGCATGCTATTTTGGATGTCGTCATGAGATCCGAACGTTTTGACCTGACCCAGGGCTGCAGCGCCGAAACCGACGCGACAGCGCACATTGAAAGCGCTCGACACGAACGCGATGGGATCACGGCCAAGCCGCGATAGAGATCACGGCCAAGCCGCTCATCCCGGTTTCATCCTCGATTTAATTTTGGCCGGAAAGCCTGTGGCACCGAGTGCCTGTTCTTCAATGGACGCCGCAGCGTCCCGAATTGCCCATGCGACCGTGAACGGTCGCGGCGGAACCTCCCAATCCCCGTAAGGATTGTTATTAGGATCACATCCGGCCGCCGCTCTGTAAACCCCTCAAGGGTTGAAATCTGCTGCACCGCACACTTGCCGCCCCCTCCAAAGCCTAGTAGAGCCTGAGCCTACGAGAGAAATTTTCGCGAAATTCCACATGATGAACGGCAAAAGCGCGCCGCGGCGCCTCAGCATCTTCGGTTCGACGGGTTCGATCGGCCAGAATACACTCAATGTCGTCGATCATCTGGGCGGACGGGAGAACTTCGAAATCTCCGTGCTGACAGGCAACGGCAATGTCGAATTGCTGGCCCGGCAGGCGAAATCATCCGGCGCACGGCTGGCGGTGACGGCAAACGACCGCCATTACGAATCACTGAAGAGCGCACTTTCCGGCACCGGCATCGCGGTCGCTTCGGGAAAATCTGGGCTGATGGAAGCCGCCGACCGCGACGCCGACTGGGTGATGGCGGCAATCGTCGGCACTGCGGGCCTGGCACCGACGCTTGCCGCCGCACGCCGCGGCGCCGATATCGCCCTTGCCAACAAGGAATGCCTGGTATCGGCCGGCGACCTGTTCATCGCAGCGATCCGCGAAGGCGGCGGCAAGCTGCTTCCGGTCGACAGCGAGCACAACGCCATTTTCCAGGTGCTGGAAGAGAACCAGCGCCACGCGATCGAGCGCGTCATCCTGACGGCGTCGGGCGGCCCTTTCCGCACCGCCTCGCTGCGTGACATGGCTGACGTGACGGTGGAAACCGCACGCGCCCACCCGAACTGGTCGATGGGCTTGAAGATCTCGATCGACAGCGCCTCGATGTTCAACAAGGCGCTGGAGATGATCGAAGCCCGGCACCTTTTCGGTCTCAGACCCGAACAGATCGAGGTCATCTTCCATCCGCAGTCGATCATCCATTCCATGGTCGGCTATACGGACGGGTCGGTGCTGGCGCAACTTGGCGCGCCCGATATGCGCACCGCCATCGGTTATGCCCTGTCCTTTCCGCGCCGGCCGAACCTGCCGGTCGAGCGGCTGGATTTCGCCAAGCTGGCAAGGCTGGATTTCGAGGCGCCGGATGAGGTGCGGTTTCCGGCGCTGCGGCTCGCGCGCCTGGCGATGACCCGCGGCGGTGTTCAGGGCGCCGTGCTGAACGGCGCCAAGGAAGTGGCGCTGGAAGCCTTCATCGAAGGGCGGTTGTCTTTCCTTGCGATGGCAGAGGTCACCGAGAGGGTCATGGACGATCTGGCCGGCCTGCCGCCGGCCTCCGGCATGGACGATGTCTTCGCCGCCGACAGGCAAGCCCGGCAAAGGGCGGTGGAGCTCATGACACTGGCGATCGCCGAGTGAAGTTGTCGGCCGCTATTATCGCAACCGGTTCCCACCCTCGTCGAACAACCGGCAATCCGCGGGTTCAAACAGCAGGCTCACCCGCTCGCCCGCCGCAATACTGATCGGGGACCGATGCTCGACGGTCAGCGACTGGCCATCGGCAAGCTGGCAATAGAGATATTGCGTTCCTCCGAGATACTCCGAAAAATCGACCCTGGCCGTCAGGCTGCCCGATAGGTCGGATGCCACCTTCAAATGCTCCGGCCGCAGACCGAGCGTCACCGCGGCGCCAACCGGGCGGTTTGCGGGCGGCAGACCGCTTTCGATGCGCCAGCCTGCGACTTCGACCAGACCTCCCTCACCCCAGCAGGCATTCAACAGGTTCATCCGGGGCGAGCCGATGAAGCCCGCCACGAAGGTATTCGAGGGATTCTCGTAGATTTCCCGCGGCGTTCCTGCCTGTTCGACGCGGCCGTCGCGCAGCACGACGATCTTGTCGGCGAGCGTCATCGCCTCCGTCTGGTCGTGCGTGACATAGATCATCGTGTTGCCAAGCTCGCGGTGGAGGCGGGCGATCTCGATACGCATCGAAACGCGCAGTTCCGCATCGAGATTGGACAGCGGTTCGTCGAACAGGAAAACATCCGGCTTGCGCACGATCGCCCGGCCGATCGCCACACGCTGCCGCTGGCCGCCCGAAAGCTGTCCCGGCCGCCGGTCGAGAAGATGGTCGATCTTCAGGATCGCGGAGGCGGCCTTGACGCGCGTCTCTATCTCGGCGGCATTGGTACGCGCCATCTTCAACCCGAAGGCCAGGTTGTCGCGCACGCTCATATGCGGATAGAGCGCGTAGGACTGGAAGACCATGGCGATGCCGCGCTCGGATGGATCGAGATCGGTGACAACACGTCCCTTGATCTCGACCTCCCCGTCGGTCACGTCTTCCAGGCCGGCGATCATGCGAAGAAGCGTCGATTTCCCGCAGCCGGAAGGGCCGACGAAGACGACGAATTCACCCTCTGCGATCGTCAGGTCGATCCCGTGGACCACCTGCAGATTGCCATAGCTTTTTCGCACGTCCTGGAGCACGACGCTCTTGTTACCCATACCGTTCGTCATCCCCAAAAAGACCTATCTGTCCGACTGGACCCAGACGAGCATCTCTCCGGGCGCGCGGTTGTCCCAGAGATGATAGGGCACGAAACGCGCGGTGGCGACCTGCCTTTCGGCCGGCGCCTTGCGGTAGAGCGCTGTTCCCCAATTCGATGTTTCCTCGCGCTCGACCTTGAGATCGAGGACGACAGCACCATTGAGATCCTTCAGCACGACGGTTTCGGCTGTGGAGAGCTCGCGGGGCAGGACGATGGCATTGAGGTCTTCGCCATTGTCCGTGGTTTCCAGACAATAGACCAGCGGGCCGCGCATCAACGCGACGCGGCCGGCGTCCTGGCGCACCTTCGGGTTGGCATATTGCGGGCGAAGCGCCAGCGGCAGGTAGAGGGCGACACGATCACCCGCGGCCCACTCACGATCGATCCTGGCATATCCGTCCTGCATATTGGCGTTGAGATCGAGCATCTCTCCATTGACGCTGAGGGTTGCGCCTTCGGCCCAGTCCGGAATGCGCAGTGATAGCGCAAACCGCGCCGGCTTCTCCAGCCTGGTGGTAAACGCGACCGCCCCTTCCCACGGATAGTTGGTGGTCTGCTCAAGTTCCACCTCGGCGCCGTTGGCAAGCATCAGCCGCGCGGTGCTCTCGCCATAGAGGTGCACGGCGATCTCGTTGTCCGAGACGGCGTACATATAGGAGCCGATCGACGTCACCAGCCGGGCGATGTTGGGCGGGCAGCAGGGGCAATGGTGCCATTTCCACCGGTGGTGCTTGCCGGCACTTTCGAGCGGGTTGTCATAGAAGAAGGTCTTGCCATCGGTCGAAAGCCCCGGCAGCGCGCCGTTGTAAAGCGCCTGTTCCATGATGTCGGCATAGCGACGATCCGGCCCGCGGCCGAGCATGCGGCTCGCCCAGAACACCAGGCCGACCGAGGCGCAGGTCTCCGCATAAGCGGTATCGTTCGGCAAATCGAAGTAATCGGTAAAGCCCTCGTTGGAGGCCGCCGGGCCGATGCCACCGGTGATGTACATCTGCTTGGTCGTCAGATCGTCCCAGAGCGTTTCCAGCGCGGCTGTCAGGCTGTCGTCCTTGTATTCGGTGGCGATGTCGGCCATGCCCGAATAGAGGTACATGGCGCGCACGGCGTGGCCGACGACCTTTGTTTGCGCGCGCACCGGCTGGTGCGCCTGCGCATATTCATAGGTCTTCTGGTGGTACTCGGAGACATCGCGCCCGTCGCGGCTTGCCTCGGCGGTGAAGAAATGCGGTTCGGTGCCACGTTCGTCGATGAAGTATTTCGACAGCTCGAGATATTTCTTCTCATCCGTCACGCGGGCGAGCTTGACCAGCGCCAGCTCGACTTCCTCGTGGCCGCAATAGCCTGATATCTGGCCTTCGCCATGGCCGAAAATCTTGATCATGTAATCGGCATAGCGGCATATGATGTCGAGCAGCTTGCGTTTGCCGGTCGCCTGAAAATAGGCGACCGCGGCTTCCATCAGGTGGCCGGCACAATAGAGCTCATGATGGTCGCGCAGATTGGTCCAGCGGCGGTTCGGCTCGACGCGCTGGAACCAGGCGTTCAGATAACCGTCCTCGTCCTGCAGCTTCTCATACATGTCGATGATCTCGTCGGCCCGCGCTTCAAGCTTCGGGTTTGGCCGGCGATAGAGCGAATAGGCGATCGTTTCGATCGACTTGCCGAGGTCGGAATCCCAGAACATCTGCGTCGTCCCGCCCCATGGCTGGATGGGAATGACGACCCCGGGGCTCGGCTGGTCGACATCGATCGCCTTGAGCATGCCGGCCTCGACGCAGCGGTCGAGCAGGGTTTCGGCAGTGGAATTGCAGACGGCGTCCTGCCATTTGCCCCAGAAGCCGCCGAGCTCCACATCGGGAACGGCGACGGGACGAAACTGGCGGTCATTGCTTGGTTTGGTCATAGGCTCCACTTTCTCTAAGATCATTTCACCGCGCCGGCCATCAGCCCGCGCATGTAGTAGCGTTGCAGGAGCAGGAAGACGATCAGGCAGGGGATCGTCATGACGACGACACCGGCCTGGACCGCTCCCCAGTTGATGGCGCCGAGCCGTCCGGCGCGAACCGCCGTCATCAGCACCGGCAGTGTGTATTTCTCATTGCTGGAGAGCAGCACGAGCGCGGCGAGAAACTCGTTCCAGGCATTGAGGAAGGCAAAGATCGCGACCGTCGCGACGCCGGGAAGCACCAGTGGCAGAAGAACCCGCACCAGGAGCCTGAGGTCGCGCGCGCCGTCGATGCGTGCGGCCTCTTCGATCTCCTTCGGCACGGCGTCGAAAGCGTTGCGCATCATGAACACCGAGAAGGGAAGTTGCAGCGTCACATAGACGAGCGTCAGCCCAAGCAGCGAATTGTTGAGGCCAAGCTTTGCCAGGATGATGAAGAGCGGCGTCAGGATCGATTGGAACGGGATCATCAGCGTCGCGATGATCAGCACGAAGAGCGCATTCTTCATCGGGAACCGGTAGCGCGAGAAGCCGTAGCCGGCGAGCAGGCTGACGGCGACGGTGAGCACCACGGTGGCGACCGAAACGAACAGCGAATTGATCATGTGCCGCCAGATGCCGGCACCGAACGTATCGAGCAGCGCGTAGGAATCGATGCTGACGCCTGATGTCGGCCATGGCGGCAAGGGCGGCAGGCTGGCCTCCGTGCCGTGCCGGAAGGACGACAACAGCGTGATCACGAAGGGGGCGAGAAAGAAGAGCGATATCGCGATGCCGGTCAGATGATAGGCCGACTTCGTCCGGATGGCCTTGCGCGCACGGCGTTCCTTTGACGTGGTCATGGGCGCTCCTCTCCGACGCGAAGCAGCCAGAGCTGCACGATGCTGATCGCCATCAGGATGGCGAGAAGCACGATCGACAGCGCTGCGCCATAACCGAGATTGAACGACACGAAGGACTGATTGAAGATGTAGTAGACCACCGAGATCATCTTGTTCTGCGGACCGCCTGACGTCATGATGTAGAACTGGTCGAAGGCGAGGATCGAACCGGTGACGGAGACGATCAGCGCCAGCGCGATCGTCTTGCGCATCAGCGGCAGCGTCAGATGCCGGAAACGCTGCCAGCGGCCGGCGCCGTCGATCCGGGCGGCCTCCGTCAGCTCGGACGGAATGGCCTGAAGCCCGGTCAAAAGAATGATCATGGTGAAGCCTGCGATCTTCCAGACGACCATCACCACGATCGTCAGAAAGGCGGTGTCGAAGGTCGCAAGAAGATTGGGGCTCTTTTCGACGAGGCCCAGCGCCTTCAAGGCCGGGCCGATGAAGCCGCTATCGACATTGGCGAGCCAGACCCAGAGCAGGGAGGCAGTGGCAAGACCGACCACGACGGGTAGGAAGATGATCGTCCGATAGGCGCCGACGAACTGCCGTTCCTTTTCGACGAAGATTGCCAGCGGAAAGGCGATCGCGAAGATCGCGATGGTCACGATCACAGTGTAATAGGCCGTGAAATTCAGCGCCGTCATGAAACGGGTGTCGTTCGCCATGCGGACATAATTGTTGAAACCGATCCAGCGCGACGCCCCCATCAGCGGCCAGTTATGCAGGCTCATCCATCCGGTGAAGAGAACCGGCATGATGAAAAAGACGATGACCAGCGCCATAGCGGGCGCGATGTAGGCGAGGCCGCGCCAGTTCGATCGGCGCCGTCGCCTGCGCCGAGGCAATAGAATCTCTGAACCGGAACCGGTCATCAAAACGCTCCGCATCTGTCGAGTGGAATTGGCCGGGAAGCTGCCACCGCTCCCCGGCCGCGGCCGGGAGAGAGTTATTGGCCGCTATCGATGATCGATTGCATTTCCGACTGAGCGCTCGAAAACGCCCCGTCGACATCGTCGCCGAAGATCGAGGCGTTGGTGAAGCTGGCCCAGGGCCCGTTGGCGCTGTTGATCAAGTCGTTGAACTGCAGCGTATAGGGTGTCTTGGCGACGCCGATCGCCTTCAGGCCAACCTGCATGCGCGGGTCGAGGCCCTCAAGCACCTTGTCGGCGATATCGCCGCGCGTCGGGAGGCTGCCATACTTCGCCATGATCTTCTGGCCGTCCATCGAATACACATATTCGAGGAATTCCTTCACCGCGTCGATCTTCTTCGTGCCCTTGGTGATGACGAAGTTGTCGCCGCCGGCAAAGGACGAAGGCTTCCCGTCCACGCCAGGAATGAGGGTTACGCCGAAGTTGATATCGGGATGCTCGGTTACCAGCGTGCCGATGGCAAAGGCGCCGAGGCTTTGCTGGCCGATCTTGCCGTTGGTGAAGGTCAGGAAGTTCGCGCCGTTGTCGCTGGCGGCTCCCGCCGGCACGAGGTCCTTCTTGACCATGTTGCGGTAGATATCGACGGCCTTGCGCATCTGAGGCGTATCGAGCGTCGCGGTCTTGCTGTCGGCCGACAGAATATCGGCGCCCGCACCCCAGACAAGCGGCGTGAAGGTGAAGATCATGCAGCCGCCGCAGCCGCCGCCGGAGAAATAGAAGCCGTAGGTATCGTCACCCAGCGCCCGGATCTTCTCGGCATTGGCGGTAATTTCGTCCCAATTCACAGGCGCCTTTTCCGGGTCGAGACCGGCCTTCTTGTAGAGATCCTTGTTCCAGGCAAAGACGGAGGTTTCGACCGACAGCGGCAGGCCGTAGATCCGGTCCTGATAGGTGCCGAGGCGAACATGCGATGGCGAAAGCGAGTTGAAATAGGGCAGGGATTTTGCCCAGTCCGTCAGGTCTTCCAGCTGGCCAGCCGCAGCAAAGGCGGGATTATAGATGAGATCCATCGACAGGGCGTCCGGCGCCTGTCCACCGGCGATCGCCGTCGCATATTTCTGCACCAGCTCGGAGAACGGCACTTCGGTCATCACGACCTTGTTCTCGTGGCCGGAATTATAGGCTTCGACGACCTTCTTGAAGGCGTCGCCGATCCCCGAGCGAACCCACATTTCGACATTCTCGGCAGCCGACGCAGCCGACACCAGACATAAGGTAGCGATGCTGGTCGCCGCCAATAGACGCTTGATCATGACACTCCTCCCGATATGGCGCATCTCCTCGCGCCTTTGCTCATTCACGTGTTCTCATTCCTTGGGGGCTTTCCCCCCGCATGACTGCCGGACGATCAGCCGGCACGGCAATTTCCTCACTCCCGGCTCGACAGGCCGTCCTTCCGCAAGTGCAAGCACCGTCAAACCGGCTTGCCGCCCGAGCTCCTTCAGTTCCATGTCCACCGTCGTCAGCGGCGGACGCGTTTGGGCCGCGACAATCTCCCAATTGTCGAAGCCGATCACCGAGACGTCCTGCGGCACCTTGACGCCGCGCTCGCGCAATGCATCCGCAGCACCGCGGGCGATCTGATCATTGCCGCAGAAGAGCGCATCCGGTTTTTCGCCCGACCGCTTCCAAAGCTGTTCGACCGCCTCATGGCCCCAGCTTTCCGACCAGACGCCGTAGAGCACCGGCTCGCGGTGACCTGCCACCTCGTGATAGGCGCCGGCACGCTCCCGCACAGAGAAGAAGTCCTCCGGCCCGGTGATATGCGCAATCCGGCGCCGCCCGATCTTCACGAGCCATTCCACCGCCAGCCGCGCACCCTGTTCGTCGTCAGACCGGAAGGTCACGCTGTTCTGCGTCCCCTCCGTGAATGCGTAAACGACAGGCACATGCAAATTCGACAGATCGACAGGCAGGCGCCGATCCAGGCGTTTTCCCGTCGCAATGATGCCGTCGACCTGCTTGTCGAGCATCGCGTCGACATGGATCTGGGCGAGCGCCGGATCGTCTTCGATGGCGCAGAGAAAGACCGAAACGCCGTGATCGACGAGAGCGTCCGAGATGCCCGCCATGACAGGCAGCGTAAAACGGCCGTAAGTATCGTTCGTCAGCAGCCCGATGGTGAAGCTGCGTTTGCTGAGAAGACCTCTCGCCAGCGCATTCGGCCGGTATCCGATTTCGGCGGCGATCCGCTTCACCCGTTCGCGCGTTTCCGACCCCATCCGGCCGGTATCATTGAGAGCTTTCGACGCCGTCGAGATGCTCACCGCGGCAGCCGCCGCCACCTCGTGGATGGTGATCCTGCCTCTTTTTCCTCCCGATATGTTCAGAACGTCCTCCTTCTGAAGTGACGTGAGAAAAGCTTTTACCAATCTCTATGTCAAGTGAGAAAAGGTTTTCTCATGCGACTCTGATGGTGAGATCGGCAACGCAGCTTGCGGGAAACGCAAGCACAGGGAAAGATCCATGCGCATCAGGTCGGCATTAAGACCAAGCGCAGAGCGGGTGATCTTCAACGGGCAAGGGAGGTTTGTTGCAGCCTCTTGCGGGAGCAAGACCGATCGCTGTCAGAACCTCCAGTGGAGGCCCTGAATTACGGTTCGAACCGAGCGATTATCGAAAAATCAGGCGACGTGCCTTGCGAGCGCGCAACGCGACCAGAGCGAATGCAGTGCCTCGACCAGATGGGCGATATCGGCGTCGGAATGCAGCGGCGTCGGCGTGATGCGCAGGCGCTCGGTCTTCTTCGGCACGGTGGGATAGTTGATCGGCTGGACGTAGACGCCGCAATTGTCGAGCAGCAGGTCGGAGATCCACTTGCACTTGGCCGCATCGCCGACCAGCACCGGCACAATATGGCTCGGATTGGGCATATGCGGAATGCCGCGCTGGTCGAGCAGTGCTCTCAGCTTGCGGACACGGTTCTGATGCCGGGCGCGCTCGAACTGGCTGACCTTCAGGTGCTGGATCGAGGCGACAGCGCCGGCGGCCAGTGCCGGCGGCAGCGCCGTGGTGAAGATGAAGCCGGAGGCAAACGAGCGGATGAAATCGCAAAGTGCCGTTGAAGCGGCGATATAGCCGCCCATCACCCCGAAAGCCTTGCCGAGCGTACCCTCGATCACCGTCAACCGGTCCATCAGCCCCTCGCGCTCGGCAATGCCGCCGCCGCGCGGACCGTACATACCGACGCCATGCACTTCGTCGAGATAGGTCATCGCGCCATATTTGTCGGCGAGATCGCAAATCTCTTTGATCGGGGCGATATCCCCGTCCATCGAATAAACACTCTCGAAGGCGATCAGCTTCGGCGCCTTCGGATCGGCGGCCTTGAGCTTGGCTTCGAGATCGGCCACGTCATTGTGCTTCCAGATCACCTTCTCGCACTTGGCATAGCGGATGCCCTCGATCATCGAGGCATGGTTCAGCGCGTCGGAGAAGATGATGAGGCCGGGGATCTTTGCGCCGAGCGTACCAAGGGCTGCCCAGTTGGAAACATAACCCGATGTGAAGATCAGCGCTGCTTCCTTGCCGTGCAGATCGGCAAGCTCACGCTCGAGCATGACGTGATGGTGGTTGGTGCCAGAAATATTCCGGGTGCCTCCCGCACCCGCGCCACAGTGGTCGATGGCGTTCTTCATCGCCTCGATCACCTTCGGATGCTGGCCCATGCCGAGATAGTCGTTGGAGCACCAGACCGTGACTTCCTTCTCGCCGTCCGCGGTGTAACGCGTCGCGCGGGGAAAATTGCCGCGGTGACGTTCGAGATCGGCAAAAACGCGGTAACGGCCCTCGGTATGAAGCCCGTCCAGCTCGTTTTTGAAAAACGCTTCGAAATCCATCATATGCTCCAGTATCGCGCGGATGTTCTTGATGACTGGACGTCCGCGCGTCAATCCTTACCCTTTGCTTTAACACCAACTGCGGCAAAAGGCCCAGATTTTTGAATGATTCCAAATAAAAAATATGCGAGCCGCGATCAACAAAATTGATGCCGCAGAAGGCCGCCGAGTTTGCCGACCGGGCAAAAAGCGACTCAGCCTGATCGCAAAAAAATCAGCACGCCGGATGGACAACCCTTTCTTCCGACATAGTTTTCGGTCTAGCCTGACAAAAATTAAAAGGGACGGCCTTTGCCCGTTGGGCAACAACCTCGGAGAAAAAAGATGAAGAAAGTTGTCATACTCGCATTGATCGGCCTGTCGATCGCAAGCTGCACGCCGACGCAGCAGGGCGCCGGCATCGGCGCTGCATCAGGTGCCGTCATCGGTGGCGTAGTCACCGGCAACGTCCGTGGCGCGGCAGTCGGCGCCGCCATCGGCGGCGTGTCCGGCGCCTTGATCGGCAGCGTCGCCGAACAGCCCGGCCAGTGCTACTATCGCGACCGCTACGGCCGCCGCTACATCGATAGTTGCCCGCGCTAAGAACGCTTGGACAGCGGTAAATTCAGGAAATCCCGGACACAGGTCCGGGATTTTTTGTGCTAAATTAGCGCGTTGGCAATTTAAAATGGTACACCCCGCGCGATTTTGTCGCTAAGCTGTTCACGGCTGGGCAACGAAGCTTCAATGTAGACATAACCAAAAGCGGCGGATGCGGATCAGAGGGACAGGCCCGAAAACAAGTACTGCGTATCGGCGAACAGGCACCATGATGGTGGTCGCAGCGGCAGCTGCGTTCTCACCGGTCCTGATCGGCGACGCTTACGCCTTCAAGCTTTTCGGCATCACCATTTTCGGCAAAGAGGAAGACGAAGGCGAACAGGTGCCCGATCCGGTGCGCTACCAGGTCGACCTCAAAGCCGATACCGCCGATCCGGACTTGAAAGAAGCGCTGGAAAACAGTTCCCGTCTCGTCAGCGACCAGAAGCTGCCGGTGTCCGGCGATCTCGGCATCGTCGTCAAGGCGCGCGACGACCGGGAGCGGCTGATCGCCACTCTGTATGAAAAGGCCCGTTATGGCGGCCTGGTGACGATCACCATCGACGGCAAGAATATCGACGACCTGCCGCCCAATCCGACATTCGACCGGTCCGGGCCGATCCCCGTCACCGTCGACATTGCTCCCGGCCCCGTTTTCAAGGTCAGGGAGGTCCAGTTCGGCGGCGATGCTGCAAACCATAATCCCGCCGATTACGATCTCGCTCCGGGCGCGCAGGCCGGTTCGCTCGCCATCATCAAGGCCGGCGACAAGATCGTCCAACAATTGAAGAGCGAAGGCCGGCCGTTTGCCAAGTTGACCGAACGCAAGGTCGTCGCCGATCACAACAGCGATACCGTCGATATCGTCCTTGCTGCCGAGGGAGGCCCCATCGCCCCGATCGGCGATGTCGGCGTCACCGGCGAAAAGACCGTCAAGCCAGCTTTCATCCAGCGTTATTCCCGGCTGGACAAGGGCGAAGCCTACTCCCCGGAAACGCTGAAGAAAGCCGGTGAGCGCCTTCGCGCTCTCGGTGTCTTTTCGAGCGTCACAATTCACGAAGGAGATGCATTGGCGCCGGATGGCACCTTGCCGATGACGATCGAGGTGTCCGAAGGCAAGAGACGCTACTTCGGTGTCGGCGCGCAATATTCCACCACCGACGGCTTCGGCATTCAGGGCTATTGGGGCCACCGCAACCTGTTCGGTGAAGCCGAAACGCTTAGGATCGAGGGAGCGGTCTCGCGGCTCGGCGAAACGACGGATGTCGGCAGCCTCGACTATTCCGCCGGCATCCTCTTCACCAAGCCCGGCGCCTTCTTCCCCGCCGCCACGCTGAAGGCCGGCATCATCGCCAAGACCGAAAATCCGGATGCCTATAACGCCACGCTCGTCACCGCCTCGCTCGGCCTTTCCTACGAGCTGACCGACCAGGACACGATCTCCGCGAGCGGCGAGGTCAGCTGGGAGCGCGACGACGACGCCTTCGGCACGAACGACTATCTGACCTTCACCTTGCCGATCCAATATGATCGCGACGCACGCGACGACAAGTTCAACCCGACGGAGGGCTACCGCGCGACGCTGTCGGCAAAGCCTGGCTACGAAATCTTCAACGCCACGCCCTATGCGGCATTCGAGGGCTCGATCTCCGGCTACTTGCCGTTCGGCCAGGAAGACGGCGTGGTGCTTGCCGGCAAGGTTGCAGCCGGCGTCCTGATCGGCGGCGACAGCATTGGGGACATTCCCGCCACGCAGCGCTTCTTTGCCGGCGGCGGCGGCTCCGTGCGCGGATACAGCTATCAGGAAATCTCGCCCTACAACGACAATGGCGATCCCACCGGCGGCCGCTCCTATGTGACCGGTTCGCTGGAGGCCCGCATCAAGATCACCGATACGATCGGCATCGTGCCCTTCATCGATGTCGGCACCGTATCGGACAGCACCTTTCCAGGTTTTTCCGATATCCGCGCCGGCGCCGGCGCCGGAATACGATATGCAACGCCTTTCGGCCCGCTGCGGCTTGATTTTGCCATGCCGCTGAACAAGTACGAAGATGGCACAGATTACGGAATCTACGCCGGCATCGGCCAATCATTCTAAGATTGCCGATTCCGCTCGTGTTTTCCGATCTGTGAGCTGTCATGAAAACGGGGTAGTGTCCGCGCCGATGCAAACGCTGACAAAAATCGTCAACTGGATCGTACGGCTCACCGGCTATGCCGTCGGCGCCACTTTGATTCTCGCCGTCGTCGCACTGGCGATCTTCGGCTTCACCAGTTTTGGCGCTCGCATCGTCACCGAAAAGATAGCCTCCACGCTTTCCAACCGCGACATGACGATCGAGGTTCGCGAACCGCAAGGCCTTTTGACCGGCGGGCTTCGCGCCGCCGAGATCTCCATCTCCGACACCAGGGGCGTCTTTGCGGAAATTCATGGCGTCGCGATCGACTGGAATCCACTTGCGCTGCTGACCGGAACCTTCCATGCCAAACGCTTTGAGATCGAAGCGATCAACGTGCTACGCAAGCCGGTACGCACCCTGCCTTCGCGGCCCCAAGCTGAAAATTCCGGCGGATTCAGCCTTCCGATCAAAGTCGATGTCGACCGCATCGCGCTGCCCGATATCAACCTTGCCGCACCCGTTGCCGGCCGCGCCTTTGCGCTCGCCGCCGAAGGCAGCCTTTCGGCGAACGGCGATGGCGGCGAGGCCGTCGTCAATGTTAGCCGTCACGCGGTTCCGGATGCGCGGCTTGCCGCCGATATCGCCTATGCGCCGGCTGAAAACCGGCTGCGGCTGAAGGCGCAGCTGTCCGAGCCGAAGGGCGGACTGCTGGCAGGCTTTCTCGGGCTGCCGGACAGCCCGGCCGTCAACATCGATCTCGATGGCCAGGGGCCGATATCCGATTGGAAAGGCAAATTGCAGGCTGCCCTCGACGGGCAGCAGCGCGCCGCAATCGAAGCCCGGCATCAGATTACGGAAGACGGGCTGCACCACCTCGACCTCAAGGGCGGCGGTGACCTGAGTTCGCTGCTTCCATCGGCGTTCCGGCCGCTTTTTGCCGGCCAGACCAATATCGATCTTGCCACCACCTTCGACAATCACGGCAAGATCGATATCCAGACCGGCAATATCGCCACCGGCAGCGTGGTGATCGCCGCCTCGGGTACACTCGATCCGGCCGGCAACAACAGCCTGAACGCCAATCTGCTCGGCACGTCGGGGCCTGTCGATTTCCGCTGGCCGCTCGCCGAAGGCGAAGCGCGTTTCCTCATTTCTGGCCTCAATCTGGCGCTGACAGGCGATGCGCAGACCGCCCGACTGAACGTCAGCGGCTCGCTCGACACCGCAACCCTGCCGCAGGCCAATATCGGCAACATCAAGCTGACGGCAAAGAGCGACGCCTTCAATCTCGCCGCGCGTTCCGGCAGCGTCCAGTTGCGCCTCGTTGCCGGCGATACGACCTTTACCGAGCCGAACCTCAATCGTGCCGTCCAAGGCCCGGTCACGATCGCCTCGCCGCTGCAGATCTCGCCCTCCGGCATCGGCTTCAACGGCACCACCGTCGAAAGCGCCAATATCAACGGCGGGCTCAACGGCTCCTACCGGCTGGCAGACAAGGCGCTGACCGGCAACCTCAAGCTCACCATCAGCCCAGCAGCCCTGCCGGCTGCGGTGACAAGCAAGTTCGACGGCCCGATCTCGCTCGAAAGCCAGGTGGTCGGCACCATCCCGTCAAAATTCGCGCTGTCCAACCTCGTCCTGAAATCCGGCACGCTCGAAGCCGCCGGCAACGTCGCGCTCGACGGCGGAATGTTGAACGCCGATCTCTCCGGCCGGCTGCCTGACATCGGCAAGCTCATCCCCGGCGCCAGTGGTGGGGCGGGTTATGCGTTGAGAATGGGAGGTGAGCTCCCGGCGATTTCCGTGACGGCCAATCTCAAGGCGCCCAGCCTTGAAATGGCCGACCGCACGCTCGGCAACCTCAATATCGACTTGTCGGCTCTCGCCGATCCCAAGGCGCCGCAGGGCAGGATCGCCGCCACCGGCACGATCGACGGCCAGCCAATCGGCATCAACGGCAACGTCACCTCGCAGGACGGCAAGATAAGCATTCCGGCGCTGACCGCCGATATCGGCGGCAACCGACTGACCGGCAATGCGGAATTCTCGCCTAGCCTAGAGTCAACAGCCGCACTGACCTTCGATTTCCCCAATGTCGGCCTGCTCGCCGCACTCGGCGGGCAGAAGGCCGAAGGCGATCTCGAGGGTTCGCTCGGCGTCAGCAGTGATGGTGGCAAGATTGCGCTCAAGCTGCTTGCGACCGGCGGCTCGATCCGCCGTGATACGCTTGCGATCGTCAAGCCGGATATCGATGTCACGGTCAGCGATCTCAAAGCCCTTGCGGCAAACGGTACTGTCAAGGCCGAGGAGGTGAGCGCCGGAGCGAACAGGCTCGCCGGCCTTTCGCTTAGGTTTACCAAGCAGCAAGACCATACCGATTTCGATCTCGATGCTGCCTATGACGGCAATCCCGTGCTGGCGGCGGGCAATGTCGAGGCAGCGGGCGGCACGATGCACCTGAACCTTGACCGGTTCTCGGCAAGCCCCCGCAATATCCCGATCGAGCTTGCCGCACCGACGCAGGTCGCCATCGGCGGCGGTGCCGCCAGCCTGGACGGACTGACGCTGAAGACCGGCGCCGGTTCGCTGACCGTCACCGGTTCGGCCGGCGAAACGCTGAAGCTTGATGCAGATATCCGCGAGCTGCCGGCAGCGCTCGCCAACGGTTTCGTGCCCAATCTTTCAGCCGGCGGCACGATCTCCGGAACGATTGCCGTGACCGGAACGCCGGCAGCACCGGTCGCCGACTTCAAGCTCGACTGGAAAGATGCGACGACGGGCCAGACCAAGGGGGCCGGCCTGGCGCCGCTCGCCATCACCGCCGGCGGCAAATTCGCCGACAATAAGCTCGATTTCGACACCACGGTCGGCAGCAATGACGGCCTTTCGCTCAAGGCCGCCGGCAATGTCGCGCTCGCCGACCCGAAGGCACCGGTCCTTGATGTCAACGCCGATATACTCAACCTGCCTGCCCGCATCGCCAATGGTTTCGTTCCCGATCTCGCCGCCGAAGGCACGATTACAGGAAAAGTGACGGCGTCCGGCTCGCTGGCTGCCCCCACCGCAAATTTCGATCTTGATTGGAAAAGTGCTGCCACGAGCCAAACAAAGCGCGTCGGCCTTGCCGATCTTGGCCTCAAGGCATCCGGAAAATTCGCCGACAGCAAACTCGATTTCGATACAGTGATCGGCGGCGCCAAAGGCCTCTCGCTGAAGGCGAACGGCAATGTCGCCATCACGGGCACGACGATCGGCAACGTCAAACTCGACGCCGCCCTGGTGAATGTTCCGGCAAATATCGCAAACAGTTTCGTCGCCGATCTCGCCGCCGAAGGCGCGATCTCCGGAAAAATCTCGGCCGCCGGGTCGCTTTCCGCCCCGAGTGCTGATTTCGATCTCAATTGGAAAGACGCAGCGACGAGCCACACGAAACGTGCCGGCCTTGCAGCGCTCGGGGTGACCGCATCGGGAAAATTTGCCGACAACAAGCTTGATTTCAACGCGGCAGTCAGCGGCGACAAAGACCTCTCACTGAAAGCCATTGGCAATGTCGCATTGGCCGGTACGGCGATCGACAGCATCAAGGTCGATGCCGAGATCGTCAAGCTTCCGGCCAGCCTGGCAAATGCCTTCGTTCCCGATCTGGCGGCCGGCGGCACGATATCCGGCACCATCTCCGCCGCCGGGACACCCGCCGCACCGAAAGCCGATTTCAAGCTCGACTGGACGGATGCTGCGACCAGCCATACGCGAAGCGCTCATCTCTCTGGCCTCGCGCTTGCCGCATCCGGACGCTTCGCCGACGACCGGCTCGATTTCGATGCCAATCTCGGCGGCCGGGACGGCCTCTCGCTGAAGGCAGCCGGCAACGTCGCGACATCAGGCACCTCGGTTAAAACCCTCGACGTCAAGGCCGATCTCGCCAACCTTCCGGCAGGCCTCGCCAACGGCTTCGTCCCGGGTCTTGCCGCCGAAGGCACCGTCTCGGGAACGGCATCCGCTTCTGGTGCGCTTCCGAAGCCGGCGGTCGATTTCAAGCTCGACTGGAAGAACGCCGCGACCGCCCAGACCAAGAGCAGCGGCCTTTCGGGCCTGAGCGCTGCAGCGTCCGGCAAGTTCGCCAACGACCGGGTCGATTTCGACGCCAATCTCGCCGGCAAGGACGGCGTGTTGGCCAAGGCGACGGGCGGCGTCACGATCGCGGGAACGGCCATCCGGGACCTTTCGATCAATGCCGATATCCCGGCGCTGCCAGCAAATATCGCAAATGCCTTCGTTCCCGGTCTCGGTGCCGAGGGCACGCTTTCGGCAAGCGCCATAACGTCGGGAACGCCGGCAAATCCGATCGTCGATTTCAAGCTCGATTGGAAGGATGCCGCGACCAGCCACACCAAGGCTGCCGGCCTGTCCCGCCTTGCGCTGGCGGCGACCGGGAAATATGCCGGTGACAGGCTGGATTTCGATGCCGCCCTCAACGGCAGCGGCGGCATTGCGCTGAAAGCCACCGGCAATCTCGCCATCGCCGGCACGTCGATCAAGTCTCTTGATGTCACGGCGAATACCACCAATCTGCCGGCAGGCATCGCCAACGGCTTTGTTCCCGGCCTTGCAGCCGAGGGCGCGGTCTCGGCGACCGTAAAGGCCACCGGCGCGCTGTCGGCGCCCTCCGTCGACTTCAAGGTTGACTGGAAGAACGCGGCGACGAGCCAGACAAAAGGCGCCGGCCTTTCGCCGTTCAGCATCGGCGCATCGGGTAAACTTGCCGGAAATAGGCTGACGGTCGACACCAGCCTTGCCGGTGACGCCGGCATGTCGCTGAAGGGCGGCGGCAGCGTCGTCATCACAGGCAATCGCGCCATTGACATGCGTTTCAACGGCAATCTTCCTTTCGCCGTGCTCGGCGCCCCGCTTGCGCAACAGGGCCTCGTCGCCGACGGCGTCGCCACCGTCAATCTCCAGATTGGCGGAACGGCCGCAGCACCCGTCATCAACGGCACTGTCTCGACCAATGGCGCAAAGCTCGTCGACGTTCGGCGCAATATGGCCGTCAACAATCTGACGGCAACCGTGACCTTCAATGGCAGCCAGGCCGTGATATCGCGCCTCACCGGCAGCCTCGGCGGCGGCGGCACGATTTCGGCCAGCGGCACCATCGGCATCCAGCCGGCCGGCGGCTTTCCAGCCGACATTTGGATCAAGCTCGACAAGGCCGTCTACGTCGATGGAACGCTTGTCGTCTCGACCGTCAATGGCACGGTCGGCCTGCGCGGGCCGATCACCAATGCAACGCTGAGCGGCAAGCTCCGGCTGGACAAGACCTCGATCACAGTCCCGGAAAAATTACCGACCTCGCTCAGAGAAATCGACATCCGGCATAAGAATGCTCCGCGCGCGGTGCTTGCGCAGTTGCGCGATGACGGCGAGCGCAAACCCGGCGAAAAATCCTCCGTGATCACGCTGGATCTCGAAATCGACGCGCCCTCGCATATCTTCGTGCGCGGCCGCGGCATCGACGCCGAGCTCGGCGGCCGGGTGACCATCCGCGGCACAGCGGCTGCCCCCATCGTGACCGGTGGTTTCACCATGCGCCGCGGCCGCATGACCATTCTCAACCGTCGTCTGGATTTCTCCGACAAGAGCAGGATCACCTTCGCCGGCGACCTGACGCCGGCGCTCGATATGGAAGCGACCTCGGCCTCCGGCTCGACGACGCTGACCGTCGACGTCGCGGGCCTCGCAACCGACCCCGCGATCACCTTTTCCTCCTCGCCCCAGCTGCCGCAGGACGAAGTGCTGGCGCAGCTGATTTTCGGCCAGTCGATGTCGAAGCTCTCGCCGGTGCAGATCGCCCAGCTCGCCGACGCCGTCAGTCAGTTGGCCGGCAACCGCTCCACATCGCTTTTCGAAGGCCTGCGCAACCAGCTCGGTGTCGACGATTTCGACGTCAGCACCGATTCCAAGGGCCAGACGAGCGTCAGCGTCGGCCGCTATCTCAACGATCGCACCTATTTCGAATTGCAGCAGGGCGGTTCGGCCGGCGCCAAGGCGGTGATCAATCTCGATGTCGGCCGCGGCGTCAAGCTGCGCGGAGCGGCCGGGGGTAATGGTGCGGGCGAAGCCGGCGTTGTGTATGAACGCGAATACTGATGCATCTCGCCCTAAGCTGTGCAGCAGCTTTGGAAGACGGCACGGACAAGCTTTAAGCCGGCTTAGAAGCCAGTCTTGCTCGTTTTGAGAAGGATATTGGTCTCGGTCGAATTGATGCCGTTGACCAGCCGGATGCGACGCAGCGTCTCGTCGAAGGAGGCAAGGTCGCGATCCTCGAGCTCGGCGACGAAATCCCATTTGCCATTGGTGCTGTGCAGCGCGCGCACCTGCGGCAGGCCCCGCAACTGATCGGCCACCCTGTCGGCGAGCTTGCCAAGCACCTCGATCATCACGATGGCGCGCACGCCGGCGGAGCGCGTCTCATGACCGGTGCGGATGGTGAAGCCGACGATGGTGCCGCTGGCCACCAGCCGGTCGATTCGGGCGGCAACGGTTGCCCGCGATGCGCCCGTCATCGCCGCAAGCGAAGAGATGGAAATCCGAGCGTTATGGCGAAGTGCACTCAGAAGTTCAGTGTCGAGATCATCCACGCTGATCACTTTGTCAAAATATGTTTATCAATCTGCGCAATCATAATCCATTTCTGACACTTTTCCATCTTTTTGCCGCCAGCCCTTTATCCCACTATCGGTCGAAACAGGCCTCAACACGGAGCCCTCCAAAATGAATACCCACTCGCGATCTGTCACCCTCATCGGCGCGCCGCTGGAAGAAGGCTCCGGCCGCAGAGGGGCTGCCATGGGCCCTGCGGCCCTGCGCATTGCCGGCGTCGACCAGACGCTGATCGAGCTTGGCCATGACGTCGCCGATCTTGGCGATCTCAGGATCGTGCCGGCGATGGACCTGCCGAACCACCCGAAGGCTCACAATCTGAGGATCGTCGGTGCCTTCACCCGCGCACTCGAAAGCAGCGTCCACGACGTCGCCGCCTCCGGGCGTTTTCCGCTGATTCTTGGCGGCGACCACAGCCTTTCCATGGGCAGCGTCTCCGGCATGGCCCGTTATGCCGCCAGCAAAGATCGCCCTCTCTTCGTCCTCTGGCTCGATGCCCATGCCGATTTCAACTCTCCGGCGACATCGCCCTCCGGCAATATTCACGGCATGCCCGTCGCCTTCTTCTGCGGCGAGGCCGAGTTCGCCGAGATCCTGCCGAAGGGCCGTCCGTTCGTCGATCCGAAGAATGTCTTCCAAGTCGGCATCCGTTCGGTCGATGCGCGCGAGCGCGAGGAAATCCACGAACACGGCGTCAACGTCTTCGATATGCGCGCGATCGACGAGCAGGGCATCGGCGCCATCATGCGTGAGATACTCGATGTCGTCACCAAGGCGAACGGCCTGCTGCACGTCAGCCTCGACCTCGATTTCCTCGATCCCGAGATTGCGCCCGGCGTCGGCACGACGGTCCCCGGCGGCGCGACCTTTCGCGAGGCGCATCTGGTGATGGAAATGCTTTCGGACAGCGGCCTCGTCTCGTCGCTCGATCTCGTCGAACTCAATCCGTTTCTCGACGATCGCGGCAAGAGCGCCCGCATCCTGGTGGAGCTGACGGCAAGCCTCTTCGGCCGCCGCATCTTCGATCGTCCGACACGCGCCGCGTAAGAGCATGTCGAGCAAAAGTGTGCAGCGGTTTTGCGATTACGACATGCGTTGAAATAAGATTAGAGGGAGAACGGCCATGAACACTTCGGAAAAACTGATTGCCACGGAACAACGGCTCGGCGCCCATAACTACAAGCCGCTCGACGTGGTGCTGACGCGTGGCGAAGGTGTTTATGTCTGGGATACCGACGGCAACCGGTATCTCGATTGCCTATCGGCCTATTCCGCCGTCAACCAGGGCCATTGTCATCCGAAGATCCTCGCCGCCATGGTCGAGCAGGCGGGCAGGTTGACGCTCACTTCCCGCGCCTTCCGCAACGATCAGCTCGCCTATCTCTACGAAGAGCTTGCGGCTCTCACCGGCTCGCACAAGATCCTGCCGATGAATTCCGGCGCCGAAGCGGTGGAGACCGCCATCAAGGCAGTGCGCAAATGGGGCTACGAGGTCAAGGGCGTGCCGGAGGGCAAGGCGGAGATCATCGTCTGCGCCGATAATTTCCATGGCCGGACGCTGAGCATCATCAGTTTCTCCACAGATCCCGAGGCCCGCACGGGCTTCGGCCCCTATACGTCGGGCTTCCGCATCATTCCCTTCGGCGATGCCGAGGCTTTCGCCGCCGCGATCAATGCCAATACGGTGGCCGCCCTGATCGAGCCGATCCAGGGGGAAGCCGGCGTCATCATTCCGCCGGCGGGTTATTTCACGCGCATCCGCGAGCTCTGCACGGCAAACAACGTCACTCTTATCCTCGATGAGATCCAGACCGGCCTCGGCCGTACCGGCAAGCTGCTGGCGGAGGAACACGAAGGCATCGAGGCCGACGTGACGCTGATCGGCAAGGCGCTGTCCGGCGGTTTCTATCCCGTCTCGGCCGTGCTTTCGAATTCCGAAGTCTTGGGCGTGCTGAAACCCGGCCAGCACGGCTCGACATTCGGCGGCAATCCACTCGCCTGCGCGGTGGCGCGTACCGCACTCAAGGTGCTGACCGAAGAGGGCATGATCGAGAACGCCGCCGTTATGGGCGACTATTTCCTCGAAGGCCTCAGATCGATCCGTTCGAACATCGTCAGGGACGTACGCGGCCGTGGCCTGATGATGGCCGTCGAGCTGGAACCCGAAGCCGGCGGCGCACGGCAATATTGCCATGTGCTGAAAGAGCGCGGCCTTCTCGCCAAGGATACCCACGAGCATACGATTCGCCTCGCTCCTCCACTGGTCATATCAAGAGAGCAGGTGGATTGGGCCGTCTCGCAGATTGAAAGGACGATAGGCTGAGTAAATCGTCGAGATTCTTCTTCACCATCCCGAATAAGCCGGGACGATCCTGAATGCGCAAATTATCGGCTTGAGGAGATCGGCAGCAAAACTGCCTGGCTTTCATTCGAGTTTAAAAACCTTTGTAATATCGTCGCCCAATTTAGATTTGGGCAACACTCTTTCGCTAATGTCGTCGAGATAACCGTAACGATGCTTCGCCGAGCGCAAAGCCATCGCGTGGTATGAAGGCAAAGCTTGGCCGCGCCAATGGTGGCGCATCCGCTTCTGCCCTGGCTTACGACAGTTGGGAAAAATTCTAATGGCCACGATCAATTCGACTAACTTCAGCGGCGATACGCTCGAAATTATTGCCTTCCGCCTGCATGACCAGGAATTCTGCGTCAAGACCACGACCATCCGCGAAATCCGCGGCTGGGCGCCGTCGACACCGATCCCGCATGCCCCGGCCGATGTCATCGGTGTCATGAACCTGCGCGGCTCGGTGATCCCGATCATCGATCTTGCTTTCAAGCTCGGCATGAAGAGCACGGTCGCCAACGAACGCAGCGCCATCGTCGTCGCCGAAGTTCATAGCATGGTCATCGGCATGCTTGTCGACCGCGTTTCGGACATTCTCACCATCTCGTCCAGCCAGGTCCAGCCGGTGCCTGAAGTGACCGCCTCCTTCGACCGCGCCTATTGCGAAGGCATCATCGCTTCGGAAAATGGCATGATCTGCTTCCTGAACCTCGCCAAGATGTTCAAGGAAAACGAGACGGATGAACTGGCCGCCTGATTCGGACAATACAATCGAATGATGGAAACCGCCCGCTTCGGGCGGTTTTTTGTTGCGCCGTCATAAGCAGATTTCAACAGCTCATTTTTTCGGCTCTGATGTTGAATATTAGCGATGCCTTATACCGGATATTAACCATACTTCGTCAGCATGAATTACGAAGCATAAGGACGACACGTTCCCCGATAGACGTGAAAAATAGCCGGTTATCGGCTGTCTTCCCGGCGCCGGTATTTCTCGCCCGACCGGCTTCGCCTTACCAGTCGTAGCAGCATAAGCTGCTCATCTCATGGGGACGAGAATGTTTGGCCTATCTACCGATTCGAAATATGTTCTCAATGCCATTTCCAAATCGCAGGCGATCATCGAATTCGATCTCAAAGGAAATATCCTCAGGGCGAACGAGAATTTCTGCAACGCGCTTGGTTATCGCCTAGACGAGATCGTCGGCAAGCATCACAGCATGTTCTGCGAGACGGCCTATACGGCAACCCCGGAATATCGCGCCTTCTGGGCACGGCTCGGCCGTGGAGAATATGATGCCGGTGTTTATAAGCGCCTTGCCAAGGGCAACAGCGAGATATGGATCCAGGCTTCCTACAATCCTGTTTTCAAAGGCGGAAAGCCATACAAGGTGGTGAAATTCGCCGCCGATATCACTGCCGCCAAGAAGCAGGCGGTCGAGGATTCCGGCAAGCTGCAGGCGATCTCGCGCTCGCAGGCAGTGATTGAATTCACCCCGAAGGGTGAGATCCTGACCGCGAATGAGAATTTCTGCAAAGCCATGGGATATTCGCTGGCCGAGATCACCGGCAAGCATCACAGCATATTCTGCGATCCGGCCTATACGCGCACCGAGGATTACAGCAGCTTCTGGCGGCGTCTTGCCAATGGCGAATTCATCGCCAACGAATTCGTTCGCTTCGGTAAGGGCGGCCGCGAAATCTGGATCCAGGCGGCCTATAACCCGATCGTCGATGCCGACGGCAAGGTCTACAAGGTCGTGAAGTTCGCAACCGATGTCACCCCGCGCATGAGCGCGATTTCTCTGCTCGGCGGCGCGCTGCGTCAGCTGTCCGAAGGTGATCTGACAAGGACGGTGGACACGCCCTTCGTCCCGTCGATGGAACAATTGCGTCACGATTTCAACACCGCGATCAAAGGTCTTGCCGAGACGATGAAGACGATCGGCGAGAATGCCAGTGCGATCGCCAGCGGCTCACACGAGATTGGCTCATCGGCGGATTCCTTCTCCAAGCGGACGGAACAGCAAGCCGCATCGATCGAAGAGACGGCCGCCGCGCTGGAAGAGATCACCACCACCGTCAACGATTCCAGCCGTCGCGCCGATGAGGCCGGGCGCCTCGTCGCCATGACCAAACAGGGCGCCGAACAATCCGGTGTCGTGGTCCGCAATGCCGTCGCCGCCATGGGCCAGATCGAACAGTCCTCCCGCGAGATCACCAACATCATCGGTGTCATCGACGATATCGCCTTCCAGACCAACTTGCTGGCATTGAATGCCGGCGTCGAGGCGGCCCGCGCCGGCGAAGCCGGCAAGGGCTTCGCCGTGGTGGCCCAGGAGGTGCGGGAGCTCGCCCAGCGCTCCGCCACCGCCGCCAAGGAGATCAAGGCGCTGATCAACACGTCGGGCGAGCATGTCAGGAACGGCGTCGGCCTGGTCGGTCAGACGGGCAAGGCGCTCGAGGAGATCGTAACCCAGGTCGGCGATATCGACGGCAACGTCGTCGCCATCGTCGAAGCCTCCAGGGAGCAGGCAACCGGCCTCAAGGAAATCAACCAGGCCGTCAATACGCTGGACCAGGCAACCCAGCAGAATGCCGCGATGGTCGAGGAAAGTACCGCCGCCAGCCATAGCCTTGCCAAGGAAGCCGAAACGCTGCGTGTCCTGCTGACGAGGTTCCGTCTGCCAGGCCAGACCCAGACCGCCGGCAGGCATGAGGCAAGACAGACAGGCTCACCGGCGCTGCATCTCGTTTCACGTGTCGCGAAGGCGCAGGGCGCCGCCGCAGCAACCGCCCAGAGCTGGGAAGAGTTCTGAACCATGCCGGTACAAGGTGGCACCTTGACCGGATTGCGCTGTATACGACGATAAAGCGCGCCGCATGAAACCCATGCGACGCGCTTTGATGGCTTACCCGAACAGCGCGAAAGTCGCCCTCAGCGTCACCCAGACACCCCACAGCAGCGGAATGCCGACGACGGCCCAGGCAAGCATCGCCTTGGCGTCCAGCCCGCCTGTGCCGATGCCGAAGGAACCCGTCGGGCCGGCATTGACGGCCGCCGACTTCGCCTGCAGCGCGGCGACCTCGCCATCGGACATGAACCACTTGTCCGGCAGCGGCCTGATCAGCGCATTGGCGATGAGCCCGAGCGCCAGCATGCCGGCGAGGATATACATGGTGCCGGTATAGAGAGTTGGCCCGGGCGCGACGCCGGCGGCGATCTGCGCTTCGCGGATGTAGTTAACGACGACAGGCCCGACGATGCCGGCCGTTGCCCAGGCTGTCAGCAGCCGGCCATGGATGGCGCCGACGAACTGCGTGCCGAAGATATCGGCAAGATAGGCCGGGATCGTCGCAAAGCCGCCGCCGTACATCGACAGGATGATGCCGAAGGAGAGAACGAACAGCGCCTTGTTGCCCATGCCTGCGAAAGTGGGCGCCAGCGCATAGAGCACGATGCCGAGGACGAAGAAGCAATAATAGGTATTCTTGCGGCCGATCTTGTCGGAAAGCGACGCCCAGAAGAACCTCCCGCCGATATTGAACAGCGACAGCAAACCAGCGAAACCGGCGGCGATCGTGGCGATCGATGCCTTCTGCCCGGCGTCGAGCTGGGCGAAGCCGACATCCGGCAGGCCGATCAGCGAACCGGCAAAGATTTCCTGCAGCATTGGCGAGGCCATGCCGATAACGCCGATACCAGCCGAAACGTTGAGGCAAAGCACCGCCCAGATCAGCCAGAACTGTTTGGTCCTGTGAGCATTGCTGAGGTGCACATGTTTGCTGGTGATCATCGTGCTCTTGGCTGCAGGCGGCGTCCAACCCTCGGGACGCCAGCCGGCCGGCGGAATGCGATAGCCGAAGGCGCCGCCCATCATGAAGACGAAATAGATCACCGCCATGACGATGAAGGTCTGCCAGACGCCGACCGAACTATCGGTCTTGAAACTATTCATCAGAAGGTTGGCCAATGGGGCGCCGATCATCGCCCCGCCGCCGAAGCCCATGATCGCCATGCCAGTCGCCATGCCGCGCCGGTCGGGAAACCACTTGATCAGTGTCGAGACCGGCGAGATGTAACCGAGGCCGAGACCGATGCCGCCAATAACGCCGGCACCGAGCCACATCATCCAGAGCTGATGAGTGATGACGCCGATCGCGGCAAGAATGATGCCGCCGCACCAGCAGCAAGCGGAAACGACGCCCGCCTTGCGCGGACCGGCGCGCTCGAGCCAGCCGCCCCAGATGGCTGCGGACGAGCCCAGCAGAACGAAGAACAACGTATAGATCCAGCCGAGGTCGGCAACGCGCCAGTCGCAGGTCGTGGTGAACAGCGCCGAGGCGAGTGTCAGATCGGGGCAGGCCGTCGAGGCCGTGATCCCGAGCGACTTGGAAAGCGGCAGCCAGAACACGCTGAAACCATAGGCCATGCCAATGCAGAGATGGATGGCGAGCGCTGCCGGCGGCACCAGCCACCGATTGAACCCGGGCCTTGCGACAATCCTTTCACGATCGAGCAGGCCTACCCCCGCCAACGCCCCGTCTGTACGTGTTTCCGCTGCAGTCATGAAAACTCCTCCTTGATTCAAAATCTGGTTTGATTTCAGCTTTTGCGCAGGCAGGTTGCCCCCCCTCGCGCACGGCCGATCCTTGTTTTTTGGACTAAAGCATTGAATAAAGATATAAAGCGCGAGGAACGCGCTTTAGTGTGTTACCGGCTCCGGCTTTCGGATAAGAGGAACGGCCTGAAGCACGAGCGCATCCAGGCCGTTCTCTTCATTTTCCAGAATTTCGAACAATTGCCGTCGCATGCGAGGATCCCAGAATTTATTGATATGGGTGGCCACGCCCTGCGCAGCCTCGCTTTCCGGCTGGCTCTTGAAGAAGGTGGCGATCTGGTTTGCCATATAGACGAGCTTGGTCTTGGTATCATGCGACATCGGCAATGCTTCCGGGCGAGATGCGGTGCGGGTGGGTGAAAATCTCGAAATCCTCGCCACGCACCAGCGCGACGAGCGTCATGCCGGCTTCTTCGGCCGTGCGGATGGCGAGAGCCGTCGGCGCCGAAATGGCGATGAGCACCGGGCTGCCGAGGATCGCCGCCTTCTGCACCATCTCGACGGAGAGCCGGCTGGTGACGACGACGGCGCCGTCCCCTCCTCTTTCACTGGCGCCGATGACGGCGCCGCAGAGTTTGTCCAGCGCATTGTGCCGGCCGACATCTTCGCGCACGGCAATCAGCCCCCTGCCGGGAAGATAGAACCCGGCGCCATGCACCGCCCGCGTCTCGCGATGCAGCGGCTGTGCCTCGTTCAGAAGCGAAACGGCCCGCACGATATCCGCGTGCGACAGTGCCAGCGGCGATGTCGAAACATCAGGCACCGGCCGTACCGCCTGTTCGATCGATTCGATGCCGCAGAGCCCGCAGCCGACCGGTCCCGCCATGCTGCGGCGCCGTGCCCGCAGCCGATCGGCGACATCGTCGACCAGGCTCACCTGCACATCGATCCCCTGCTCACCCTCAATGACCTCGACGCCCGATATCTCCGCCGGCCCGGCAATGATCCCTTCGGTCAGACTGAATCCGACGGCAAAATCCTCGAGATCCGCAGGTGTTGCCATCATCACCGCATGCGAACTGCCGCCATAGGAAAAGGCGATCGGCACCTCTTCCGGCACGATTCGCGAACCCGTCTGGAGGATGCCGTTGCGGCGGGCGGTTTCGGGCGCATGGGCAGTGACGGTGAAGGTCATGATGCGCGTTCCGGTTTACAGAGCCGCCCCCGCATCGTCACTCCGCTGCCTCGAGCTTGCCGGCGATGCGGCGCGATTGCCGCGCCTGCTCGTCATATTCGAGTTGCCATTCGCTCGGCCCGTTGGAGGGCGAGACCTGCACCGCCGTCACCTTGTATTCCGGGCAGTTCGTCGCCCAGTCGGAGAAATCGGTGGTGATGACGTTCGCCTGCGTCGTGGGATGATGGAAGGTCGTATAGACGACACCCGGCGCGACGCGATCGGTGATCAGCGCCCTGAGCGTCGTGTCGCCGGAGCGGCTTCCGAGCTTCACCCAGTCGCCGTCGCGAACGCCGCGCTGCTCGGCATCGTGCGGATGGATTTCCAGCCGGTCTTCAGCGTGCCAGACGATATTCTCGGTCCGCCGCGTCTGCGCTCCGACATTATATTGGCTGAGGATGCGGCCGGTTGTCAGCAGCAGCGGGAAACGCGGACCGGTACGTTCGTCGGTCGCTACATATTCGGTGCGGATGAACTTGCCCTTGCCGCGCACGAAGCCATTGACATGCATGATCGGCGAGCCGAGCGGGTTCTTCTCGTTGCAGGGCCACTGCACCGAGCCCATTTTGTCGAGATAGTCGTAGGAGACCATCGCAAAACTCGGCGTCGTCGCGGCGATCTCGTCCATGATCTCCGACGGATGGGTGTAATGCCAGTCGAGCCCCATCGCCTGAGCAAGCTTCTGCGTCACTTCCCAGTCGCCAAAACCGTTGCGCGGCGACATCACCTTGCGCACACGGTTGATGCGGCGCTCCGCATTGGTGAAGGTGCCGTCCTTCTCGAGGAAGGTCGAGCCCGGCAGGAAGACATGGGCGTAATTGGCGGTCTCGTTGAGGAACAGATCCTGCACGACGACGCATTCCATCGCCGCAAGCCCGGCCGCGACATGTTTGGTATCGGGATCGGACTGGAGGATGTCTTCGCCCTGGATGTAGATGCCTTTGAAAGAGCCATCGACTGCCGCATCCAGCATGTTCGGAATACGCAGGCCTGGCTCGTTGTTGAGCTTCACGCCCCAGAGCTTTTCGAAGATGTCACGCGTCGCGTCGTCGGAAATGTGCCGGTAGCCCGGCAGTTCGTGCGGGAAGGAACCCATGTCGCAGGAGCCCTGCACATTGTTCTGGCCGCGCAGCGGGTTCACGCCGACGCCCGGACGGCCGATATTGCCGGTCGCCATCGCCAGGTTGGCGATCGCGATGACCGTGGTCGAGCCCTGGCTGTGTTCGGTGACGCCGAGGCCGTAATAGATCGCACCGTTGCCACCCTTGGCATAGAGCCTTGCCGCGCCGCGCAGATCCGCCGCCGGCACGCCGGTGAAGATCTCGGTCTCTTCGGGACTGTGCTGCGGTTCGGCGACGAAGGCGGCCCAATCCTCGAACTCCGACCAGTCGCAGCGCTCGCGGATGAACGCCTCGTCAAAGAGGCCTTCGGTGACGATCACATGCGCCAGCGCCGTCATGACCGCGACATTGGTGCCGGGCTTCAGCGGCAGGTGATACGAGGCCTCGATATGCGGCGAGCGGACGATATCGGTGCGGCGCGGATCGATGACGATGAGCTTGGCGCCCTGGCGCAGCCGCTTCTTCAGCCGCGAGCCGAACACCGGATGCCCGTCGGTCGGATTGGCGCCGATGACAACGACGACATCCGAATGCTCGACGCTGTCGAAATCCTGCGTGCCCGCCGACGTGCCGAACGTCTGGCCGAGGCCGTAGCCGGTCGGCGAATGGCAGACGCGGGCGCAGGTATCGACATTGTTGTTGCCGAAGCCGGCGCGGATCAGCTTCTGCACCAGATACGTTTCCTCATTGGTGCAGCGCGACGAGGTGATGCCGCCAATCGCCTCGCGGCCATATTGATACTGGATGCGGCGGAACTCCAGCGCCACATGCGCGAAGGCTTCGTCCCAGCTCACTTCCCGCCAGGGATCGCTGACCTTTTCGCGGATCATCGGATTGAGGATACGGTCCTTGTGGGTGGAATAGCCATAGGCGAAGCGGCCCTTGACGCAGGAATGGCCGCGATTGGCCTGACCGTCCTTCCACGGCACCATGCGCACCAGTTCCTCGCCGCGCATCTCCGCCTTGAAAGAACAGCCGACGCCGCAATAGGCGCAGGTGGTCACGGCCGAATGCTCCGGCTGGCCGATCTGGATCACCGATTTCTCCGTCAGCGTCGCCGTTGGGCAGGCCTGGACGCAGGCGCCGCAGGAAACGCATTCGGAATCGATGAAATGCTCGTGCATGCCAGGCGAAACGCGTGAGCCGAAGCCGCGGCCCTCGATCGTCAGCGCGAAGGTGCCCTGCACTTCCTCGCAGGCGCGCACGCAGCGCGAACAGACGATACACTTGGAGGGATCATAGGTGAAATAGGGATTGGATTCGTCCTTCGGCATCCATTTCAGATTGATGTCGCCATTGCTGCGCGCCTTGACGTGGTTGTCGCCCTCATAGCCGTAGCGCACATCGCGCAGGCCGACGGCGCCCGCCATGTCCTGCAATTCGCAATCGCCGTTGGCCGCGCAGGTGAGACAGTCGAGCGGATGGTCGGAAATATAGAGTTCCATCACGCCGCGGCGGATATCCTTCAGCCGCCCCGTCTGCGTGTGCACCACCATGTTTGCCGCCACCGGCGTCGTGCAGGAGGAGGGCGTGCCGTTGCGGCCCTCGATCTCGACCAGGCAGAGCCGGCAGGAGCCGAAAGCGTCGACCATGTCGGTGGCACAGAGCTTCGGCACCTTGATGCCGGCCTCCATCGAGGCGCGCATGATGGAGGTGCCCTCCGGCACGCTGATCTGCTGTCCGTCGATGGTGAGGGTCACCATGGCCTCGGATTTCGAAGCCGGAGTCCCGTAGTCGATTTCATGGATGAGAGACATGATGGGTCTCCTTGCTTGAGATGGTGAGGTCAGCGCAGGCGTTCCATGAAAAACGCGTCATTCCGCCGCCTCCACCAGAGGTGCCGGCGAAAAATCGTCCGGGAAATGCGTCATGGCGCTCATGACCGGATAGGGCGTGAAACCACCCAGCGCACAGAGCGAGCCGAACTTCATCGTGTTGCAGAGATCGGCAAGCAGCGCCCGGTTCTTCTCCGGTTCGATGCCGTGAGCGATCTTGTCGGCCGTCTCCACGCCGCGCGTCGAGCCGATGCGGCAGGGCGTGCACTTGCCGCAGCTTTCGACGGCGCAGAATTCCATCGCGAAACGCGCCTGCTTCAGCATATCGACTGTGTCGTCGAAGACGACGATGCCGGCATGGCCGATAAGCCCGTCCTTGGAGACAAAGGATTCGTAATCGAACGGCGTGTCGAACAGCGCCCGCGGGAAATAGGCGCCGAGCGGTCCGCCGACCTGCACGGCTTTGACCGGCCGTCCCGTCACCGTACCGCCACCGATCCTGTCGACGATATCTCCGAGCGAAAGACCGAAGGCCGTCTCAAAGAGGCCGCCATATCTGACATTGCCGGCAATCTGCAGCGGGATGGTGCCGCGTGAGCGGCCCATGCCGAAATCGCGGTAGAAGGCCGCACCCTTTTCCATGATGACGGGCACCGAAGCCAACGAGATCACGTTGTTGATGACGGTCGGACAGTTAAACAGCCCCTTATGCGCCGGCAGCGGCGGCTTGGCACGCACGATGCCGCGCTTGCCCTCGAGGCTGTTGAGCAGAGCCGTCTCCTCGCCGCAGACATAGGCGCCGGCGCCGGTGCGCACCTCGATATCGAAGGCGCGGCCGGATCCGAGCACCGATGGTCCGAGAATACCGGCCTGGCGCGCGAGGCCGACGGCCTCGGTCATGACAGCGATTGCATGCGGATATTCCGAACGCGTATAGACAAAACCCTTGGTCGCTCCGGTCGCGAGCCCTGATATCGCCATGCCTTCGATCAATACGAAGGGATCGCCCTCCATGATCATCCGGTCGGCAAAGGTGCCGCTGTCGCCCTCATCGGCATTGCAGACGATATATTTACGTTCGCCGGCGGCATCGAGAACGGTCTTCCACTTGATGCCGGTGGGAAAGCCGGCGCCGCCGCGTCCGCGCAGGCCGGAATCGGTGACTTCCTTGACGATTTCGGCTGATGTCATCGAAATGGCGCGGCGAAGACCGGCAAGACCGCCATGCGCCTCGTAATCGCCTAGCGAAAGCGGATCGGTTACGCCGCAGCGGGCGAAGGTCAGGCGAGTTTGTTCCTTGAGGAACGGGAGGTCTTCAACCTCCCCGAGACAGAGCCGATGCTCGCCTCCATCAATCATCCCGGCATCGAACAGATCAGCCACATCCTTGGACTTCACCGGTCCATAGCCGATGCGCTTGCCGGCAACCTCGATCTCGACTAGCGGTTCTAGCCAGAACATTCCGCGCGAGCCGTTGCGCACGATCTCGGCATCGAAGCCGCGGGCGGCGATCTCCTGGGCAATCGCCTTTGCCACCTTTTCGGCCCCGAGCGCCAGCGCTGCGGCATCGCGCGGAACATATATCCTGACAGTCATCGGCGTGCCTCCGCGACGAGTTCCGCCGCCGTCTGTTCATCGACCCGGCCATAGACCTCGCCGTCGAGCATCGCCGCCGGCGCGCAGGCGCAGAGTCCGAGACAGTAGACCGGCTCCAGCGTCACGCCGCCATCGAGCGTCGTCTGATGAAAATCGATGCCGAGCAGCGTCTTGACGCGTTCGGCCAGCGCATCGCCGCCCATCGACTGACAGGCTTCGGCGCGACAGAGCTTCAGCACGTGCCGGCCGGCGGGATGGTCGCGATAATCGTGATAGAAGGTCACCACGCCATGCACCTCGGCACGCGAGAGGTTCAATTCCTCCGCGATAACAGGCATGGCTTCCTGCGGCACATAGCCGAATTCCTGCTGAACCTCGTGCAGAATGGGAAGCAGCGGCCCTTCGAGAAAGCGAAGATCGGCGACGATGGCTCGGGTGCGCGCTGCAATATCGCCTTCGGCGATATGAATGGTCATAAGGCAGCCCTCCCGGCGGCTTGCTCGTTGCGGAAGAGCAGGCCTCCCCCGGCTGAGTGCTATTCCGCAACCACCATTTCAGGGAAGCAGCCGGTAATCAATAAAGCTATCTCGTTGCTTGATAGTTTTTTTCTATCAGAGTTCTTCATCTTGCACGAGCACCCTCGCCTCGTGCAGCAAGGCAGATACAAGCGGCGTGAAGGGCTCACGATAAGGCGCGACAAGGCCGACCAGATGGTGCGCCTCCGGCTCGACGATCGGGATCATGCGGATTTCCACTGGAAATCCAAAGGATTTGGCCACGTTCCGCGGCATGATGCTCGCCCAGCGTCCAGTCCTGACATGCGAGAACAGCACGATCATCGAGTTGGATTCGAGCGTCGGATGCGCTGTAGCGCCTGCTTCCGTCAGGTGGCGGTTGATGATCCGACGGTTCTGCATGTCGGCAGTCAATAGACAAAGCCGAAGATCGCCGATCTCCCGCCAAGTCACGTTGTCGCGATCGGATAGCGGGCTGCCGGCAGCCGTGATCAGATTATAGCGCTCGGCATAGAGGGGAACGGTCGTGACGCGGCCGAGCGGCTCGTTTTCGAGATAGGTGATGCCGGCATCGATTTCGAGGTTTTCGAGCATGCTCAGCACCTGCAGCGAATTCCGCGAGACGATCGAAAAGGTCACGCCGGGATGCCGCTCCTGAAAAGGCGTGGTGATGCGCGAAAGCATGGCGAGCGCGGTCGGAATGGCGGCGAGGCGAATGTGGCCGGAAAGGCCGCGGCGCGCGGCGCGCATCTCTTCGCGCATGGTGCGGGCATCGCCGACGATGCGCCTGGCCCATTCGAGCACGCGCTGCCCTTCCGGCGTCAGCCCCTGGAATCGCGAACCGCGCTGCACCAGCATGACGCCAAGCTGATCCTCGAGCTGCCGGATGGCAGCCGAAAGCGTCGGCTGCGAGATCCCGCACTCCTCCGCGGCGCGGCCAAAATGCTTTTCATTGGCAAGGGCGATGAAGAATTCCAGCTTGTCGATCATCCGATCTCCCGATCCGGCATGACATCATCCGGGTCAGTTCATCTTTGACGCAGCTGCCGTGCTCCGCAAGGGCGATCTCTAGATCAGGATGATTTTAGGCCCGATCGGCCTAAAATCTGAATCCTGATCTAAATCAAAGAAATAGAGCATGATGTCGTCCGAATACCACGCACACTTTTCGGCATCATGCTCTAACTGTTTTCTGCAGCCGGAAAAAGATCGAACAGCGATTCGAGGAAGGCAAGCACGCTGACATTGCCGATGCTGTAATAGACCAGCCTGCCCTCACGGCGCGTATGGACCAGGCCTTCCAGCCTCAAACGCGCGAGTTGCTGCGAGACCATGGCCTGCTGTATGCCGAGGATATTTTCGATCTCACCCACCGTCCGCTCCTCGTTAGCCAATATACAGAGGATCAGAAGTCGGGTTTGGTGCGCTAGCGCTTTCAGCAGATCGCTCGCTTCGTGGGCTTTACCAGCGAGTGTGTGCAATTCCTGGCCGGTCATCCCCGGCTCGGGTTTGGGCAGCGGCATTCGGTATCTCGGAAGGGAGCAATAAGGTAGATCAGCACAATAGCATATTCGCACAAGCGAATTGGTCAAAAGTGATGAAATGTCAAAAAAAGTCCAAACAAATCAGCAGATAAGCTGACCTCCGTTAATCTCGATCACCTGTCCGGTGATGTAGCCCGAGAGCGAGGGAGCCGCCAGGAATAGGTAGGCCGGCGCACAATCCTCCGCCGTGCCGAGCCGCTGCAGGGGGATGGATTTTCTCGTCTGCTCAAGCTTTTCGCGGGAGGAATAGCGCTCATGGAATTCCGTCTCGATCGTTCCCGGCGACACGCAATTGACGCGGATTCCGTCCGGTGCAAGCTCACGGGCAAGCGCCTTGGAATAGGTCGCAACGAAGGCTTTCGAAGCCGAATAGATCGACGAACCGGGGCTGCCGCCGGTCAGCGCCGAAATCGAAACCGTGTTGACGATGGCAGCGCCCTCGGCCGCCTTCAATGCCGGCAGCAGCGCGCGCGTCAACGCCACAACCGATGTCTGGTTGAGCCGCACGACCGCCTCATATTCTGCGTCGGTGAGCGTGGCAGCGGGAAAACGGCCAAGCATGGTGCCGGCGTTGTTGACGAGTACATGCACCCTGTCGAAGAAGGCGAGAGCATCTTCAGCAAATTGGGCTGCCCCGCCGACTGCTGAGAAATCGGCATGCAGCAGCAGCGCCCGTCTTTCGGATTCGGCCGTCAGCAGGAAATCCGGCAGGTCGCGTCCCGGCTTGCGCCCGGTATGGACGATCACTTTCGCGCCGCAGTCCAGGAACTGCCGGGCCACTTCAAGGCCGATGCCGCGACCGGCGCCAGTCACCACGACATTGCGATTTTCGAACAGTCTGGGATGGAACACGAAGCCGTCCTCCTCGCGGACGATGCCGCCGGTTGCGTCATTCGCCCTTAACATATGACCGCGCCGACTGAAAGAAAGGCGCGCATCGATCTTTCCCGGAGAAGACCGGGTTAGCTTTCGGTCTCCAGAAGCCGCGCTCCTGGCCCCTCCTTGCCCAGCCGGTCGCAGGGATTGCGCAACGGACAGCTTTCGATCGACAGGCAGCCGCATCCGATGCAGCCGGTCAGACGGTCGCGCAGCAGGCTAAGCCGCCTGATTCGCGCGTCGAGATCATCCTTCCAGCGCGCCGACAGCGTCTGCCAGTCGGCGACGGTCGGCGTGCGTCCCTGCGGCAGAGACTCGAACGCCGCCTGGATTTCCGAAAGCGGAATGCCGACACGCTGCGCCACCTTGATGATGCCGAGCCGGCGAAGCACATCGCGCCCATAGCGCCGCTGATTGCCACGGGAGCGAATGCTCGAGATCAGCCCCTTGGTCTCGTAAAAATGCAGCGCCGAGACGGCCAGGCCGCTGCGCTCCGCCACTTCACCGACCGTCAGGAGCTTGCCGAGCGGCACTGCAAGAATTGTATCCATCGCCTCTTGACCTCAATATTAGTTGAGGTTTTATAACCCTTGCTCCTGCAATCGTAAAGTCCAATCGCAATAAGGAGCGACGCATGCAAACACCCACCAGGCTGGCTGTCATCTATGGGAGCACGAGAGAGGGCCGCATCTGCGACCGGGTGGTCAAATGGCTGACGCAGGAGCTCGTCCGCTTCCCGCAATTTGATATGGATATCATCGACCCGCTCGATTTCGCGCTGCCGGTCAACCGTGACACGACGCACCCCGAAATCGACAGGCTCGCCGGCCGGCTTGGCGTGGCCGACGCCTTCATCATCGTCACGCCGGAATACAATCACAGCTTCACCGCCCCGTTGAAGTCGATCATCGATCTCTTCTTCGAGCCCTGGCAGGGCAAGCCGGTCGCCTTCGTTTCCTATGGCGGCATCTCCGGCGGCCTGCGCGCCGTCGAACAGCTGCGGCTCGTCTTTGCCGAACTGCACGCCGTGACGATCCGCGATTCGGTGAGCTTTGCCGCACCTTGGAACCGCTTCGACACGGAGGGACGGCTCGACAATCCCGCCGACACAATCCGCTTGCTCGATCGGATGATGACGAGGCTGGAATGGTGGACACGGGCACTCGTCACTGCCCGCAGCGATCGTCCCTACACTGACACAGAGCGCCGCGCGTCTTTTCAGACGCGCTAAGGACGCTCTATCACTTTGAATCTGCGTATAATCCTTTCCGAAAATCGATTCCGATTTTCGGGGTTATGCGCTAGCCGCCTGAGGCAGAAAGCTCCGGTTCCGTTCCCGGCAGGTACGGAACCATGGGAACACCCGGGTAGGACCTCCGCCCGGGTGTTTCCCGCCACATCAGGCTCATTCCGACCGCGCGGACGGGTTCGCAATTTTGCGGTTGCGGGGAGAAAAGCCCGGTGATAGTTTCCGCGCAAATAACAGGGGAGCTCCGTATCGCCGGGGCTGAGATGTGAGGTGCAAGCCTCTGGACCCTTCAAAGCTGATCTGGGTAATGCCAGCGGAGCGAGGTTCAGATGTTCTCAGGCGCACAAGTGTCACTCTATCCGATGTCCGGCAATTTCGTCGGCATCATTCTCGATGCCGTCAAGGCGCTCGATCCCTATCGCGACCGGCTGCGCATCGAGACCGATGACATCTCCACGCTGCTGGTCGGACCGCCTGACATTCTCTTCGCCGCCATGCACGATCTATTCGTCGCCGCTGCAAAGACCGGCGAGCATTGCGTGCTGTCCGCCGCCGTTTCACGCGGCTGCCCCGGCGAGCCCGACGACGCCATTTGCGGCGTCAACCCTTCCCTCGGTCAGGCGGAGCCGCTTGCCGACCGCATAAGAGCCGCACTTGCCGCCGTTGAAATCACCGCCGAGACCGGACACCCGACCGCTGCGCAATTCTCGCTCTACGTCATGGGCACCGGTACCCATATGGACGAGATCTATGGCTGCATCGACTTCCTGAAGCGCTCCGGCACTTTCGACCGCGCCAAGAATTTTTGCACCAGGCTTTCTGGTGATGCCGGCGCGGTCTTCGCCACCATTCGCGAGGCCTTCTATCGCTTCGGCGACCCCGAGGGACATGTTACCCTCGATGTCACGGTTTCCGCAAACAGCCCGACGAAGGTCTGAAATCGAACGCTGATGACACCGTCAAAACCATCGGATTCGCGCCTTGCCGCGCTCCGCGCCGCTCTCTACCGGGGCATACCCGCCTTGTTCGCCGGCTGCGCCTTCTTGGCGGCATGGGAACTCTATGTCGATCTCTCCGGCATCAAGCCGTCCATCCTGCCGGCGCCGTCGCGTATCGTCGTCCAGGGCTGGCTGAACCGCGAGGCGCTGATCGCTAACACCTGGCCGACGCTCGGCGCGACACTCGGAGGTTTCGCCCTGTCGCTTGCCTTCGCCTTCGCCGCCTCGATCCTCATGGATTTCGTGCCCTTCATGCGCCGGGCATTGCTGCCGATCTTCATCGCCAGCCAGACCCTGCCGCTGGTGGCGATCGCGCCTCTCGTCGTCCTCTGGTTCGGCTTCGGCCTGTTGCCGAAGGTCCTGCTGGTGGCGCTCGTCACCTTCTTCCCGCTGCTCGTCGCCTTGCTGCAGGGCTATGAATCGACCGACCGCGACATCGCCGAATTGCTGAATTCGATGAAGGCGAGCCGCTGGCGCATTTTCCGCCTGGCACGGCTTCCCTCCTCGCTGCCCTATTGCTTCGCCGGCCTGCGGATCTCGATCACCTATGCCGTCGTCGGCGCGATCTTTGCCGAATATGCCGGCGCCGCCCGCGGCCTCGGCATCTATATCCTCAACGCCAAGAACAATTTCCGTCCCGATCTCGTACTCGCCGCCGTCGTCGTCAGCGCCGTGCTGACACTCTGCCTCTTCGGAGCGACGCTGATGGTCCAGCGCCTCGTCATGCCCTGGCAGCCAACCGCGGAGCAGCGCCGATGAACGATGGAATGGTCGAATTGCGCAACATCTCGAAGTCCTTCGACGGTATGAAGGTGCTGGGCGATATTTCGCTCACCGTCGCAGACGGCGAGTTCGTTTCGATCGTCGGTCCCTCCGGCTCCGGAAAATCGACGGTGCTGCGACTGCTGACCCAGGCGCTTCGACCCGATTCCGGCAGCATGCTTTTCAAGGGCGTGCCGCTGGAACAGGCGCCGCATTCCTTCGCCTTCATGCCGCAACGCGATGCGCTGATGCCCTGGCGCCGGATCATCGACAATGCGGCACTCGGTCTCGAGGTGAAAGGCATGAGCCGTCGTGCGGCCCGCACCGCCGTCGCGCCGCTGTTCGAGAGCTTCGGCCTTGCCGGCTTCGAACACCACTATCCCTCCGAACTATCCGGCGGCATGCGCCAGCGCGCCGCGCTGCTGCGTACCGTCGTCCAGACCCAGGACATGCTGCTGCTCGACGAACCTTTCGGCGCGCTCGACGCGCTGACGCGCACGCAGATCCAGGAATGGCTGCAGGGCATGTGGACCGAGCACCGCTGGACGGCGCTGCTGATCACCCATGATGTTCGCGAGGCCGTGTTCCTCTCCGACCGGATCTACGTGCTTTCCGCCCGTCCGGCGCGTATCATCCGTGAATTCCGCGTTCCCCTGCCCCGTCCGAGAAGCATCGCCGATCTCGGCTCGCCGGCGGCCCAGGCGATCGAAACCGAAATCCTGCAAACCCTGCTTCATCCGCTAGAACAGGATGATTTTAGGCCGGTCGGCCTAAAATCTGAATCCTGTTCTAATTTAAAGAGTTAGAGCATGATGTCGTCCGAAAACCGCTCACACTTTTCGGCATCATGCGCGAGAGACCTGAGGAGGTCACCATGCTGCTTCTCACCCGTCGCCAGACAATCTTCGCCGCCATAGCGGCAAGCCTCGCCGGCCGCACCGCCTTCGCCCAATCGGCGCCCGCAAAGGTTCGCATCGCGCTCGACTGGACGCCCAACACCAACCATATCGGCATCTATGTCGCCAAGGCGAAGGGCTTCTATGCCGATGCCGGGCTCGATGTCGAGATTCTTCCCTTCACCGATACCAGCGCCGGAACGCTGGTATCCAACGGCGTTGCCGATTTCGGCATCAGCAGCGAGATCGAGACCCTCACGCAGCGCGCCGGCGGCGGTGACGTGAAGATGGTCTACGGCGTCGTCCAGACGGAAACCGCACGCCTGATCTTCAAGGACGGACGCGACGACATCAAGAGCCCGAAAGACCTCGACGGCAAGACCTATGGCGGCTTTGGCGGCACCTGGGAGAGCGCACTGATCTCCGCGATGATCCGCAATGACGGCGGCAAAGGCGACGTCAAGACCGTCACCCTCGGCACCTCGGCTTACGAGGCGCTGGACAATGGCTCGATCGATTTCACGCTGGAGATCTACACCTGGGAAGGCATCGCCGCCGAACTGGAAAACCGGAAGATCGGCCGCTTCCACTATTCCGATTACGGCATTCCCGACGAGCAGACGACGGTCATCGTTTCCAGCGACGCCTATCTCGCCGCAAGTCGGGACCACGCCCGCGCCTTCATCCAGGCGACACGAAAGGGTTATAGCTACTCCGTCGACCATCCCGACGAAGCCTGCGACCTGCTGATCTCTGGAAGCAACGGCGCACTGATGAATACGGAACTGGTAAAGGCTTCTCAGAAGGCATTGATCGAGGGGCACTTCCTGAAATCCGAGGCCGGCGTAATCGGTGCGCTCGACCCGGCAAAGGCCGAGGCCCTCGGCGGCTTCCTGATGGAGAATGGCATTCTGGTCGATGCGAATGGCGCCGCACTGAAGGAGAAGCCGGACTTTTCCACCTATTATACCAACGAACTTCTCGACTGAGCCGACCCGCTGCCTTGCCCGTCGCGGCTTTCAGCTGCAAAATCCGAGATACTGATTCAGATCTTGGGCCGATCCGGCCTAAGATCCGAATCAGTATCTAAATCAAAGAAGTGGAGCATGATGTCGTCCGAAAACCGCTCACACTTTTCGGCATCATGCTCTGGGCACGGTGGGGAGGCAGGATGCGACAACAGGAGAGACTGGCCGGAGCGGACTTTCTGCGCGCGACGGCCTGTCTGCTGGTGCTCGCCCACCACTTCGCGCTGCGGCTGGATATGCGCAGAATCCCTGACGAACTCGGACCGACCGCACATATTCTCCGCTTCGGCAATTTCGGCGTCGCCATCTTCTTCGTGCTTAGCGGCTTTCTTCTTGCCCATCCCTTCTGGCGCGCGCTCGACGCCGGCGCCGACATGCCGAGCCTCCGCCATTACGCGATCCGCAGGACGGTGCGCATCGCTCCGGGCTTCTGGTTCGCCGCCACCATCGGCTTCGCTCTCAGCCTGACGCTGCTTGACCTGCCGCTGACACCGGAGCTTGTGCTCCGCTACGTCTCCGGGCTGCTATTCATGAGCCAGTGGCATTGGCGCACCTTGTTTCCTGTCGAAGCCGACGGACCGCTCTGGTCCATTGCCTTCGAGGTCACCAGCTACGTGCTCCTGCCGATCTGCTTTCTCCTGCTGTTTCGTTTGCCCGTGCTGAGGCGGCGCCCGTTGCCTGCCCGCTTCGGCTGGCTTTGCGTCATGACAGCTGTGCTTCTCGCCCATGTGCTGATCCTGACCTTCTTTCCGCTCGACGACATCGGACGCGGCTGGCAGTACGGCCTGCAGGGTGGCGCGAAGGAGTGGATGCCGAGATATAATCCGATCGGCTTCTTCGCCGTCTTCGCGCTCGGCGCACTCTCCGCCGGCGTCGAGGTCATGCTCCCCGCAAAGCGCTCCTCCTGGTTCGATGCCGCAGCGGCCCTGGCCATCGCCGTTGCCGGCTACCGCCTCGTCATATCGCCCGGCGGCTCCGACGCGGGTTACGGCTGGCTCGAAATCCCCTATGGTTTTCCCGTCTTTCCGCTGGCGGCCGCAACGGCGCTCGTTTCGCTCAGCCATTCGCAACGCCTTGGCAGGCTGTTCGACAACGCTGCTGTCCGCTACATCGCAAAGATCTCCTTCGGCATCTATATCTGGCAGGAGATCATCTTGATATTGATCCAGAGGCTCGACCCGGGTTCGTTTGGCTTTTCCTCGGAAAATGTCGTCACCGGCTGGCTGCAATCTTGCGGGCTGGCGGCGGCGCTCATCCTTCTGGTCGCGAGCCTCAGCTACTTCCTGCTGGAAAAGCCGGCGATCGATTTCGGCAACCGGCTGACATCTCGCCAACCCAATCGGGCTACTCCTTTCAAAGTATAAATTTCCCGTAAGCGCAACTACAGGCGTTAAGGTTAACGCGAAATACTCCCATTTTTGGCGTCTTTAGGGTTATCAAATTCCTATTTATCCCGATGACAAACGATACGTGACCATGTATCTGTCTCACTGTTGTTCAGTACCGCATCTAAACTTGTGGACCTTGCGTAATGAATGCTTTTACTTCGAAGACGAATTCACGCTTCGATCCGTCTCAGCGTCAGGACAAAACCAAGACCCTGGTTATAGCGAACTCCAACATTCGCCAGCCGGACAGCTTTTCCCCTGTAGAAAGAAAAATGGTGTTGCGGCTGGCCATGAAGCGGTTGATCGACATCGTCGCCTCAGTCAGCGCCCTCCTCGTGCTGGCGCCGCTTTTTCTGGCAATCGCTCTTTTCATCAAACTCGACGATGGCGGTCCGGTGTTTTTCCGCCAGATCCGCTGGGGGCTGAACGGCCGGAAGATTACGGTCTTCAAGTTCCGGTCGATGCGCGCCGAAGCTTGTGATCCGAGCGGCGTTCAACAGACCGTCAAGGGCGACAGCCGGGTGACAGGCATCGGCGCGGTGCTCCGCAAGACCAATATTGACGAGCTGCCGCAGCTTTTCAACGTCCTCAGGGGCGAGATGTCGCTGGTCGGCCCGCGCTGTCACGCCATCAACATGCGGGCAGCCGGCAAGCTCTACGAAGAACTCGTGCCGGACTACCATCAACGCCACATCATGCGCCCCGGCATTACCGGTCTTGCGCAGACACGCGGTTGGCGGGGGCCGACGGCGCGATCGCTGCAAGCCCGCGCCCGCATCGCCTGCGATATCCATTATGTCAGGAATTTCAGCCTGCTGCTCGACCTGAAGATACTGCTCAGGACGGTGGTCATGGAGCTGCGCGGCGGCACGGGCTTCTGAGATGACCCGGCATCACTGCCGGAGGTAGGCGGTCCTACAGCGCCACGCGTCTTTTCAGACGCGCAAAGATCGCATTCGCACTTCGAATTGCTGCTGCCGCTTCTTCATTTCAGCTCATCCGACAGCCGGTCTTTCCGTATACCGACAGATGAAACAAAAAAGCGGCCATCGCGGCCGCTTTTCAATGGTCGTACCGATTGCAATCAATCCTGTTGAACGACGCCGCGCAGATGCGTCAGTTCCATGATAAAGTGCTCGAGCTTCGACTTGTGCTCGTGCAGCTCGGCATGTTCGAGTTCCTGGCGGGCGGCCTCGATACGACGGGTCAGCTCGTCCTTGTTGAGCTCCTCGACCGGAACCGCGGATTCGGCGAGCAATGTGCAGCCGGTCGGCAGGATATCGGCAAAACCGCCGAACACCACGTAGTCCTGCTTCTTGCCGGAGGCCGAACGTACGCTCACGACACCCGGCTTGATCGTCGTCATCGTCGGCGCATGGTTTGCCATGACCGTCATCTCGCCTTCAGTCGCGGGGATGACGACCTCGGTCACCATCTCCGACAGCAGCAGACGCTCCGGCGAAACGAGCTCAAAGTTGAAATTGTCAGCCATCAGTGACTTACCTTCTCGGCTATGGCGTTCGCATCTTGCAATTTAGTCCCGCAGAACGGGCAGTGCATTATCGCTTGGTCGAGATAACCGAGGCCTTCCTCGCTCTGGACCAGCCCCACCACCATCATCAGCACGCTATTATCGGCGCGATAGACGGTCGGCGCTGCTGGTTCCGGAAGATCCTCCACGACCCCTTTCAGGGAGTTGCAGCAGAATATCTCGTCTAGCGCATCGCTCATTAAGCAGCTGCGAGCTTCTTGGCCTTTTCGACCGCTTCTTCCATCGAGCCGACCATGTAGAAGGCAGCTTCCGGCAGATGATCGTATTCGCCGTTGACGAGGCCCTTGAAGCCCTTGATCGTGTCTTCGAGAGCAACCAGCTTGCCCGGCGAGCCGGTGAAGACTTCGGCAACGAAGAACGGCTGCGACAGGAAACGCTCGATCTTGCGGGCGCGGGCAACAGCAATCTTGTCCTCTTCGGACAGTTCGTCCATGCCAAGGATCGCGATGATGTCCTGCAGAGCCTTGTAGCGCTGCAGCGTCGACTGGACCTTACGGGCGACGTCGTAATGTTCTTCGCCGACGACCATCGGGTCGAGCATGCGCGACGTGGAGTCGAGCGGATCGACCGCCGGGTAGATGCCCTTTTCAGCAATCGAGCGCGACAGAACCGTCGTTGCGTCAAGGTGAGCAAACGAGGTTGCCGGTGCCGGGTCGGTCAAGTCGTCGGCCGGAACGTAGATAGCCTGAACCGAGGTGATCGAGCCGGTCGTCGTCGTGGTGATGCGCTCCTGCATCTGACCCATGTCCGTTGCCAGCGTCGGCTGATAACCGACGGCCGACGGGATGCGGCCGAGCAGAGCCGACACTTCGGAACCTGCCTGCGTGAAGCGGAAGATGTTGTCGACGAAGAACAGAACGTCCTGGCCCTGGTCGCGGAAGTGTTCGGCGACCGTCAGGCCGGTCAGGGCGACGCGGGCGCGGGCGCCCGGCGGCTCGTTCATCTGACCGTAAACCAGCGCAGCCTTCGAGCCTTCGCCGCCGCCATGCTTGTTGACGTTCGATTCGATCATTTCGTGGTAGAGGTCGTTGCCTTCGCGGGTACGTTCACCGACGCCTGCGAAAACCGAGTAACCACCATGCGCCTTGGCGACGTTGTTGATCAGTTCCATGATCAGAACGGTCTTGCCGACGCCGGCGCCGCCAAAGAGGCCGATCTTGCCGCCGCGTGCATAGGGAGCCAGAAGATCGACGACCTTGATGCCGGTCACCAGAATCTGCGATTCCGTCGACTGTTCGACATAGGACGGCGCCTCCTGATGGATGGAGCGCTTGTGAGCGGTGACCAGCGGACCGGCTTCGTCGACCGGCTCACCGATCACGTTCATGATGCGGCCGAGCGTCTCGTTGCCGACCGGAACCATGATCGGAGCGCCGGTATCGGCGACTTCCTGGCCGCGAACGAGACCTTCGCTCGAGTCCATCGCGATCGTACGGACGACGTTTTCGCCAAGGTGCTGCGCAACTTCGAGAACCAGGCGGTTGCCGTTGTTGCTGGTTTCCAGCGCGTTCAGGATCTTCGGCAGTTCGCCTTCGAAAGCAACGTCGACGACGGCGCCGATAACCTGGGTGACTCTGCCGACAGAGCCGATCTTGGGGGTAGCTGCCTCAGCCATTTTCTGACCCTCTTTTCCTAGCCTCAGAGCGCTTCCGCGCCCGAAATGATTTCAATGAGTTCCTTGGTGATCTGCGCCTGACGCTGGCGGTTGTAGCTCAGCGTCAGCTTGTTGATCATCTCACCGGCATTACGCGTCGCATTGTCCATAGCGCTCATCTTGGCGCCCATCTCCCCTGCGACGTTCTCAAGGAGCGCGCGGAAGATCTGAACGGAGATGTTGCGCGGGATCAGATCTTCGAGGATCGATGCCGGATCCGGCTCGTATTCGTAGACGGCGCCTGCATGCGCGGCATCTTCGGCCTGCACGGCTCCCGTTGAAGCCGGGATAAGCTGCTGAGCCGTCGGAATCTGGCTGATCACCGACTTGAACTCGGAATAGAACAGCGTGCAGACGTCGAACTCGCCGGCAGCATACATCTCGATGATGCGCTTGCCGATCTGGTCCGCATTCTCGAAGCCGACGCGCTTGACGTCGCGCAATTCCTTGCGCTCGATGATCAGCGAGGCAAATTCGCGGCGAAGGATGTCGTGCCCCTTCTTGCCGACGGTGAAGATCTTCACCGTCTTGCCTTCGGCAAGCAGCTTGCGGACATGTTCGCGTGCAAAGCGTGCGATCTGCGAGTTGAAACCGCCGCAAAGACCACGTTCGGCCGTGCAGACCACCAGCAGATGAACCTTGTCCTGACCGGTGCCGGTCATCAGCGTCGGTGCACCGTCGGCATCGGTGACGGCCTTGGCGATGTTCGCCAAAACCACACCCATGCGCTGCGAATAAGGCCGGGCGGCCTCGGCCGCCTCCTGCGCACGCCGAAGCTTCGCCGCGGCGACCATTTTCATCGCCTTGGTGATCTTCTGCGTCGCCTTGACGGAGGCGATCCGGTTTTTCAGATCCTTAAGTGAAGGCATCCGTGATCCGTCCTAACTTAGGGCCCGATTACGAGAAAGACTTTGCGAAGCTATCGAGAGCAGCGTTGAGCTTGCCCTTGGTATCGTCGCTGATTGCCTTTTCCGTGCGGATCGCGTCGAGGATGGCGGAGCCTTCCGAACGCAGATATGAGAGGAAGCCCTGCTCGAACTTGCCGACCGAAGCGACCGGCAGTTTGTCGAGATAGCCGTTGACGCCTGCAAAGATCACGGCGACCTGCTCTTCCGTCTTCAGCGGCGAGAACTGCGGCTGCTTGAGGAGTTCGGTCAGGCGTGCACCACGGTTCAGCAGGCGCTGCGTCGCAGCGTCAAGGTCCGAACCGAACTGAGCGAAGGCGGCCATTTCGCGATACTGGGCAAGTTCGCCCTTGATCGAGCCGGCAACCTGCTTCATCGCCTTGATCTGTGCCGACGAGCCGACGCGGGAAACCGACAGACCGACGTTCACGGCCGGGCGGATACCCTGGTAGAACAGATCGGTTTCAAGGAAGATCTGGCCGTCGGTGATCGAGATCACGTTGGTCGGAATGAAGGCCGACACGTCGTTGCCCTGCGTTTCGATGACCGGCAGAGCGGTCAGCGAACCGGCGCCCTTGTCGTCGTTCATCTTCGCAGCGCGCTCGAGCAGGCGCGAGTGCAGATAGAAAACGTCGCCCGGATAGGCTTCGCGACCCGGCGGGCGGCGCAGTAGCAGCGACATCTGGCGGTAGGACACGGCCTGCTTGGACAAGTCGTCGTAGCCGATGAGCGCATGCATGCCGTTGTCACGGAAATATTCGCCCATGGCGCAGCCGGCAAACGGTGCCAGGAACTGCATCGGCGCCGGATCGGAAGCGGTGGCGGCAACGATGATCGAATACTTCAGCGCGCCGCGCTCTTCGAGCACCTTGACGAACTGGGCAACGGTCGAACGCTTCTGGCCGACGGCGACGTAGACGCAGTAAAGCTTTTCGCCTTCCGGACCGTTGTCGTGAATGGCCTTCTGGTTGAGGAAGGCATCGAGAAGGATCGCGGTCTTGCCGGTCTGGCGGTCACCGATGACCAGCTCGCGCTGGCCGCGGCCGACCGGGATCAGCGCGTCGATGGCCTTGAGGCCGGTCGACATCGGCTCATGAACCGACTTGCGCGGAATAATGCCCGGAGCCTTGACGTCGACGCGCGAACGGCGCGTCGCGTTGATCGGGCCCTTGCCGTCGATCGGATTGCCGAGCGCGTCGACGACGCGGCCGAGCAGTTCCGGACCAACAGGAACGTCAACGATGGCGCCGGTCCGCTTGACGGTGTCGCCTTCCTTGATATCGCGGTCGGAGCCGAAGATGACGACGCCGACATTGTCGGATTCGAGGTTCAGAGCCATGCCGCGGATGCCGCCCGGGAACTCGACCATTTCACCGGCCTGGACATTGTCCAGACCGTAGACACGAGCGATACCGTCACCGACGGAGAGAACCTGGCCGACTTCCGAGACTTCTGCCTCTTTGCCGAAATTTTTAATCTGGTCTTTGAGAATTGCGGAAATTTCCGCGGCGCGGATATCCATCAGCCAACCTCTTTCAATGCGAGCTTAAGGGTAGAGAGTTTGGTACGAAGAGACGTATCAATCTGACGGGACCCGACCTTCACGATCAGACCACCAAGAATTGACGGATCAACCGTGACGGCAATCGTCACGTCTTTGCCGGTAACGCTCTTGAGTGCCACCTTCAATTCGGTTTCCTGCGCTTGCGAAAGCGCATGCGCCGAGGTGACCTCGGCGGAGATTTCACCGCGATGGTTCGCGGCGATGATGCGGAAGGCCTTGATCATGCCCGGCAGGGCGAACAGGCGGCGGTTGCGCGCCACGACCTTCAGGAAATTGGCGAAGAAGCCGCTGATGCCGGCCTTCTCGCTGATGGCGACGATCGCCTTCAGCTGGTCTTCAGCGGAAAAAACCGGGCTTGCGACGAAGCGCTTCAGATCGGCGCTCTCATCCAGCATAGCCTGGAAATGGTCAAGATCGGCGGTGACGCTGTCGACGGCGCCCTGCTCGAGCGCCAGTTCGAAAAGCGACGAGGCATAGCGTTCGGCAACACCAGAAGTAAGCTGGGACGTGTCTGCCACTGGCACAAATTTCCCTGATTTCAACCCAAAATCCGGCTCTCGGCGGGCGCCGAACCTATGATCTTGAATTCGTTTTGATTTCCCCCAGAAATCACAAGAGAAGCCTCTTGCTTCTTCCGAAATTCGGGGTCCGTCTAACATAGGATGTTCGGACTCGCAACACGCGTAATGCCCGAATACGCCTTTCACATGAATTTCTGTCGGCAAAATCGCGCAATGGCCTGAAAGCAGGCCGAGGAAGCCGCCTGACGGCAGCGAGAGTCACGTCTGGATGAAGCCAAAAACGTAGAGCAGCGGTAGCGCGGCCAAAGCGATCTGCACAACCAGGAGTAAATAGTTGACGAGATTACTCCCCTTATCGGACAGAATCGAGACGATCCGGGCAAAGGCCGCCATCGCGAAGGAGGCGCCGAGCGCCATATAGATCGTGGTCTGGGCGAGCATGATCGCCGACAGCCCGAAGCCGAGATAGAAACCGCCCATCGAGCGCCCCTCGCCGAAGCCTTCCGGCCGCCCCTCCTGCGCCTGCAAACCGAGAAGACGGAAAGTATGGCCCGGCGCAAACATCATGATGAAGCCGGCTAGCGCCGTGAAAGCGGCAGAGCAAAAAGCAAGCTGCTCGCCAAGCTCGGTCGGAAAGTAAAACTCCATGCGTCAGCCCCAAATCACCGGATGAATCAGTGTTTTATGGCATGGGCCGAAAAAGGAGGGAATGGCGGCGCCATTCGATTTAGAGAAAACTCTGCGGATCGATATCCAGCTGCACCTGCACCGATCCGCGCTCCTTGGGAGATTGTGAGAGCATCGCCCGCAGGAACCCCTGCATGTCCGAGTTCCGCCGGCCGTGCACCAAAAGACGGAAGCGGTGGCGGCCGCGCACCAGCGCAAGCGGCGCTTCGGCCGGACCGAGCACCGAGATGCCCGACACCTGCGGTGCGGCGTTGCGCATGCCGCGCGCATGGTTTTCGGCGTCTTGGCGGGTTTCGGCCGAAACGATGATCGAGGCGAGCCTGCCGAAGGGCGGCAATAGGGCGCGTTCGCGTTCGGTGATCTCGCGCTCGTAGAAAGCATCGGAATCGCCGGAAACGATCGCCTGCATGACAGGATGCTGCGGCTGGTAGGTCTGCAGCAACCCATGGCTCTTGAGGCCGGTGCGCCCGGCCCGGCCCGTCACCTGCGACAGGAGCTGGAAGGTACGCTCGGCCGCGCGCGGGTCGCCATTGGCAAGGCCGAGATCGGCATCGACGATGCCGACCAGCGTCATCAGCGGAAAATTGTGCCCCTTGGCGACAAGCTGCGTGCCGATGACGATATCGGCCTCGCCCTTGGCGATCGCTTCCAGCTCCAGCCGTAGCCGCTTCACCCCGCCCATGATATCCGAAGAGAGAACGATCGTCCGCGCCTCCGGGAAATGCCGTTCCACCTCTTCGGCGATGCGCTCGACGCCTGGCCCGCAGGCGACGAGATGATCGAGCGTGCCGCATTCCGGGCAGGCCTCCGGCGTGCGCTCGGCATGGCCGCATTGATGGCATTGCAACTGCTTGCGGAAACGATGCTCCACCAGCCAGCTCGAACATTGCGGGCATTGGAACCGGTGGCCGCAGACCCGGCAGAGCGTCAGCGGCGCATAACCGCGCCGGTTGAGAAAGAGCAGCGCCTGTTCGCGCTTTTCCACCGTCTTGCCGATCGCCCGGATCAGCACCGGCGACAGGAAGCCGCCCCGCTCCGGCGCGTGCCTACGCATATCGACCAGATGCAGGTCCGGCATCGCCGCATCACCGAAACGCGTCGGCAGGTGGACGGTGCTGTAGCGCCCGCTCTGGCCGTTGACCTGGCTTTCCACCGACGGCGTCGCCGACACCAGAATGACCGGAAAATCACCGATGCGGCCGCGCACGACCGCCATGTCGCGAGCATTGTAAAAGACCCGATCCTCCTGCTTGTAGGCGGGATCGTGTTCCTCGTCGACGATGATCAGGCCGAGATCCTCGAAGGGCAGGAAGAGCGCCGAGCGGGCGCCAGCCACCACCCTGACTTCACCGGTCACCGCCTGGCGCCAGACCTTTTCGCGCATGCGCGGCGCAAGATCGGAATGCCATTCGGCCGGCTTTGCCCCGAAGCGGTCCTGGAAGCGCTCCATGAAACTGGCCGTCAGGGCGATCTCCGGCAGCAGGATCAGCACCTGCTTGCCACGTTTCAGTGTCTCGGCAATCGCCTCGAAATAGACCTCGGTCTTGCCGGAGCCGGTCACCCCGTCGATCAGTGACACCGAAAATTCGCCCTTGCGGACATCGGCAACGATCTCTTCGGCCGCTTGCCTCTGCGGCCCTTCGAGACGTGCGGCGGCAAAATCCGGATCGGGCATCGCAACGACCGGCGGCGGCGGCAGGAATATCGCCTCAAAAATGCCGAGCGTGATCAGCCCGTCGACGACACTCGTCGAGACACCCGCTGCATGCGCAAGGCCGCTGCGTGTCCAGGAAAAGCCGTCGGAGGCGGTATCGAGCACCCGGGCGCGCGCCGGCGTCATCCGTTCCGGTTCGCCGCCGACGAGCTTCAACCCCTCCACCATCGGTTCCGGCTCGAAGGCGTTCGGCGCTCGCAGCGCCATGCGGGCGACGAGGCCGGGCGGCGAGACCGTATAGGTCGCCACCCAATCGATGAAATCCCGCATCTCCCTGGCAAGCGGCGGGCAGTCGAAGACATGGCTGATCGGCCGAAGCTTCTTCGGATCGACGCCGTCCTCGCCGCCGTCCCAGACGACGCCGATCACCTGCCGCGGACCGAGCGGCACCTGCACGACCGAGCCGGGCTCGACCGCCATGCCATCCGGCACCGAATAGGAATAGGGTTTCGGCGCCGGCATCGGCACCAGCACGGGAACCGTTCGGTTCGCGGGCGGTGCCTCGAAAAGCGCGCCAAAGAGATCGGACGAATCTGTGCTCATCGCGCGAGACCATGCCCGCAAATCGATGGAATTGGAACCGCAAAGACGGAGCGACGCGTTCGGGTCGTCGCGACCGATTTAAACAGTGAAGCTCAGAAGTTGCGCTTCACCTGGCAAGGCGATCGCTACTGCCGGAAGTGGCTTCATTTGTCTCGGCGTTGCGCTGCCGCAGACGGAGGATCGCCGATGCCTCGCGAGGATTGGGCGGCAGGACAGCGTTCTTCAACGCGATCGAATAGGCGTGCTTCGGATGTTCGAGCACATCCCTGGCATCGCCGCTCTCCACCACCACGCCCTTGCGCATGATCACCACGCGGTCGGAAATGTAATAGGCGGTCGCAAGATCATGGGTGATGTAGACGATCGAAACGTTGAGCGCATCACGCAGATCGCGGAAGAGATTGACGATCGACATGCGAAGCGATGCGTCGACCATCGAGACCGGCTCGTCCGCCACGATCAGCTTCGGCTCGGGTATCAGCGCACGGGCGACGGCGATGCGCTGCAATTGGCCGCCTGAAAGCTCGTGCGAGAAGCGGCCCTTTATCTCCGCCATCGACAGGCCGACGCGTTGGAGGGCAACGTCGGCAAGCACCTCTTTCTCGGCGCGGCTCTTCGCGCCCTTGAAGCGATGAGCGGTGGCAAGCAGATACTCGTCGATCCGGGTCAGCGGATTGAAGGCCTCGAACGGATTTTGGAAGACCGGCTGGACCTTCGCCATGAAAGCCTCGCGATCCCTGCGGGAACGCACCGCCTTCACATCCGTGCCGTCGAAATGAATGCTGCCCCGATCGGCCTTTTCGCTGCCGAGGATCATCTTCGCCAGCGTCGATTTTCCGGAGCCGGATTCGCCGACGATCGTGAATATCTCGGGCTTATCGGCGCTGAGCGCGAAGCTGACATCGTCGACCGCCTTCATCTTTTCACGCGAGAAGAAACCGCCGATCGGAAAGAGCTTGGTCACATGGTCGAGTTCGAGGAGATTGCTGCTCATTGGATCTGGTACTCCCCGGCACGGAAGCACGCGACCCGCCCGCCCGTGGCGCTCGGCAGCATGGCCGGCACTTCACGTGCGCATTTGTCGATCGCGATCGGGCAGCGTGGATGGAAGCGGCATCCCGAAGGCGGATCCGAAAGTGCCGGCGGCTTGCCCTTGAGGCTTTTCCGCGTCGAGACATCGCCGATGCGCGGCAGGCTGCCGATCAGGTGGACGGTGTAGGGATGCTGGGGATTGTCGAAGATCGCCTGCGTCGGCCCCTCCTCCGCCAGCCGTCCCGCATACATGATGGCCAGCCGGTCGGTGATGGCGGCATGCACCGACATGTCGTGGGTCACGAAGATGACTGAGGACTGCAGGCGGGTCTGCACTTCCTTGATCAGCGCCAGCACGTCCTGCTGGACGAGCACGTCGAGCGCCGTCGTCGGCTCGTCGGCGATGATGAATTCCGGCTCGCAGACGGTGGCAAGGGCGATTGTCAGACGCTGGCGCATGCCGCCCGAAAGCTGGTGCGGGAAGGCTTCGAGCACATGCGGATCGAGATGCAGCCTGGCAAGATGCGCCTCGACGCGCGCCCGGAAGGCGGCGGGATCGAGGTTCATATGGCGGGAGGCGAAATCGGTGAAGGCGTGTTTGACCCTTCTGACCGGGTTCAGCACGTTCATCGAGCCCTGCATGATGTAGGAAAGGTGACGCCAGCGTGCCGCCTTCATCTTCGCCGGTTCGCCATAGACGTCGATCGGCCCGTCGGCAAAATTGAATTTCACCGTCCCGCCGACGACGCGCATCGGTGGACGGATGGCGCCGGCAAGCGTCTTGATCAGCGATGTCTTGCCGCTCGAGGATTCGCCGGCAATCCCGTAGATCTCGTTCCTACGGATCGTCAGACTGATATCGTCGACCGCGCGGATCTCCCGCCGCACACCGAAATAATCGTTGACGTAGTAGCATTTCAGCCCGTCGATCGTCAGTGCGTCCATGGCGTTTTCGGCAAGGGTCAAAGGCTGCGTCCTCATCAGGTTCTGCATCTCCTCAAGCTCCCATGCGGGCGAGCCGCGAGCGCGGGTCGATATATTCGTTCACCGACATGGCGAGCATGAACAGTCCGAGGAACAGGATGACGACGAAGAGCATCGGAAAGGCGACCCACCACCATATGCCCGATACCATCGCGGAATGCGCATTGGCCCAGTAGATCATGCCGCCGATCGTCGGCCGGTTGATGTCGGAAAATCCGAGCACCGAGAGCGTTACTTCGAGACCGATTGCCCAGATCATGTTGTTCATCGTCGTGAAGAAGACGATCGGCATGACATAGGGCAGGTGTTCACGGATGAGGATCTGCGGTGTGCGCATGCCCGAGAAGACCGCGTGCCGGGTGAATTCCCGCTGACGCAGAGACAGGGCGACGGAACGGATCAGACGGCTGTCATGCGTCCATCCGAGCAGCGCTGCGGTGATCGCCAGCATGAACCACGTCATCTGGTCGCGGAGCACGAAGACCAGAAGCAGCAGGATCGGAATGTTCGGCAGGGCGCCGAGCGTATCGTTGACCGCCATGATGATCTGGTCGGTTCGGCCGCCGATATAGCCGGAGATCAGCCCGACGGCGATAGCGATGATGCGGCTGACGAAGGCGACGATGATGCCAAAGAACAGCGTATTGCGCATCGAGGCGGCGATCTGCCAGAAAACCTCCTGGCCGCGCGAGGTGGTGCCGAGCCAGAATTCGGCCGAAGGCGGCATGTCGGGCGCGACGACATAGATGGCATTCTCGTCATAGGGCGAGAAGAACGACGCCACGATCAGGGCCAGGATGATTGAGATCAGGATGGTTCCGAGCAGGAACTCCTTGTTGTAGCGCAGCAGGTCTCTGAGGACTTTGAACATCACGGATTACCCCAGTTTCACGCGTGGATCGATCAGCGGATAGATGATGTCGATCACGAAGACCGCGGCGGCAACCGCGATGATGGCGATGGTGGTGACACCGAGCACCAGGCTGTAATCGCCGGAATAAATGCCAGAGATCAGAAGCTTGCCGATCCCTGGATAATTGAAGACGAACTCGACGATGACGGCGCCGCCGAAGACATTGCCGAGACTGAGTGCCAGGCCGGTGACCTGCGGCAGCATGGCGTTGCGCGCCACATATTGCGAAAAGATGCTGCGCGAGCGCACGCCGCCAAGTTCGGCATAGACGACGTGATCGTCGGTGACGATGTTGGAAACCAGCGAGCGCATCGAGATGAACCAGCCGCCGATGCCGACGAGCACGAGGGTCAGGGCCGGCAGGATGCCGTGTTCGATCACCGATCTGATGAAGGCCCAGCTGAAGGCCGGCGCGAGATTGACCTGGGCGCCGTCGCTGATTGGCAGGATCGGCCAGATGAAACCGAATAGGATCACCAGGCTGAGACCGATGATGTAGGTCGGGATCGGCTGCAGCGCCATGATGACGATGCCGGCGACCTTCAGCAGCTTGCCGCTGCGGAAATAGCCGGCAAGCGCGCCCAGAAAATTGCCGATGATCCAGGAAATGATCGTTGCGAGCGTCAGAAGCCCAACGGTCCAGGGCAGTGCACGGCCGATAACGGTCATCACGGGGGTTGGGAAAGAGGAAAGCGACGGGCCGAAATCGCCGGTCAGGACACGGCCCCAGAAGGTGAAATACTGCTCGAGCAGCGGGCCGCCGGTGCCGTAGAGCTCGCGCAGCGATTCGCGGAGGATTTCGACGGCCTGCGGATCGGTGGAGCCGAAGCTCGTCAACAGCGACACGGTCTGCTCGATCGGATCGACCGGCGAAAAATGCGCGATCAGGAAGGCCAGCGTGATGCCGGTGAAGACCACGAAGAGAAATTGCAGAAAGCGTTTTGCCGCATAGATCAGAAAGCCGTTCATGACATCGACCTCTCAATAGCAGAACGGGAACAGCCGGCGGCCGGCTGCTCCCACGATATTGCCTCGATCAAGGCTTCGGCGCGTCCGGATTGGCCTTCAGGCCGACCACCATGTAGCGGATGTTCGACCAGTTCGGACCCGAGGCCGAATAGGGATTGTCCGCGCTCGGATAGTTGGTCCAGTAGGTCGTATCGAGCGGTGCGAACTTGTTGTAGGCCATCAGCGGGATCATCGGCATTTCCTCGACGGCAAGCTTCAGGAAGTCCTGGCCGAGTTTGGCGACATCGGGTGAATCGAATGCGATCGACCGATTGCGCTCGATGATCTGGTCGAGACGCGGATCCTGCCAGCGCTGCAGATTGCGCGGCGGCTGGATCTGCCCGACCGGCTTGATGAACTCCGAATGATAGCTGTCGAGGAAGAAGGAGAGGTCGGGATGACCGCCCCAGGTCTCGATGCTCCAGTAGATCGCCGTTTCGAAATCGCCGGTGCCGAGGCGTTGGCCATTGGTCGGGCCGGCGACATCGACCTTGGTGGCGATGCCGGCTTGCGTCCATTGCTGAGCAATCACCGTACCGGCGCGGGCAAGCGTCGGGATGGCATCGCCTTCCACCTGCAGGCGGATCGTAAAGGGCGTGCCGTCAGGCTTCACCCACTGGCGGCCGCTTTTCTTGAAGCCTGCCTTCTGCAGCAGCTCGGTTGCAGCCTGAACGTCCTTCTTCCACCAGCCGAAGCCGAATGTGCGCTGCAGCTTGGCCGGATCGGTCGGGATCTGATCGGCCCATTGACTACGCACCATATTGGCGATCTGCGTCGAGATGTTCGGATCGTAGGGTTTGATCTTGCGGGATCCGGTGTCGAGCTCGAAATTCGTCAGCCAGTCCTGCATCGGTGCGTAATAATCGTCCGGGGCAGAACCCGTCGGCGGCGTGGCAAGGGCGGCGATATTGGCCGCGCCGCGATAGGAGCCGAGCGCCACTTCGCGGATGTCGATCAGTAGAGCGAGAGCCCAGCGCACGTCTTTGTTGTCGAAGGGCGCCTTCTTCGTATTGAAGAGAACCGAAGGCAGCGTCGGGTCCGGATGCGCGAAAGGAAAGCCCTTCAGCCAGGAAGCCGTGCTTTTGCTGTCGCGCATGATCGAGAACATGCCCTCGGGCGCCATGTCGTTGATCACGTCGAGATTGTGGTTGCGCTGTTCGATGACGCGAGCTTCCGGATTGCCGGCCGCCCGATAGACGACGTATTTAACCTCGGGCGGCTGTGCCGCAGCCAGGCCGATCGACGTGCGCTGCCAGTCGTCGCGCAGTTTCCAGATCGTCCAGTTGCCGCCCTTGTCATAACTCTGCAGCTGGTAAGGCCCGAGCGAAACCGGCGGGTTGTTGTTGAAGGACAGCGGATCTGCGGCCTTCTCGAAGACGTGCTTCGGCATGATCCAGGCGGCATTCCAGCGCACCGTGAACAGCGTATGGAAGCGCGAGTTCGGCTTTTTCAGATGGAAGACGACGGTCTGTGGATCCGGATTTTCGATACTCGCGACATTGACGGTGAAGGGCGCGCTCCAGGCCATGCCGGGATGGTCGATCTGCGTCTGCACGGTATAGACCACGTCGTCGCTGGTGAATTCGACGCCGTCGCTCCAGAAGATCCCTTTGCGCAATTTCACCGTCATCTCGGTGAAATCGGCGTTGTAGCTCGGCGGTTCGCTGGCAAGCGCATTCTGCCAGGCATCCTTGCCGCCCTCGGGATTGATGAACCACAGCGTATCGGTGGTCAGCTGCTGCAGGCCGTTGAGGTTTGCCGCCGCCCCTCCGCCCGGAGCCCAGACGTTGAACCAGTCGGCATTCTGCTGCGGCGTGCCCTGGATGATCAGCGTTTCGTTGCGCGGTATGCCGGCAATGAAATCCTGCGCAAATGCCGGAAGGGCCATGAGAGACAATAAGGCAATGGCTGCATATTTACGGAACTTCATTGGATGTTCCTCCTCCTCAACTCGCCACGGCGAGCGCTTCCCGTAATCAATTGACGATAGCGTCCAGCGAACCCCTGCCTGCACGTGCCGCAGGGACACATGCACTCCTCGGCGGCGGGCGAACTCACGCCGTAGTTATCGACAATTTTTTGAGAAACGGCAACTAATAATTTTGCTGGTCATAAAAAATAGCGCATTTTCAGGCATTTTTGGCGCAGGGCAGCGATGTGCTTTTTTATATTATTGACAAAGTGAGCGTTTGGCTTAGCTTTTGCGGCGAGCGCGGCGCCCTCCCAAGAGGCCGCACTTCATCACCAGACAGGTCAGCTGCTTTCGGGAGGAGGCTTTGGCATGACCGCTCAAGAGGACACCAGGATGAGCAGCCCCTATGACGTGACAATCTCCGTTCACGCCAACCGCCCGACCGGCAAGTACGAACCCTTATGGAACTGGTTCGGATACGACGAGCCGAACTACACTTACTCCCCGCACGGCAGGAAGCTGCTCAAGGAACTGGCAGAGCTCAGCCCCGAGCCGCCCCGCATCCGCGCGCACAATCTTCTGACCAGCGGCGATGGCCTGCCTGCTCTCAAATGGGGTTCGACCAATGCCTATACCGAGGATGCGAACGGCAATCCGGTCTATGACTGGACAATCATCGACAAGATCTTCGACACCTATGTCGAAGCCGGCAACATTCCGCTGATCCAGATCGGCTTCACGCCGGAGGCGCTCTCCGATTTCGACGGTCCTTATCGCCACCAATGGGAACCGGCCGACAAATACGCAACGATCACCACCGGCTGGACGGCCCCGCCGAAAGACCTGAAGAAATGGGGCGACCTGATCGAAGCATGGGCGCGCCATCTGGCCGAAAGATATGGTGAGGACGTCGTTTCAAGCTGGCCGTGGGAAGTGTGGAACGAGCCGGACGGCCACTATTGGACCGGCACCATCCCGCAATTCTGCGAAATGTATGACGTCAGCGCCAAGGCCTTGAAGCGCGCTTTGCCGAAGGCTCGCGTCGGCGGCCCGCACACCTGCGGCGCCTTTGCCAATGAAAAGGCCCAGACCTTCCTGCGCGCCTTCCTCAGGCATGTCGTCGACAACAAGTCGCCGATCGATTTCCTCGCCTTCCACGCCAAGGGCAATCCGGTGATCTATGAGGGTCACGTGCGGATGGGCCTGCACAAGCAGCTCCGCGACATCGAGACGAACCTTGCCATCATCAACGAATTTCCGGAACTCCGGCACCTGCCCGTGGTGATCGGCGAATCTGATCCGGAAGGCTGTGCCGCCTGCTCCGCACGCGTCCATCCACAGAACGGCTATCGCAACGGCCCGCTTTACGGCGTCTATGTCGTCGAAAGCATGATCCGCACCTATGAGCTTGCAAGACGCGCCAACATCCACATCGAAGGCGCAGTCACCTGGGCCTTCCTCTTCGACGACCAGCCCTATTTCGACGGCTTCCGCGATCTTGCCACCAATGGCGTCGACAAGGCTGTTCTCAACGGCTTCCGCATGCTCGGCAAACTCGGCGGCGAATGGCTGGAATCGGAAAGCGATTATCGTCGCCATATCGAAGATATCATGAGCCATGGCGTTCGCGGCAAGCCCGATGTCAATGTCGTGGCAACCCGCGACGACAAGGGCGTTTCCATTCTCCTCTGGCATTACCACGACGATGATGAAGCCGGGCCGTCGGCCGATATCACGGTCAATCTCGACGGCTGGGGCGACAAGTCCGCCTCGCTCAGGCATTTCAGGATGGACGAGGAGCATTCCAACGCCTTCGGCGTTTGGAAAGCGATGGGCAAGCCGCAGAATCCGGTTGGCGAAGACTATGCCAGGCTAGAAGCCTCGGGAAAACTCGCCGAGATCGACGGTCAGACGTCGGTCAAGGTCGATGACGGCAAGATCGCCCTCAGGGTCTCCCTACCGCGTCAAGGCGTGTCTCTCCTGCGCCTCGATTGGTGAGCCGGTAGGCGAAGGGAGCGCAATCGAATGATTGCGCTCCCTTTCAAACGACCGGTCAATTCTCGCTGACATAGGCAAGATAACGTTTCTTGCTCGGCTGCAGATGGTCGACGCAGAGCTGGGCGAGAACCCAGTTATCCCCACCGCGCAACATCTCGATCATCAGCCGGTGGTGTTCGTGCGAGATGCGCAGCGACTCCTTGCTCGACATCGAATTGGCGCGCACCGGCAGGCTGAGCCGCATATAGAGCTCGATCGATTGCACCAGATGTCCATTGCCGCAGGCGCTAAAGAGCGTCAGGTGGAACTTGTCATTGGCCTCGTGCACACCCCTGAGATAGCCGGATTCGATGTGGCGGCCATGCTCTTCGTGCAGCGCCAGCAGTTCCTCGATCAGTGCCTCGGGCGCCGGCAGCTTTATCCAAAGTGCCGCCTGCCGTTGCAGCAACTCACGCACATCGTAGATTTCCTGAACCTGGCGGGCCGTCAGCGAGCGGACGGTCGCCCCCTTGTTGCGCTCCCGAACCACGATGCCCATCGTCTCGAGCTGCACGATCGCCTGCCGGGCGAAATGGCGCGTGACGTGAAAGCGGGCAAGGAGCGTGTCTTCCGTCAGGCGGGTTCCGGGCGCCAGCCGCCCGAAGATGATGTCCTCCTCCAGCGCGCGGGCAATACTTAGATCATCATGCTCGATGCCGTCTTCGCGGCTTTCGTTGAGCGTCTGCAATGTCATCTCCTCTGAAGCATAACCCCGAAAATCGAAGTCGATTTTCGGAAAGGGATTATGCGCCAATTTAGTGTGATAGAGCGTCCTTAGCGCGTCATGTCGGACGCGCGGCGCTCTAACGGCGAGCCATGTTACAGTGGATTGCGTTCCGGGTCGAACCGGCTCAGGCGATAGATATCCTCGACAAGAGCAAGCGTTTTGATGTTATCGCCCGGCGATGTCTCCATCGCCACCCTTCCATCGAGGCTGTCCAGGAAATGCGCAATGGTCGCATCATAGGCGCCCTGGTAGGTCTCGTCAGGATCGAAGCTCTCCTGGCGCTGCTGCGCACCCTCAGCCGAGAGCAGATTGCCGTTCAGTTCGAGCGTGCCGCGCGCCCCGAAGATGCGTAGGTGATCGAGCGGCGCCGGCGGCGCGCCATGCACGGCGAGATTGGCATTGACGGTGACGAGAACGCCATCGCTCGTCCGGCGCAGGACGACGCTTGCGACATCCTCCGCGACGATATCGCGATTGCTCCTCTCAAGCCGGGCATTGACCACCTCCATCTCGCCCAGAAGATATCTCAGCGTATCGAGATGATGGATCATGACCTCCATGACCAGCAATCGCTGCTGCGTCCGGAAGAACGGCTGGCGCATCAGCGCCGATCTCTTTCCCTCCGCATCCGCGATCATGCCGCTGGACAGGAATTCGAACTGCACCTGGCGGATCTCGCCGGCAAGCCCCTCGTCGAGCCACGCCTTCAGCCGTCGATAGTAAGCGCGGAACCGCCAGTTCTCGTGGATCATCAGCCTGCCCCTGCCGGAAAGGCTTGCCAGCAGGTCGACCGCCTCGCCGTAGGAGGGTGCGAGCGGCTTCTGGCAGATGATGTCGAGGCCCTTTGCTGCCGCCAGCCGGACCAGTTCGACATGAAACTCCCGCGGCGCGCAGATGTCGACGGCATCGAGCTGCTCGGCATCCAGCATCGCCCGCGCGCTCGCATAGCTGCGCGCGATATCGAAGGCGGCAAGCCGGGCTTCGACGGCGCTCGGCGACGGGTCGGCAATCGCCACGACCTCGGCTCTTTCCGATTGCCGCATCCATGCAGGCAGATGGTAGGCACTGACCCAGCCGGCACCGATAATGCCGATACGCCGTCGTTCCATCCCCATCATCGCGCCTCCTCTGCATCCAATTCCATTTTATCAATAATCTATCCTGCTTCTTCGCGAAAGCCAATCGGTCGATTGTCGAACGAAAGCGCGAATTTCGAGGATTCCCGTTGTATTTTATGGTGATCGCCGAAGAAATCCAAAAATACGATACAGTGACACCATCTTATTTATTGACAATCCTTCGTATCCCTCTACGCTGACACCACGGCCATGGATCAATTTGGCGAGGGAGGAACAGGTTTGTCGAACGGTCTTCGCCGCAAGCTGACGAGTTATGGCGATCAGGGATTCTCCCTTTTCCTGCGCAAAGCATTCATCAAGGCCATGGGTTATTCGGACGATGCGCTCCGCCGCCCGATCGTCGGCATCGCCAATACCTACAGTGATTTCAATCCCTGTCACGGCAATGTGCCGCAACTCATCGAGGCAACCAAGCGCGGCGTGATGCTGACGGGTGCGATGCCCATGGTGTTTCCGACGATCTCGATTCACGAGAGCTTTGCCTCGCCGACCTCGATGTATCTGCGCAATCTGATGGCGATGGAAACGGAAGAGATGATCCGCGCCCAGCCGATGGATGCCGTCGTCCTGATCGGCGGCTGCGACAAAACCCTGCCGGCCCAGATCATGGCCGCCGCGAGCAGCGAGATACCGGCGATCTTCCTGCCGACCGGGCCGATGGCCGTCGGCCACCACAAGGGCCAGCGGCTTGGCGCCTGCACGGATTGTCGCCGCTTCTGGGGACGCTTCCGCGCTGGAGAGATCGACGAGGCCGAGATCGCCGAGGTCAACAACAAGCTGGCCAGCTCGATCGGCACCTGCACGGTGATGGGCACGGCGAGCACCATGGCGAACCTGACTGAAGTCATGGGGCTCTGCCTTCCCCGCGCCGGTTCGGCGCCCGCGGTCGAATCCGAGCGTGTCCGCCTTGCCGAGGAGACGGGCCGTGTCGCGGCGCGCCTCGCCATGGATGAGGCCGCACCGACGGTGCGCGATATCCTGACGCCACAGGCAATCCGCAACGGCCTCGTCGCGCTTCAGGCGATGGGCGGCTCGACCAATGCCGTCGTTCATCTTGCCGCGATAACCGGCCGCCTCGGCCTGCGCCTCGACATGGCCGAACTCGACCGGCTGGGCCGAAGCATTCCCCTGCTCGTCGACCTGCAGCCCTCCGGCCAGCACTACATGGAGCAGTTCCACGAGGCGGGCGGCGTCCCGGCTCTGTTGAAGGCGGTGCGCCATGAAATTGACGGCAGCGCCCCGACGGTCTACGGCAGAACGATCGGCGAAATCATCGACGATGTCGTCGACGAACCGGGCCAGACCATCATCCGCACCGTCGAGAAACCGTTGAAGCCGATCGGAACGATCGCCGTCCTGTACGGCAATCTTGCGCCGCGCGGCGCCGTCATCAAACAATCGGCTGCCTCCAAGGAACTGCTCCAGCATATCGGACGCGCCGTGGTCTTCGATTCGGTCGAGGATATGACGCTGCGCATCGACAGCGACGATCTCGACGTCCATGCCGATGACGTTTTGGTTCTGCGCAATGCCGGACCAAAGGGTGCGCCCGGCATGCCGGAAGCCGGCTACCTACCCATCCCCCGCAAGCTCGCGCGGCAGGGCGTGAAGGACATGGTGCGGATTTCCGATGCCCGCATGAGCGGCACGGCCTTCGGCACCATCATCCTCCATATCGCGCCTGAAGCCGCCGATGGCGGCCCTCTGGCGATCGTCCGCACCGGCGATCGCATTCGCCTCGACGTCGAGGGCAGGCGCATCGACCTTGACATCGACCAGGCGGAATTCGATCGCCGCATGCTTGATGTCGTCAACCGGCCCTCCCCGGCCCCGGCGCGCGGCTATGCCAAGCTCTATCAGGAGCGCGTGCTCCAGGCTGACGAAGGCGCCGACTTCGACTTCCTGCAAAGCGAGGAGTTCGACGCGCGATGAGCGCCGCTGATATCGAGGCACCGCTTTGCCTGCCCCACCGGCCGCTGACGCGGCTGCCTCGGGCGGCACTGCCGCAAGGCACGGTCGATACGCATTTCCACGTCTTTCGCGCTGGCGCTCGGCTCAATACCCCACGTAGCTACACGCCTGACATTGCGACGATTTCCGACTGGATCGAATTCTCCGGCAGCCTTGGCATCGCCAGAGGCGTTTTGGTGCAGCCAAGCGTCTATGGCCTCGACAACAGGGTGCTGCTGGAGGGACTGGCCGCCTATCCAGATCGTCTGCGCGGCATCGTCGTCATCGATCCCGAAACCGCGGAGACCGAAATCGAGCGGCTCGACCGGCTCGGCGTGCGCGGCGTGCGGATCAACACGCGCAACAAGGGCGGCCTCCCGCTCGCCGCCGCCAGGACATTGGCGGAAAGCATAGCCCCTCTCGGCTGGTCGCTGCAATTGCAGATCAATCCCGAACAACTTCCCGATATCGCGGCAGCCCTGTCCGGCATTCGCCTGCCCATCGTCATCGATCATCTCGGCTTCATTCCGCTTGCCACGGAGACGAGATCACGGCATGTCGATGGGCTGAGAAGGCTGATGGACGCGGCTGATACCTATGTCAAAGTCACCGCACCCTACCGCTTGACGAAGGACATGAACGACCAAGGTTTCGCCGAAGTCGGCCGCGCCCTCGCCGCCACCCACGCAGAAAGGCTGCTCTGGGGCAGCGACTGGCCGCATACCGAATTGTGGGACGGCATGCCCGATGACTCTGAGCTGGTAGAGACCATGCAGGCCGCCATCGACGACCCCGCGGTTGCAGAAAAGATTTTTGTTCGAAATGCCGAAGCGCTGTTCTTCGGCCGCTGAATTGGAGAGCACCAATGGCCAGACTGACCGAGGATGCCAAGGGCGTCTATGTGATCGCCGTAACCCCCTTCACCGATGACGGCGCGCTCGATCTCGCCAGCATCGACAGCATGGTCGATTTCTATGAAGGCGCCGGCGTGACCGGCCTGACGGTGCTCGGCCAGCTTGGCGAGGCTCCGAAGCTGACCGCCGAAGAATCGCGAACCGTGGTCGAGCGCGTATTGAAGCGCCTCGACGGGCGGCTCCCGGTCGTTGTTGGCGTTTCGGCGCCAGGGCTTGCGCCGATGAGCGAGCTCGCCGAAGCCGTCATGCGTGAGGGTGCCGCCGGTGTCATGGTCGCGCCACCCTGGACCGTCAAGACCGACGATCAGGCTTTCGCCTTCTACCAGTCGGTCGGCGAGGCCCTGGGCGATACGCCCTTCGTGCTGCAGGATTATCCGCTCACCACCAATGTGACGATTGCGCCCAAGGTCATCGAGCGCATCGTCAACGAGGTGCCGAACTGCGTCATGCTCAAGCATGAGGATTGGCCGGGTCTTTCGAAAATCTCGGCACTTCGCGCCGCCAGCGAAAAGGGCGCCATGCGGCGTATCTCCATCCTCTGCGGCAATGGCGGGCTTTTCCTGCCCGAAGAAATGGGCCGCGGCGCCGATGGCGCCATGACCGGCTTTTGTTATCCCGAGATGATGGTTGGTGTCGTCGAGGCCTATGCCGCCGGAAATCCCGATCGCGCCCATGCGATCTTCGATGCCTATCTGCCGCTCGCCCGCTACGAACAGCAACAGGGCATCGGTCTTGCCTCGCGTAAATATGTGCTTGCCAAGCGCGGTGTGATCAAGTCCGCCACCCTGCGCAAGCCGGGCGCCAAGCTCTCGGCGCTTGATATTGCCGATGTCGAGCGGCTGCTGGCGCGCCAGGCCATCCGCCTCAAGGAGATCGGGGCGTAGCACACCGGCGCAAATCCGAAGCCGCTGGATCATCGCTATGGCGCTGCAGCGCGAGCAGATGCGTATATCCATCTCGTCCGTGGGGTTGAAACCCGAGCGACTCCCAGAACTTCGCTGCACCATCGTTCCCCGCATGAACGGTGACGACAGTGCAGAAGGAACGCGCATGATCGAGCAGAGCCAGGGCAAGAATCCGGCCGATGCCGCGCCCGCGCGTTGCAGGACGAACGTAGAAACGCCGCATCCGCAACACCCCGGACATGGCCGTTTCGACGGTCATGCTACCGATGCCGGCGAGCGCGTCGTCGACATAGGCTCCAAGCAGCCTTTCACCGTCACGCTGGAACCTGTTGTCGCCGGTCGACCATTCGTCGATAAGACGGGTGATATGGAGATAGCCTTCTTGCCGGGCCTCGCTTTCGAGATCTGCGATCTCCTGTGGCAATCGATCGCGGAGCCGGCGGATATTGATCGTCATGGCAATGCCGGTGGTTAGATGTTAGATTGCAGGAACCGGTATCTCGCGGCGCGTCGGCGCAGCCGGCAGGCCGACCGGCGCGAAACTCGCGTCACCATCTCTAGCCATGTCGTGCACGGTATGTTTCTCCAGCGCCTTGGTCACCTCATTGAGGTCGCCGTCCAGCTGTTCGGCCGGAATGAGATTGCCGATGACGAAATCGAAGCGGTCGCCGCGTTTGTTCAGCAGTTCGTGGAACACAGTCATGTCGCGAAGCTCCGTCGACCATTTCGCCAGCCAGTAGAACAGCCCCGAATTGCGCGCCGTAATATGGACGGGAAGGATCGGCAGATTGTATTTGCGCGCCAGCCCGACGGCCGAGGTCTTCCATGGCCGTTCGTTCAGACGGCCGTTCGCCCAATAGGCGATGCGGCCTGAGGGAAAGAGCACTGTCGCCTTGCCTTCCTTCACCGCATGGTTGGTCAGCTGCAGCGTTTCACGCGCCTTCAGCTTGCTCTTATGCTCCTCCCGCCATTCGACGGGAATGATCATCTCGGCAAAGCGCGGATTGACGCGGATGGCATCGCGATTGGCGAAGAACATCATGTCCGGCCGTCGCGTTTTCAAAAGATCGAACACGGCAACGCCGTCGGCGATGCCGGTCGGATGGTTGCTGACGAGGATGAAGCCGCCCGAGGCTGGAATGCGCTCGCCATTGGTGATGCCGATGTCGAGCCTCAGCACATCGCTCAGATATTCGAACGACTGGAAGCCCGGCATTTTGGCGACCGCATTGGCGAATTCGAGCGCCTTGTTGTAGCGCAGCAGCGTGTAGAGGAACGGCCGCATGAGCGGCCAGAGCGGATTTTTCACGATCCTCTGGCCGCGTTCGGCAATCAGCGTATCGACGATATGACCGGGCTTTCCCTGTGAAACGAGAGCGATCGCTTCCGCGATCTGTCCGAAAGCCGTCATGGAATCGCGCCGTGCCATGAAAGATCCTGTCTATGGGGTATAAGCTATCGCAATAGAATATGATCGAAGGATGACAAAGGCTTGGCCGGCATTATCAATTCCATAACTGTTCCTGCTCCAAATTGGCGGACTTGAAGGCAAAATCAAGGCCCGCAACGTGAACGAACTGCTTGTTATCGCCGATCAGCGCCTGATGGCGGAGCGTGCCGCATGGCTTGAAAACCTCGCCCACGAGCGCCGTCTTTCCGAGCACACGCTCGACGCTTACGAGCGCGACACCCGCCAGTTTCTCACCTTTATGACCGGCCATCTCGCCGGCCCGGTGACGCTTGGCGATATCAGGGAGTTGCGCTCCGCCGATTTCCGCGCCTTCCTGGCGGCCCGGCGCAAGCAGGGCTCCGGCGCCCGCTCGCTCGGCCGCAATCTCGCCGGTCTTCGCTCGCTGCTGCGCCATCTCGAAAAGAAGGGCTTGGTCAACGCCGCCGGTGCTGCCGCGGTGCGCTCGCCGAAACAGCCGAAATCGCTGCCCAAGCCGCTGTCGGACACCCAGGCGATCACCGTCGTCAGCGACGACGCCCAGCTCCATGACGAACCCTGGATTGCGGCGCGCGATGCGGCTGTCATGACGCTGCTCTACGGCTGTGGCCTGCGCATCTCCGAGGCGCTGGATCTTACTCCCACCGACCTGCAGAAGGGCGCGACGACGCTGCGCATCACCGGCAAGGGCAACAAGACGCGGCTGGTGCCGCTGCTCTCTGTGGTTTTCGATGCGGTCGAGAAATATCGCACGCTCTGCCCCTACCATCTCGAAAGCGGCGAACCGTTGTTTCGCGGCGCCCGCGGCGGCAAGCTGCAGGCGGCGATCATCCAACGCACCATGCAGAAGATGCGCAGCGCCTTCGGTCTGCCGGAGACGGCGACACCGCATGCACTGCGCCATTCCTTCGCCACCCACCTGCTTGCCGGCGGCGGCGATCTGCGCACCATCCAGGAGTTGCTCGGCCATGCCAGCCTTTCCACAACACAGGTCTATACCGGCGTCGATGCATCGCGGCTGCTCGAGGTGTATGATCGGGCGCATCCGCGAGCGTAGCGCATCGGCCCGAAAATCGGACCGATTTTCGGAAAAGCACGATGCGTAGATTGAAAGTGTTACAGCGTCCTTTGCGCGTCTGAAAGACGCGCAAAGGACGCTATAATGCATGTCGCCCAAAAGTGCGCAGCGGTTATGAAGCAACGACATGCATAAACGATAGGCTTAAAGCGCATCGCATGGATGCGATTGAATGTGAGGCGCTTTAAGCTCTCGTTAAGGCATTCTCTTAAAGGAATATGCGCAAGCCGGGCGTAGAGCATGAACGCACAAGGCATGTGATCGGAACACCCATCATGACGACATCAATCGGCCGCCGGACGTCTTACCTCGCAGTGCCGGCCAATCTGTTGCTCTGGCTGATCGCAGCCTTTCACATGCTGCTTCTTGCCGCCCTGTTTGGCGCCTTCCTGACGGCAAGGCCGGCAGCGGCCGAAGACGTCGCCTGCACCGGCCGCAATCTGATGGTCGAGCTGCGACAGAACGACCCTGCCCGCTACGCAGAGGCGCTGAAGGAAGCCGACGCCACGCCGAACGGCAAGGGTATCTTCTGGAAGATCGAGAAGCCGGGATTGGCACCGTCGTGGCTGCTCGGCAGCATGCATGTCACCGATCCGCGCGTGCTGGCCCTGCCGCCACGCGCCCAGGCAGCCCACGACGCCGCCGACACGATCATCATCGAATCCGACGAGATCCTCGATGAGCGGAAGGCGACCGCCGCCCTGCTCGCAAAGCCGGAACTGACGATGTTCACCGACGGCACGACGATCGACATGCTGCTTTCCCCCGAGGACTACAAACGTCTCGAAACCGGCCTCAAGCAGCGCGGTATCCCGATCAGCGCCGTTTCCCGGATGCGGCCCTGGATGATTTCGAGCGCCGTCGCCCTGCCGGCCTGCGAAATCGCCCGCAAGGCAAAAGGCGCGCAGTTCCTCGACCAGAAGATCGCCACCGATGCCATTGCCCAGGGCAAGCAGGTCAAGGGGCTGGAAACTCTTGCCGAGCAGATCCAGGCCATGGCCGATCTGCCGGTCGAATTCCATCTGAAATCGCTGATCGAGACGCTGGAACTCGGCGACAAGATGAGCGACGTCGTCGAGACGATGACCGACCTCTACCTCTCCGGTGATATCGGCATGACCATGCCGATGCTGAAAACCGTGACACCAGAGGAAGAAGGCGAAAACAGCGATTATGCCGCTTTCGAGCAGCGCGTCATCCTTGACCGCAACAAGGTGATGGCCGAGCGCGCAGCGCCCATCCTCGACAGCGGCAACGTCTTCATGGCCGTCGGCGCCCTGCACCTGCCCGGCAAGGACGGCGTCATCGAACTGCTGCGCCAGCAGGGCTTCACCGTGACAGCTGTAAATTAAGCATTCAGTGCCAAGATTGACGGATGGGACATGCTTGGCAAAATAGGCCTTGTGCACCGGATGGGCGGCGTGAAAACGAGCTCTGGTTCGGGAAGCGAATTAATTTCGCCGGAGATGGAAACTATAAATCGGCCCAGCTTTTTGCCGCCACCGCGGAAACACAAATTGAAAGCTATTCGCAGTTTACGAACGGTCGCGATTCTTGCCGCTTCCAGCATCCCATGCATCGCCACCGCCACTCAGAGTAATCGACTTCCGCTGGGGAGATATTGCGGGGAGCTCCTGTCGAACGGCATCATGGCAGAGGCGCAGACAACGTTCGGTCCGAGTGTCACAGACGGCAAGATAAGCGGAAGCTACGTATTCTTCGAGGAAGGGCAGACTGTCACGGGCTTGCTGGCTGAGCCGAGCGACGACGGTGATGGAAGTGACTTAACGCGCAATCTCGTTTGGCAGGACAGGTATGGCCACGGGAATCTGGTTATAACCTTCACATCGGATTTCTCCGAATTCCAAGGATACTGGAGTGACGGAGGGAAGGCGTCTTTTCCATGGAACGGGATGCGTTGCGAACCAACGATAAGCTAAATTAAACTCCCAATTGTGCCACCTCATCGATTAACGGGGCAAGGCGCATGTGATCGCTTATGCCGAAGGTCAGCCGAGCGTCATGCGGCGCAGAACATTGCTTTTCCAATAGAACTGATGGACGAGGGCGCCGGCGATATGCGCCGCGATCAGCGCCCAGAGAATGATCTTCAGGACATCCGCGTGGAACGAACCGGCGGGATCGATACCGAAATAGTAGGCGGCGATGCCCGAAAGCGGCATCGCGAAGATCAGGATGTAGAGGCCGGCATGGGCAAGCCTCGCTGCAAGGCGGAAGATCGCCGGCTCCTGCACGACCTCGTCCGGAACGCCCTTGGTAAAACGCAGCCCGAGCCTGAGGACGGCAAGCAGCAGGATGGCGATGCCGACATAGGCATGGATATTCGCCGACGAAATCTGCTCCGGCGTCGGTACCTGGCCTCTGCGCATCAGCCGATGCCAGATATTCATGCCGTCGGGAAACAGCAGATTGAAGAAGATCAGCAGCGCCACGGCCCAGTGAAGAAAACGCTGGCTCAGGCTGTAAGTCACGATGGACGGCTGCTGCATTTCTGGACCTTCGCGGATGCTGAACTCAACGATACGCAACAACTAAACAACCGCTTGCCTTCCGGCAAGCGGCTGTATGCTTTGTTACGAATATGTAAGATTACATATGGATCGGCTTGAAGAAGGTTGCGAGCGCAGCCTCTTTCACCGCTTCCGACATTGTGGGATGCGCGTGGCAGGTACGGCCGAGATCTTCCGAAGAACCGCCGAACTCCATCAGTACGGCGATCTCGTGGATCATCTCGCCGGCGCCGAAGCCGACGATATGGCCGCCGAGCACCCGGTCGGTTTCCTTGTCGGCAAGGATCTTGACGAAGCCGTCCGTTGCCAGCATCGCGCGAGCGCGGCCGTTCGCCGTGAATGGGAACTTGCCGACCTTGTAGGCGACGCCTGCCGCCTTCAGCTCTTCCTCGGTCTTGCCGACGGAAGCGATTTCCGGCTGGGTATAGACGACGCTCGGAATGACCTCGTAGTTCACATGGCCGTGCTGTCCGGCGAGGATTTCGGCAAGCGCCACGCCCTCGTCTTCCGCCTTGTGCGCCAGCATCGGACCCTTGACCACATCGCCGATCGCATAGATGCCGGCGATATTGGTCTTGAAGTGACCGTCGATCTCGACACGGCCGCGATTGTCGAGCGTAACACCGGCCTCTTCGAGGCCGAGGCCGGCCGTATATGGCTTGCGTCCGGTGGCAATCAGCACGACTTCGGCGTCGAGCGTCACCTTGTCGCCGCCCTTGACGGGCTCGAAAGTGACCTTGGCGCCCTTGTCGCCCTTTTCGACGCCTGTGACCTTGGCGCTGAGATTGAAATCGATGCCCTGCTTGGCAAGCATACGCTGGAATTGCTTGGAGACTTCGCCGTCCATGCCGCCAAGGATGGTGTCGAGATATTCGACGACGGTGACCTTGGCGCCGAGGCGCGACCAGACGGAACCGAGTTCGAGGCCGATGACGCCACCGCCGACGACGATCAGCGTTTCCGGCACCTTCTCCAGTGCGATGCCGCCGGTGGAGGAGATGATGGTCTTTTCGTCGATCTCGACCTGCACGCCGGGAATGCCGGCGACGTCGGAGCCGGTGGCGATGACGATGTTCTTGCCTTCGATCTCCTGCACCTTGCCGTCATCTGCGGTGACGGAAACCTTGCCGGCCGAGACGATCTTGCCGGTGCCCTGGAAGGTATCGATCTTGTTCTTCTTGAAGAGGAAGGCGACGCCGTCGACATTCGACTTCACCGTCGCATCCTTGTGGGCCATCATATTGCCGAGATTGAGCGTCGGCGCCGGCACGTCGATACCGAGCGCGCTCATCCCGTGGCCGGCCTGATGGAACATTTCGGAGGCATGCAGCAGCGCCTTCGATGGAATGCAGCCGACGTTCAGGCAGGTGCCGCCATAGGTCGCCCGCTTTTCGACGACGGCGACCTTGAGGCCAAGCTGGGCCGCCTTGACGGCGCACACATAGCCGCCCGGACCAGTTCCGATAATGATCACATCGTAGGACATTGCTTCTTTCCCTTTGGATTTCGTTTAATCGGCCGCGCGCAAGATCAGGCCGAGGAATTCGAGAATATATTGCAGGTTGTTTTTCCCAGTCGTTCTAGCGGCCGCCGCTCACATTGAGGATCGCGCCGGTTATATAGGAGGCCGAAGGTGACAGAAGATAGAGGATCGCATCCGCCACCTCCTCGGGCGTGCCCGCGCGCTGCATCGGGATCGACGGCGCCAGTTCCCGCGGCCGATCCGGCAGGCCGCCGGAGGCATGAAGGTCGGTTTCGATGACGCCGGGCCTTATCGCATTCACGCGGATACCCTCGGCTGCGACCTCGCGCGCCAGCCCGACGGTGAAGGTGTCGATCGCCGCCTTCGAGGCGGCATAATCGACATACTGCGTCGCCGAACCGAGGACCGCCGCCATCGACGAGATGTTGACGATCGCTCCTCCCTGCCCGCCATGCCGGCTCGACATGCGGCGTATGGCCTCTGCGGCGCAGAGTATCGAGCCTGTCACATTGACGCGTAGCATGCGCTCGATCCGCTCCGCCGACATCTCGTCGATGCGCTGGGGATAATCGACGATGCCGGCATTGTTGACGAGCCCGTCGAGCCGGCCGAAATGCCGGTCGACTGCCGTAAACATCGAGACGATATCCGCAGCCTTGCCGACATCGCCCTGGATCGCCACGGCCTCGCCGCCATCCTCGACAATCGCAGCCACGACGGCATCCGCAGCTTGACGGTTGGCGGCGTAGTTCACCGCGACACGCCAGCCCTGGCGCGCGGCAAGCCGTGAAGCCGCAGCGCCGATACCCCGGCTTCCGCCGGTAATGAGAACAACAGGTGTATCGCTCATGTCGCACACTCCTTAAATGTCAGCACATCCCAGGGTGCCACCACGGCCTTGCCCTCGCCCCAGGCGCTGGATTCGCGGATGGCGGGACCAAGGCCGGGAAGCACGAGCTTTTCAGCCGCCTCAGCGCCTTCGGGCTGCAGATTGTCCATCTCACCCTCGGCATCCATGCCATAAACGGCGCCCTGCCAGACCGTGCAGGCATTGAGATCGGCGCCGGTCGCATCACCCTCGGGGCAGTTGAACATCAGGATGCCGATGGCGCGCACCGGATCTTCCGACGGCATGACATAACCTTCCATCACGACTGACGTCTTCAGCGCGCTGACCTTGAACTGGTTGCTGGCGGCGGCCGATGGAGAATTCAGCGGTGCAAAGCGCAATTCATAGGCACCATCGCGATCGACGTAGACGGCCTGCTCCTGCTTGCATGCGGCACCTAAGGTGGAGGCCGGAACGACGAAAAACGCCGCGGTTGCGATTGCAGCCACGCCTGTCCGTCTTGCCGTGATCCCGATCCTTCCGCTCATTGCAGCTTCGGCTCCTTCCGCCCGTCGGCGTTCTCGACAACGCTGAAATCCGTCAGCAGCACCAGCGCGCGGCCATCCCTGTCGAGCCCCCAGAAGGCTGGATAGAAACCGTCGCCCCAGCCGCTCCAGAACACCGCGACATTGCCTCGTCTGCCGGCGACCGGCCGGTGCAGCGCATAAGTGCCCTTGTTGGCCTCAAGGTCCGACGCCAGCACGTCGTCGTAGTAGTTGACGTCGGAATCCGTTTTCTGCGCCTGCACCTGCTCTTCCCGCTCCCCGATCAAATCAAGCGTATCGGCATCCATGTAGCAGCCGAGGCCGGCATCGACAGGATAGCCGAAGATCTCGCCGTCCTTCAGCGTCGCCGGATCCTGCCCCGGCAGGACCGCAAGCTCCCAACGATCCGGCTTGCCCTCGGCAAACCGCATGCTGGCAGCGGCGACGCGTCCGAAGGCCTGGTAGAGCGTTACCGGATACTCGCCCGGCGGAACCGTTCTTGCGAGTGCCGGACGATCGGGCTGGGCGAGCGGATCGGCCGCAACGATGCGCCCTGATATCAACTCGACATTGCCCATATGGATCACGCCGATCGACCGGCCGGAGAGTTCGGCGTCACTGAGAGCCACCAGGTCGAAATTGCTGCTTGCCTTACCGATATCCCAGCCGGCAGCCAATGCGGAGACCGGAATATGCGCGGCGGCAGCGCAAAGAAGAAGGCGCGCCGCTCGCATGATCCCGTTCCGCATCGAAAGCGCTCCCTTAGAGATCGAGAACCAGACGTTCCGGATCTTCCAGGCTTTCCTTGACGCGCACGAGGAAGGTGACCGCTTCCTTGCCGTCGACGATGCGGTGATCGTAGGACAGCGCCAGATACATCATCGGACGGATGACAACCTGGCCGCCGATCGCAACCGGCCGCTCCTGGATCTTGTGCATGCCGAGAATACCGGACTGCGGCGCGTTGAGGATCGGCGAAGACATCAGCGAACCGTAGACGCCGCCATTGGTGATGGTGAAGGTGCCGCCCTGCATGTCGGCCATGGAGAGCGAGCCATCACGAGCTGCCTTGGCAAGACGGCCGAGTTCCTTCTCGATTTCGGCGATCGACATCTGGTCGGCATCGCGGATGACGGGAACGACGAGGCCTTTGTCCGTACCGACGGCCATGCCGACATGGCAGTAGTTCTTGTAGATGACGTCGGTGCCGTCGATTTCGGCATTGACGGCCGGCAGTTCCTTCAGCGCATGAGTCACCGCCTTGGTGAAGAAGCCCATGAAGCCGAGCTTGACGCCGTGCTTCTTCTCGAAAATGTCCTTGTACTTGTTGCGCAGATCCATGACCGCCTTCATGTCCACCTCGTTGTAGGTGGTCAGCATGGCGGCGGTATTCTGCGCGTCCTTGAGGCGCTTGGCGATCGTCTGGCGCAGGCGCGTCATCTTCACGCGCTCTTCGCGCGAGGCATCCTCGACCGTCGACGGGCCGCGCGCGGCGGCAGGCGTTGCCGCGGGTGCGGCGGCCGGAGCGGAAATGCCCTTGGCGACGGCGGCGATGACATCGCCCTTCAGCACCTGGCCGCGCTTGCCGCTACCGTCGACCTGATCGGCGGAAAGGTTGTTTTCGGCAAGCATCTTCGAAGCCGCCGGTGCCGGCGGCATGGTGGAGACGGAGGCGCTCGAGGACGATGCAGCAGCAGCGGCAACCGCCGGCTGGGCCGGAGCGGCAGCGGCCGGTTGGGCCGGAGCCGGAGCAGCAGGCGCGGCGGCCGGTGCAGCGGCAGCCGGCGCGGCGGCAGCGGCAGCACCTTCGGCAATCTGGCCGAGCAGCGCGCCGAGGCCGACGGTCTCGCCGGCGGCAACGACGATTTCTGAAAGCGTGCCGGAGGCGGGTGCCGGAACTTCGATGGTCACCTTGTCGGTTTCAAGCTCGAGAATCGGCTCGTCGGCCTTGATGGCGTCGCCGACCTTCTTGAACCAGGTGCCGACGGTTGCCTCGCTGACGGATTCACCGAGAGTTGGAACGCGGATTTCTGTGGCCATTGTTCAGATCCTGATTTCGTGTGTTTTCGTTTATACGTTTCAGACCGCGGGCGGCCGCGAGATGATCGAGGGCATCGGCAGGATATCGAAGCGGAAACCGAAACCGGAAGCGATGATCGGATCGCCGTCGGCAAGAAGCTGCGCCGCCGCCTGATCCTCGACCTCGACGATCGCCATGCCCCAGGCGCCTTCACCCTCGAAGACGGGGCCGACGATGATCGCCGATCCCGCAAGGGCGTTCCGATGCCAGTATTCGGCATGGCGTTTCATCGCCGCCATTTCCTCCCCGGTCCCGTCATGCGGGAAAGTGGGGCGCGGCGGCTGCAGTCTCAGAAAGAAATAAGCCATTGCGCCCCCCCCTGTTTTAACCGCCCAATGCATCCTCGAGGAATGCGGCGAGCTGCGACAGATGCTTGGACATCAGGCCCGTCGCCGGCGAGGCGGCGGCCGGACGGCCGGTATAGCGGACGCGCTGGTACTTCGCGTCGATATGGGCGAGCACCCATTCGAGGAAGGGGTCGATGAACGACCATGCGCCCATATTCTTCGGCTCTTCCTGGCACCAGACCATCTCGGCGTTGCGGAAGCGCGACAGTTCGTTGATCAGCGCCTTTGCCGGAAACGGGTAAAGCTGCTCGACACGCAAGAGATAGATGTCGTCGATGCCGCGCTTTTCACGCTCTTCGAGAAGATCGTAATAGACCTTGCCGGAGCACATGACGACGCGGCGGATTTTGTTGTCCTTCTGCAGCTTGATCGGGCCGTCCTTGATCACCTCGGCATCGTCCCAGAGCAGACGATGGAAGGCGGATTCGCCGGCCATTTCGGCAAGCGTCGAGACCGCCCGCTTGTGGCGGAGCAGCGACTTCGGCGTCATCAGGACCAACGGCTTGCGGAAGTCGCGCTTCAGCTGCCGGCGCAGGATGTGGAAATAATTTGCCGGCGTCGTGACGTTGGCGACCTGCATGTTGTCTTCGGCGCAAAGCTGCAGGAAACGCTCGAGGCGGGCCGAGGAGTGTTCCGGACCCTGGCCCTCATAGCCGTGCGGCAGCAGGCAGACGAGGCCCGACATGCGCAGCCACTTGCGTTCGCCCGACGAGATGAACTGGTCGAAAACCACCTGCGCGCCGTTGGCGAAATCGCCGAACTGGGCTTCCCAGAGCGTCAGCGCATTCGGGCGGGCGAGTGAGTAGCCATATTCGAAACCGAGCACGGCCTCTTCCGAAAGCATCGAATTGATGACTTCGTAGCGCCCCTGCGTCGGCGAAAGATTGGCGAGCGGGATGTAGCGCTCTTCGGTTTCCTGATCGTAGAGAACCGAGTGGCGCTGCGAGAAGGTGCCGCGCTCGCAATCCTGGCCGGAAAGGCGGATCTTGCTGCCTTCGACGCAGAGCGCGCCGAAGGAGAGCGCTTCGGCCATCGCCCAGTCGATACCCTCGCCGGTGGCGATCATGTTGGCGCGGTTTTCCATGAAGCGCTGGATCGTCCGATGCGCATTGAAGCCTGCCGGGATCTCAGACAGCTTGCGGCCGATCTCCTTCAGCGTCTTCATCGGCACGGCGGTCTTGCCGCGGCGCTGCTCGTCGGCATTGTCGGCCGTGCGCAGGCCCGACCACTCACCATCAAGCCAGTCGGCCTTGTTCGGCTTGTAATGCTGGCCGGCTTCGAACTCCTGCTCGAGATGGGCGCGCCAGTCGGCCTTCATCTTCTCGACTTCACCGTCGGTGAGCAGGCCCTCGGCGACGAGACGGGCCGCATAGAGCTGCAGCACGGTCTTGTGCGCGCGGATCACCTTGTACATCTTCGGCTGCGTGAAGGACGGTTCGTCGCCTTCATTGTGGCCGTAGCGGCGATAGCAGAACAGGTCGAGCACAACAGGCTTGTGGAACTTCATGCGGAATTCGGTGGCGATCTTCGCCCCATAAACCACCGCTTCCGGATCGTCGCCGTTGACGTGCAGGATCGGCGCCTCGATCATCTTGGCGACGTCGGACGGATAAGGCGACGAGCGCGAGAAGGCCGGGTTGGTCGTGAAGCCGATCTGGTTGTTGATGATCACATGCATGGTGCCGGCGACGCGGTGACCGCGCAGACCGGACAGGCCGAGGATTTCGGCAATGACACCCTGGCCGGCAAAGGCCGCGTCGCCATGGATCAGCAGCGGCAGAACCTTGGCGCGTTCGGAAAGCGGGATGATGTCGCCGTCCCAGACGGTGGCGTTCATATCCTGCTTGGCGCGGGCCTTGCCCATGACGACGGGATCGACGATTTCGAGATGCGACGGGTTCGCCGTCAACGAAACGTGGATCTTGTTGCCGTCGAATTCGCGGTCGGAGGAGGCGCCGAGATGGTACTTGACGTCACCCGAGCCCTCGACCTCGTCGGGAGCGGCCGAGCCGCCCTTGAACTCATGGAAGATCGCCCGGTGCGGCTTGCCCATGACCTGGGAGAGCACGTTCAGGCGGCCGCGATGGGCCATGCCGAACACGGCTTCCTTCAGGCCGAGATGGCCGCCACGCTTGAGGATCTGTTCCAGCGCCGGGATCAGCGATTCGCCGCCGTCGAGACCGAAACGCTTCGTGCCCTTGAACTTGACGTCGAGGAACTGTTCGTAGCCTTCGGCTTCGACGAGCTTGGCAAGGATCGCCTTCTTGCCTTCCGGCGTGAAGGCCACACCCTTGTCCGGTCCTTCGATACGCTCCTGGATCCAGGCCTTCTCTTCAGGATTGGAGATATGCATGAATTCGACGCCGAGCGTCGAGCAATAGGTGCGCTCGAGGATTTCGATCATTTCGCGGATGGTCGCGTATTCGAGGCCGAGCACGTTGTCGATGAAGATCTTGCGATCATAATCGGCGGCCGTGAAACCGTAATTCTCCGCTGACAGCTCGTGATAGTCGTCGACGGGAGCGGCGATGCCGAGCGGGTCGAGCTTGGCATGCAGGTGGCCGCGCATGCGGTAGGCGCGGATCATCATGATGGCGCGCACGGAATCGCGCGTCGCCTGCAGCACCTCGGTGCTGTCGGCAGGCTTGCCCTGAGCTTCGGCCTTGGCTTTGACCTTGGTCTCGATCACTTTCTCGACGATGCCCCAGTCGCCATCGAGAGCCGACACCAGATCGCCGCTTGCCTGAAGCGGCCAGTTCTTCTTGCGCCAGGAAGCACCCTTGGCCGCCCTCTTCACATCGCTGGGATCCTCCTCCAGCGCCTTGAAGAAGGACCGCCACTGATCGTCGACCGATGCCGGGTCCTCTTCATACCGCGCGTAGAGCTGCTCGATATAGGCAGCGTTAGCGCCATCCAGAAACGAGGTGATCTGAAACTGCTCGTTGGCTTCTTGCCGTGCCATGGTGTTATGCGGACGCTTCCGTCCGCCTCCTGACTTTGATGAATTTGCCGGCTTGATGGCCGGCTGCCGCATTCCGATTGCCGCCTGTCCGCGGCGCATCTGCTGGTCTCGTGTTGTCGATGCCGGGCGGAAGGCGCAGATGCCGTTCCTCCGCCCGGTCTATATAGGTGGCTTAGCCCTTGAGGACTTCAACCAGCGTCTTGCCGAGGCGGGCCGGAGAGGGCGATACCTTGATGCCCGCCGATTCCATCGCCGCGATCTTCGATTCCGCATCGCCCTTGCCGCCGGAAACCACAGCACCGGCATGGCCCATGGTGCGGCCCTTCGGCGCCGTACGGCCGGCAATGAAGCCAGCCATCGGCTTCTTGCGGCCCTTCTTGGCTTCGTCCTTGAGGAACTGCGCTGCGTCTTCTTCAGCCGCACCACCGATTTCGCCGATCATGATGATCGACTGGGTGGCTTCGTCGGCCAGGAACATTTCCAGGACGTCGATGAACTCGGTGCCCTTGACCGGGTCGCCGCCGATGCCGACGGCCGTCGTCTGGCCGAGACCTTCGTTGGAGGTCTGGAACACCGCTTCATAGGTCAGCGTGCCCGAGCGGGAAACGATACCGACCGACCCCTTGCGGAAGATCGAGCCCGGCATGATGCCGATCTTGCATTCTTCCGGCGTCAGGATACCCGGGCAGTTCGGACCGAGCAGGCGCGACTTGGAGCGGTCGAGGCGAGCCTTGACCCGCACCATGTCCATGACCGGGATGCCTTCGGTGATGCAGGTGATGAACGGGATCTCGGCGTCGATCGCCTCGATGATCGCGTCGGCAGCACCAGCCGGCGGAACATAGATGACGGACGCGTTGGCGCCGGTCTTTTCCTTGCCTTCGGCAACGGTTGCAAAGATCGGCAGGCTTTCGCCCTTCGCGCCGGTCCAGGTTTCGCCACCCTTCTTCGGGTGGATACCACCGACCATCTGGGTGCCGTAGTAAGCGAGCGCCTGTTCGGTGTGGAACGTGCCGGTCTTGCCGGTTAGGCCCTGAACGAGAACCTTGGTGTCTTTGTTGACGAGAATGGACATGCGAGGCCTTTGTTTAGGAGAGGTTGGAAGACGTGGGGGACGCACGACGATAGACGCCGCTGACGACCTCCTGCCAAGTATCGCTGCCTGCAGGCGAAAAGCTGACGCCCATCCGGTAGCAGTCTTCATTTTCAAATGTGAATACGGTGCGCTGGCTGCCGCGCGGCGAAGTCTTCATCAGCACAAGCTCATTGCCGTTCCACTCGCCGGACGCCGGCACGGGCGGCGCAAAACCTGCGGTGTCGAACTGGTAGAGCTTGTAGGTCTTGTCCGAAACATCGAAGCCGAAAACATTTCGCGCCTCGAACGAAACAGCACCATCGCGCGTCTGGCGATAGCGCTGCTCGAGGAAGAACCCGCCGAACAACGCCTCGCCGGAAAACTCAGCACTGGCCTTGCCTTCACTCGTCCACGCCGACGCCGCGACACGCTCATCCCCTTCCCACACGCCGGCGAAGGCGTTGAGGCGGAAATGAGCAGCGGAGGGCGTGGACGGGAAGGCCATGATCGTTCTCAGCCGTTGATCGCCGCGACGATCTTCTTGGCCGCATCGTCCAAGTCGTCGGCAGCCGTGATCGCCAGACCCGACTCGTTCAGGATCTTCTTGCCGAGCTCGACATTGGTGCCTTCAAGGCGCACGACGAGCGGAACCTTGAGACCGACTTCCTTGACCGCAGCAATGACGCCCTCGGCAATGACATCGCACTTCATGATGCCGCCGAAGATGTTGACGAGAATGCCTTCGACCTTGGGATCTGCAGTGATGATCTTGAAAGCCGCAGCAACCTTCTCCTTGCCGGCGCCACCGCCGACGTCGCAGAAGTTAGCCGGCTCCTTGCCGTAGAGCTTGATGATGTCCATCGTCGCCATGGCCAAGCCTGCGCCATTGACCATGCAGCCGATATTGCCGTCGAGCGCGACATAGGCGAGGTCCCACTTCGAAGCCTCGATTTCCTTGGCGTCTTCTTCGGTCTCGTCGCGCAGCGTCTTGACGTCGTCGTGACGGAAGAGCGCATTGCCGTCGAAAGACATCTTGGCATCGAGGACGCGCAGGTGGCCGTCCTTCATGACGATGAGCGGATTGACCTCCAGCAGAGCCATGTCCTTTTCACCAAAGGCCTTGTAGAGCGTCGGGAAAAGCGTCTTGGCGTCTTCGGCGGCAGCACCATCGAGCTGAAGAGCCTTGGAGATCGCAACAACCTCGGCAGCCGTCACGCCGGCTTCCGGATCGATGGCGATCGTGTGGATCTTCTCGGGCGTGTCGTGGGCGACGGCCTCGATGTCCATGCCGCCTTCGGTCGAGACGACGAAGGCCACGCGGCCGACCGAGCGGTCGACAAGGATCGAGCAATAGAGTTCGCGAGAAATGTCGGCGCCGTCTTCGATGTAAAGGCGGTTGACCTGCTTGCCGGCTTCGCCCGTCTGCGCCGTCACCAGCGTGTTGCCGAGCATTTCCTTGGCGTGGGAAACGACTTCCTCGATCGACTTGGCGAGGCGAACGCCGCCCTTGGCGTCAGGGCCGAGTTCCTTGAACTTGCCCTTGCCGCGGCCGCCGGCATGGATCTGGCTCTTGACCACGTAAAGCGGACCGGGAAGCGACTTAGCGGCAGCCTCGGCTTCTTCAACCTTGAGAATAGCCACACCTTCGGCAACCGGCGCGCCATAGCCCTTCAGCAGAGCCTTGGCCTGATATTCATGAATGTTCATGGGTCTATCCCTATTTCGATTACTTCAGCGCCAATCACTTCAGGGCAGGCGCGATGTTGATGCAGGCTTCGCAGAGACCGGCGACGGCGCCGACGGACTTGTCGAAGGCTTCCTTCTCGGTCTTGTTGAGATCGATCTCGATGATGCGCTCGACGCCGCCAGCACCGATGACGGTGGGAACGCCGACATACATGTCCTTGACGCCGTACTGGCCGGAAAGGTGGGCAGCACAAGGCAGAACGCGCTTCTTGTCCTTAAGGTAGGATTCGGCCATCTCAATCGCCGAAGCAGCCGGGGCGTAATAGGCCGAGCCGGTCTTCAGCAGGCCGACGATTTCGGCGCCGCCGTCACGGGTGCGCTGGATGATCTCTTCGAGGCGCTCCTTGGTGACCCAACCCATGGTGACGAGATCGGTGAGCGGAATGCCGCCGACCGTCGAGTAGCGGGCGAGCGGCACCATCGTGTCGCCGTGGCCGCCGAGAACGAAGGCCGTGACGTCCTGAACGGACACGTTGAATTCCTTGGCGAGGAAAAGACGGAAGCGCGAGGAGTCGAGAACACCGGCCATGCCGACGACCTTGTTGGCCGGAAGACCCGAAAACTTTTGCAGCGCCCAGACCATGGCGTCGAGCGGATTGGTGATGCAGATCACGAAGGCGTTGGGGGCATACTTCTTGATGCCGGCGCCGACCTGTTCCATGACCTTGAGGTTGATGCCGAGAAGATCGTCGCGGCTCATGCCGGGCTTGCGGGCGACGCCTGCGGTGACGATGCACACGTCAGCGCCTTCGATCGCGGAATAGTCGCTGGCACCCGTCAGATTGACGTCGAAGCCTTCGACGGGCGACGACTGGGAAATATCGAGACCTTTGCCCTGGGGAATGCCGTCCGCGATGTCGAAGAGAACGATGTCGCCCAGTTCCTTCAGGCCGGCGAGGTGCGCCAGCGTGCCACCAATCATGCCAGAACCAATCAGTGCGATCTTGTTACGCGCCATTTTCGCTGTTTCCTTTGCGATCAAATTCGTCGAACGGACGCGCAAGGCACCGCCCAATGACGCAATCGCATAGACCCAAAGCCAAAAAATGGCAATTCATTATTTTTGATGCAGCGTTTTCAATCGTTTAGATACAAAAATTCTTACGTAAACGTAAGACATTCTGTCACTGAATTGTTACTCTGCGGCGCGTTTCTCATGGTGCAGCGCAAGATATTCCGCACTGCGCATCTCAAACAGGCGCGATGCCGTGCGGTCGAATTCGAAGCCCTCGGTGCCCCGGCGCTGCAACAGCAGTTCCTCCGGCATCGCCGCCGCGGAAATGTAAAGCCGCACGGCATGATCGTAAAACGTATCGACCATAATGATGAACCGTTTGATCTGGTTCCGCTTTTCCGGCCCGAGCAACGGAATGTGATCGACGAAGACCGTATCGAAGCGTTCGGCGATGGCGAGGAAGTCGATCGCGCCTAGCGGTTTGTCGCAAAGATCGGTGAAAGAGAACCGCGCCATGCGGTCGACGGCGAGCGGCACATGGATGTGGCGCCCCTTCATCGGGATATCCAGCGGCTGGGCCTTGCGCCCATGCAGCGCCTGCGTCCAGGACGCGTCCATCGCCATGTCGTTATGCTCGTTGAGCGGCACCAGATAGACCGGTTGGCTGCTCAGCTTCTCCATCCGGTAGTCGGTCGGCGAATCCAGGCTGACGACATCGACATGCTGCTTCAGCAAGGCGACGAAGGGCAGGAAGAGGCCGCGATTGAGACCATCCCGGTAAAGATTGTCGGGCTCGACGTTCGAGGTCGCGACCAGCACGCATCCGCGCGCGAAAAGCTCGGAGAACAGCCGCGACAGGATCATCGCATCGGCGATGTCGGTGACCGTAAACTCGTCGAAGCAGAGCAGTTCGGCCTCACCGTAAAGCGCTGCGGCGACCGGCGGCATCGGATCGGCCTGCTTCGTCTCGCCGTTCTTGAGCTTCAGCCGGTGTGCCGCGATGCGGTTGTGCACATCCGCCATGAATTCGTGGAAATGCGCCCGCCGTTTTTTCCTGCACGGCGCCATCGCGAAGAACATATCCATCAGCATGGTCTTGCCGCGCCCGACGCTGCCGTGGATATAAAGCCCCTTGATGCCGTCGGCGGATTTCTTCCTGGCGGCAAACAGCCAGCCGAGCGCGCTCGATTTTGCCGCCGGCCGCAGCTGCTTCAGGCCGGCAAGCACCCGATCGAGGCTCTTTGCCACGTCCATCTGGGCGGAATCGACCTGAAGGGCGCCCGATGCGGTCAGCGCTTTAAGCTGTTCGCAGACGCTGAGCGCATAATCCGGCATTGGTTGCATGAGGGCATATCCGCCTGTCAGTCAACGGCGGAGACCCGCCGGACCATTTACCGGCTGAGACTGATCGACTGGCCTGTGCTCGTCTGTCCCTGGAAGCGGTTGTCGGCCGTCTTGTAGACGCTGCCGAGCTGGTTGCCCGAGCGGTCCTTGAGCAGCACCTGCTTGCCGGCGACCTCCCAGGAGCCCATCGCCGTCAGCTCGCCGACACAGCCACGCGTTCCACCGCGCGAACCGCTGCCGAGATTGGTGAGCGTCAGGAACATGTCGCAGCTACCGTTGACGCGCCAGCTTCCGACCATCGATTCCTTGGTGATATCGAGCGCATTCGCGGCCATTGCACCAGGCTCAGCGCCCGGCATCGGCGCCGTCGTCGTCGGCGCCGCCGGAAACTGCGAGCTGCCGGTCGGCGGCGGAAGCTGCCCGCCCTGCACCGAGGGCACCGGCTGCGCCGTCAACGGCGCCGGGCCGGTACTGGCGTTGGAGCTGTAATCATATGCCGTACGCTGACAACCGGCTAGCGACAGAACCACCACCAGACCTGTCATCGCATATCGCAACTGCATCATCATACTCCTGAATTCGGCCATCGCCGTAGAGAAACGGGCGTGAGACAAGTCCGATTATCGTAATTCGATTTGGTTAATCAAGTCGTGCTGCATAAATTGCCCGTGACAACAACTAACCGAAAAACGATACAGTTCAACTGTCCCGCTGCAAAACTTCCTGCACATAGAATTTGTCAGCAAGGTGTTGAGCGCGTTCATCTCTGTCAGGATCCCTGTCGAACGCGCGCAATGTCCTGGAATAGTGTCTCACCGCTTCTTGCAGAAGGATTGCACCGGGACCGATGCGGATGCCCTGTTCGCGCACCGCGACCGGATCTCGGTGACGGCTTCGGGATCGAAGCCGTCGATTCCGCCCTCGGTATGCACGCGGATCAAACCCGGCGCTCGACCATCATCTTCTTGATTTCGGCGATCGCCTTGGCCGGGTTGAGGCCCTTCGGGCAGGTCTGCGCACAGTTCATGATCGTGTGGCAGCGATAGAGGCGGAACGGATCCTCGAGATTGTCGAGGCGCTCGCCGGTCGCCTCGTCTCTGGAATCGATCAGCCAGCGATAGGCCTGCAGCAGAACGGCCGGACCGAGATATCGGTCGCCATTCCACCAGTAGCTCGGACAGGAGGTCGAGCAGCAGGCGCAGAGGATGCATTCATAAAGGCCGTCGAGCTTCTGCCGGTCCTCATGGCTCTGCTTCCACTCCTTGGCCGGCGCCGGCGACACCGTCTTCAGCCATGGCTCGATCGAACGATGCTGGGCATAGAAGTTGGTGAGGTCCGGAACCAGATCCTTGACGACGGGCAGATGCGGCAGCGGATAGATCTTCACCGCGCCCTTGATATCGTCGAGCCCCTTGGTGCAGGCGAGCGTGTTCGTGCCGTCGATATTCATCGCGCAGGAGCCGCAGATGCCCTCGCGACAGGAACGGCGCAACGTCAGCGTCGGGTCGATCTTGTTCTTGATGTAGAGCAGACCGTCGAGCACCATCGGCCCGCAATCGTCGACGTCGATATAGAAGGTGTCGATCGACGGGTTTTGACCGTCGTCCGGGCTCCAGCGGTAGACGCGGAACTCGCGGGTGTTTTTGGCACCCGCCGGCTTCGGCCAGACCCTGCCTTCGCGCATCTGAGAATTCTTGGGGAGGGCGAGCTCAACCATATCAGGTTCCTCTTGAGATCAGTACACGCGAGCCTTCGGCTCGATCTTGTGCGGATCGATGCCTTCGGCAATGAGCTCGGTGTGAACAGGACGATAGTCGAGTTTCACATCGCCTGCCTCGTTCACCCAGGCGAGTGTGTGCTTGCGCCAGTTGACGTCGTCGCGGCCGGCGAATGCACCCTCGGTATAGTCTTCGCGGGCATGCGAACCGCGGCTCTCCTTACGGGCCTCGGCGCCGTAGATCGTCGTGATGGCGTTGGCCATCAGGTTCTGCAGCTCAAGCGTTTCCACGAGGTCGGAGTTCCAGATCATCGAGCGGTCGGTGACCTTGATGTCCTTCATCTCGCCCCAGATTGCCGAGATGCGCCGGCAACCCGACTCCAGCGATTCCTGCGTGCGGAACACCGCGGCGTCTTCCTGCATGGCGCGCTGCATCTTCTCGCGCAGTTCCGCCGTCGGCGTGCCGCCGCTGGCATGACGCAGACCGTCGAAGCGGTCCATGATCTTGTCGCAGGCTGCGACGTTGAGATGCGGGATCGGCGCTGCGCGGTCGATCACCTCGCCGGCGCGGATCGCAGCGGCGCGGCCGAAGACCACGAGGTCGATCAGCGAGTTGGAGCCGAGACGGTTGGCGCCGTGCACCGAGGCACAGCCGGCCTCGCCCACAGCCATCAGGCCGGGGATGATCCGTTCCGGATTGGCACCGTCGGCGTTCAGCACTTCGCCCCAATAATTCGTGGGAATGCCGCCCATATTGTAGTGAACGGTCGGCAGAACCGGGATCGGTTCGCGCGTGACGTCGACACCGGCGAAGATTTTGGCGCTCTCGGAAATCCCCGGCAGGCGTTCATGAAGAACGGCCGGATCGAGATGGTCGAGATGCAGGAAGATGTGGTCCTTCGCCTTGCCGACACCGCGGCCTTCGCGGATTTCCAGCGTCATGCAGCGCGAAACGACGTCGCGCGAGGCAAGGTCCTTGGCCGAAGGGGCGTAACGCTCCATGAAGCGCTCGCCCTCGGAGTTGACGAGGTAACCGCCTTCGCCGCGCGCGCCTTCGGTGATCAGACAGCCCGAACCATAGATGCCGGTCGGGTGGAACTGGACGAATTCCATGTCCTGCAGCGGCAGGCCGGCACGCGCCACCATGCCGCCGCCGTCGCCGGTGCAGGTATGGGCAGACGTTGCCGAGAAATAGGCGCGGCCGTAGCCGCCGGTCGCCAGCACCACCATCTTGGCGGCGAAGCGATGGATCGTACCGTCATCGAGGCACCAGGCGATGACGCCGGTGCAGCGGCTGCCATCTTCCGACATGATCAGGTCGAGCGCGAAGTACTCGATGAAGAATTCCGCATTGTTGCGTAGCGACTGGCCGTAGAGCGTATGCAGGATGGCATGGCCGGTCCGGTCGGCAACGGCGCAGGTGCGCTGTACCGGCGGGCCTTCACCGTAATTCTGCATGTGGCCGCCGAACGGGCGCTGATAGATCTTGCCTTCCTCGTTACGCGAGAACGGCACACCGTAATGCTCGAGCTCATAGACCGCCTTTGGCGCTTCCATGGTGAGATACTGCATGGCGTCGACGTCGCCGAGCCAGTCGGAGCCCTTGACGGTGTCGTAGAGGTGCCACTGCCAGCTATCCGGCGTCATGTTGCGCAGCGAAGCGGCGATGCCGCCCTGGGCCGCGACCGTATGCGAGCGGGTCGGGAATACCTTGGTGATGCAGGCCGTGCGGAAACCCTGCTCGGCCATGCCGAGCGTGGCGCGCAGCCCGGCGCCGCCGGCGCCGACGACGATCACGTCGTAGGAGTGATCGACATACTTGTAGGCCTTGCCATTCTGGGCGGGTGAAGTCGGTGCCATATCAGCTTATCCTACGAATGCGATTTTCAGAATGGCGAAGAGACAGAGGCCGGCAATCAGGATCGCAAAGAACGTGTTCAGCATCAGGAGAACGATCTTGCCGAATTCGCCATGCACGTAATCCTCGATGATGACCTGCATGCCGAGTTTCATGTGGATGACACCGGAGATCACCATCAGCCCCATGACCACGGCGACAAAGGGGTTCGACAGCGCGCGAACCACATCCGCATAGGGCGCGCCGGCATAGGCGAGCATGAAGAAGACGAAGAAGAGGATGAGCGGAACATTGGCGACGGCCGTCAGCCGCTGGCGCCAGAAATGATCCGTTCCTTCCTTGGCGGAGCCGAGCCCGCGAACCTTGCCGAGGGGGGTGCGCATATCCATGAGAGGGCCTTCAGAAGCGAATGAGGAAGCCGATCACCCAGACCAGCACGGTCAGACAGAGCGACCCGATGATGTTGGCGATGGCGAGCTTGGTCGAGAACTCTTTCCCGAACCCATAACCGAGATCCCACATGAAGTGGCGGAAGCCGCCGAGCATGTGGTGCAGCAGCGCCCAGGTATAGCCGAGAAGCACGAGCTTGCCGAGAAGGCTGCCGAGCACCCAGTTGGCCCAGTCATAGGAGCCCTGGCCGCTTGCCGCCGCGATCAGCCACCAGGCGACGAGCAGCGTGCCGACATAGAGCGCGCCACCGGTAATGCGGTGGACGATGGACATGACCATGGTGGGAATAGGCTTGTAGATTTGCAGATGCGGCGATAGGGGCCGGTTATTTGTCACGTTCGCCATCAGAACCTCGCGGCGGCTTCTCTGCGCTCCCGGATTTCGGAGCATGCTCAGTCAACCACACGAATGACAAAATTCTCTGTGTGCGTTGCATCAATTGCGACGTTTAATCACCGGGAACGCCGACGACAAGCACAATCGCTGTCTGCTTTTAATTTAATCGATTCGCGTTACCGGGAAGTTTGCAGGCTAACAAAACTGGTCTTTTCCGCTCAAATTTTGAGCCGGTTGTCCGACCTGAATGGACAAGCTCCGGCTTTTGGCGCAATCTGGCGTTAACGATTTGTTAAGGATCGGAATTCCGGAGGCCGGCCACCCATGTTTCGCAGTCTGTCCGCAGTCACCTTGCTTACCCTGTCCGCGCTAGCCGCATTTCCCGCCGAAGCCGGCGACCGCCGTCATGATCGTCGCTTTTCCGACCACCGCCAAGCTTTTCATGGCGGACTGCTTCTCGGCGAACGTGTAAACTGGCGCAATCGCGGCATCCGTTTCGACAATGCCTATCGAAATCGGAACCGCAAAGAACGGATGCCGTTCCTGAAACAGTTTTCATCGCCGGCGACCAATCGCGTCGCCCGCAACAATCTCATCGTCGTCCTACCCCAGGCGCAGGGCGGCGGCGACACCTACGCCGGCACGTCTTACGTCTATCAGGCCGATGGCGGAACCTATGTCGGCGGCGAGCGCTACGGCTTCTATCCTCCCGCGCGGCCTGAGCCGCTAGCCCCGAAAGCAAAGGTCATCGATATCGCAGTACAGGACGATCCCTGCTCCTATGAGGCCAATGTCTGCGTCATCCGTCCTTAGAGCATGTCGCACAAAAGTGTGCCGCGGTTTTGCGACAACGACATGCGTAGAAACAAAGACCTAAAGCGCGGGGAGCGAATCTGAAAGATCGCGACGCGCTTTAGAGCAGGATGACGAATGCAGGCGGCTCAAATTTGCCCGGCCCCACTCTTTCGCGACGCGGCTACGTCGATACGGATGGCGCACATCGGCGGGAGGTTTTTGTCCTCAAACGTCGCCCGCCGTGGCGTTCCGCTATCCGGCATCCAAGCATCCCAGGCTCTGTTCATTTCCTCGAATGAGGCAAGGTCCCTGAGCCAGATGTTGGCGAGAATGATCTCTGACTTGTCGGTACCTTCGCGCAGCAGCATGTCATCGATGCGCTCCAGTATTTCGTTGGTCTGCGCCGTCACGCTCGCTCCCCTCGTCAGGTTTGCGACCTGGCCGGGCAGATAGGCGGCATCTGCGAGGAGAGTTTCGTCAACTTTGGCTTGCCCCATCATCGTATTCGCAGACTTCCATGAAAGCTTGAGATTGGGTCGTCGACCCTTCATGGATCACGATGGGGCTTCGCTCGCCACTCCGGTAGAGGGAATTATATTGACCCGATATAATGGAAGCTGAACGCTCCTAGAACAGGATGTCGTCCGAAAACCGATCACACTTTTCGGCATCATGCTCTAGCTGGACAATATGGCGGTATGCCGCGAAATGAAGTCCACAAGATAGCGCGCGCCTTCGGCCGTCTCGGATTGAGCATACAGGCCGATCTCGATGCGCACCGGACCGGGCAGGTCCGCCGATCGGTCAAGCGTCCGGCAGCCCTCCGGTTTCGTCGTGAGCATCATTGGCGCGATACCGATGCCGACGCGAACCGCGGTCGCCATGGCCACCAGCGTCGATGCGACGCACGCCGTCTTCCACTTGATGTTCCGCTGGGACAGAGCCGCAATCGTCGGAAGCGTCCAGGGACACTCCTCTTCGAACATGATGATGGGAAGCGGTTTTTCCGTATCCGCCACAAAGTCGGATCTGACCGTCCACATCAAATATTCGGTCCAGATCAGGGTCGGCTTTCGCGAAAGGCAGGTGATGTCGCAAACCACGAGATCCAGCTTCCTGTCTTCAAACAGGCTAGCGAGGCGGCGATTCGGCTCGACGATGATATCGATCTCGACCTTCGGGTTCTGGGCTCTGAAGGCACTAAGAATGTCGATCAGGTGACCGGCTGCGAAGTCCTCAACGACGCCGAGGCGAATGCGATCCTCGATCATCTTGCCTGTCAGCCTTTTCCCGACCTCGTCGCTGAGGGCGACCATTTCGCGGGCATATGCCAGCATGATCTGCCCATGGCTCGTCAGCTCGAGGCCCTTTGACGAACGCGAAAACAGCGTAACGCCGACAAGCTCCTCCAGCTTGCGGATCTGCATGCTCACGGCCGCCTGCGTTCTGTTCAGCTTGACGGCTGCTCCATTGACGGTGCCGATCTCCGCGACGGTCAGAAATGCACGAAGCAGATACGAATCAAGATCAAGCATCAGAAGCCGCATTCCATACTTTGTGACGCTCGAGAGCCAAGAGCCTCTCTGCCCGTAAGTGGATATTGGACGAACCATGTCCTTCCGGCAACTGGTGACCCTTAGCCCGGGCGCAGCATAGGCTGCACCCCATCAATGCCAGCCTATCGCGCGAACAGAACGCATGCCTCGGGCGGAATGGAAACGCTGATCTCCTGCCCGCGAGCGAATGCTATGTCCGGACGGTTCGGGCAAGCCGAGATTATCCGGTCGCCACTGACGAGGTCCAGAACGACATGCCTGAAGGCACCGAGTGTCACGACGTCGGCAACGCGTCCGGTCATGGCTCCGGCAGCCGGAGCGCCGGACGATATCTCGACGCTTTCCGGCCTCACGCAAATCTCGGCGGCACCTGAAAGACTTGCCGTGGACACGACCGGAAACTCCCAGCCGGATTCGGAGCGAAATTTCCGGGCCGTTCCGCCCGCGGCCGAAATCGAGCCGTGAATCCAATTCGTCCGACCCATGAAATCGGCGACGAAACGCGAGTCTGGACGCCAATACACATCATCCGGCTTGCCGGATTGCATGATTGCCCCGCGGTTCATCACGAATATACGCTCTCCCAGGCTCATCGCCTCCTCCTGGTCGTGGGTTACCACGATGGCGGTCGAGCCGACTGCGGCGAGCACATCCTTCAATTCGGTGCGCAGCTCATGCCGAAGTTTGGCGTCGAGGGCCGACAGGGGCTCATCCAGAAGAACGAGGCTTGGATGGGTGGCGAGCGCCCGCGCAAGCGCAACACGCTGCTGTTGGCCGCCGCTCAACTGGTGCGGCCGCCGCTGTCCGAAACCGACGAGCCGAACGAGCTCAAGCATCTCCGCAATGCGGCGCGGTATCTGCCCCGGCGGATGGTTGCGATGGCGAAGTCCGTAGCCGATGTTCTGTTCGACGGTCATATGCGGGAAAAGAGCGTAGTGCTGAAACAGCAGCCCGACATTGCGCTCATAGGGTTTCAATCCGGCCATCGGCTCGCCATCGATCAAGATCGAGCCTTTGTCGGGCCGCTCGAATCCGGCAATGAGCCGAAGAATGGTGGTCTTGCCGCAGCCGCTCGGTCCAAGCAGTGCGATTGTTTCACCTGGGTTCACAGAGAAGGAGATATCACCGAGGGCAACAGTTTCGCCGAAGCGCTTGCTGACCCCTCGAAATTCCACGGCAGAAATCATCGTATTGTCCTCATGAACGAAACAGGCCTTGGCCGACGACAGTGTCGAAACCCACGACACGGTCCAGCACGACGATCAGCAACGCAGTGACGGCAATCAGGACCACGGCCGCCGCAGCGATCGTCAGATCGAAAGCCGCGCGCATGTTGCTGACCAGCGTAACAGGCAAGGTCGTTGCGGACGGATCGCTCAGAAACAGACTGATCGATACGTCATCCATCGAAATTGCGAAGGCGAAGATCGCGCCGGTGACGACGCCCGTCCGCATGAGCGGCAGGGTAATGGTCCAGAAGGCCTGGCGCTCGGTGGCGCCGAGAACCATTGCGGCCTCCGTCAATCGTTGGTCGCTGCCGAGAAGGCTGGCGAGACTGGTCCTTATGCAATAGGGCAACGTCACGATCACGTGGCCGAGCAGCAGGCGCGCCATACCATTTGTGATACCGGCCTTGGAAAGGAAAAGCAGCAGACCGAATCCAATGACAACAGGCGGGACGATGAGTGGCGAGAGAAAGGCCGAAGTCAGCGCTGCCTTTCCTGGAAAATTGCCCCGGGCAAGACCGACAGCCGCCGCAGTTCCGATCGTGACGGACAGAACCGTCGTGAATACCGCCAAGATGAGGCTGGTGCGCAGGCTGGTAAGGATATCCGCCTGGGAGACGAGCCGTTCGAACCAGTGAAGCGACAAGGCAGGTGGCGGCATCGGGCCGAGGTAGGTCCTGGCGTCGAAAGCCATGACGCATGTTATCACCAACGGGATGGCGAGGAATGCCAATCCAAGGCCGATGACACCGTAGGCAAGGGATCCGGCGATCCGGTCTCCGGTTCTCGCTGCAAGAGACTGTATGTTCATCGGGAAACCCTCCGCGCCTGCGCAAACGTTATGACAGCGACGACCGCCAACGCCACGGCAAGCATCACGAGCGAGATCGCTGCGCCGCTCGGATAGTTGGCGATATCGCTGAACCGGGTGTAGATGACGTTCGACATGAAAAGCACCCTGCCCCTCCCGAGCACCATCGGAATGACGAAGGCGCTGATCGCGAAAGTCAGCGACACAAGCGTGCTTGAGATCAGAGCCGGGAAGCTCAGGGGAAGCGTGATCGACAGATGGGCTTTCCATCCCGGTGCGCCGAGCGACTGGGCCGCATCGAGCAGACGCGGATCGATCGATTGCATCGCGCCAATCAGCGTCAGCGTTGCGACCGGTATGATCGAGTGAACCAAACCCGCAATAACGACGATATTAATATATTCGCGGCTGTTGGGAGAAAGGCCCAGTGTCAAGAGGAAGGGTCGGAAGATGCCGACCGACCCGAAGGTCAGCTCGATTGCGTACGTCTTGATCAGGACGCTGGAAAGAACAAGCGTAATCAAGAAGCCGAGGGTGAGCGTGCGCATCCGCGGTGAAATGCGCCGCACGATGAAATAGGCCAGCGGGAATGCCACAAGCTGGCCGATGATCGCGGCAACTCCGCCAATCCAGAAGGTCGTCAGCAGGACGCTTGCAAACGCCTGGTTTGCAAGCTCGTAATAGTTTTGAACCGTTGCCGCGGCATTTTCCACGGAGCCGACGCGCCCCGGCGTAAACTCCTTCAAGCTTTCGATTGCCAGATTGATGAGCGGTGACAGAAAACCGAATGCGAACACCAGCAGGGCTGGCCCGAGCGTCAGGGCAGCATCTCGGCGATCCGGAATTGAAATGGCAACGGGTTGCCGCCTTACCTTGGTCATGATGGAACAGCCTTTTCCTCGCCCTTGCGGGCCATGAGAAAGGGAGGTTGTCGAAGCCCGCGCCTACGACAACCTGCCGCGAGGTGTCTTAGAGCAACGGGGCGATATCCTGCTCCCAGCGTTTGGACCAGGCATCCTGCTGTTCGAGAACGACATTGTAGTCCGGCACATAGACGAAGCTCGAAAACTCGTCCGACGTGAAGGACAGATGCTTGAGATTGTCGGGCGTGACCGCCTTGCTGTTCAACGGCGCCTCGCCAGCCACCTTGGCGTAGAGCGAATTCATGTCCGAGCTGATCGCGAAATTGACGAAATCGAGCGTCGCCTTGGTGCTCGGCCTATTCTTCAAGACGCCGAAACCGCTCTGGTAGAGGAAGGCTTTGAAGTTGCTGTCCTTGGTGAACCGCGTAACCGGGAAGTTCTTCGCCACGGCCGCCCAGCCGGGCTCGGCGAAGAAGCCGACGGAGGTCTCGCCCGACGTCAGCGAATTGGTGAAATCGATATCGGTGACGGCAACGCGGCCGATATTGCCGGATTTCGCCAATTCCGTCATGAGCTTCCACCCGGGCTCCATATTCGTTTCACTGCCGCCGCCGTGAAGGGCGAGTGCGACAATCTGGAGCATCATGCTCTGTGTCGGGCCTGGCCAGCAGATCGCGCCCTTGAGATCGGGGCTCAGCAGATCATCGATGGTCTTCACAGCGATCGGAGCCGTGTCGGTTCGGGCACCGAAATACATGCCGCCAACTGCGCGCGGGACCGCCTTGATATTGCCCTTGCCATCCCGAATGATGATTTTCTCGGGAATATTCGCAAGGTTGGGAACATCGGCAGGATTGATGGTCTCGAGCCAATCCTCTTTCACCATGCTGTTGAACGAGCCTTCCCAGCCGGCGACATAGTCGTAGTCGACATTCGGCCAGACGGCCTTGATCTTCGGCAGGATCGCGCCCGCGCCGCCCTGGTGAAGAACCCAGTTGAATGTCGCCGCATTCTGGTCGGCGGCAATCTGCTTCATCGCTTCGACGACATCGCCGCCCCATTCGACAGCGGTGAGATTGCCGCTGCCGGCTGCGGCGGATCTCGCAAACCCGGTCATCGTGCCGGCAATCCCCGCGGCGGCGGCGGATCCGAGGAAGCGGCGGCGTGTCATATCGTGCAACATGGTAGGTTCCCTTTGCTGTCGGCCCTCTGCCGGGCCGTTCGCATCGGAGACTGCTTGGACGTTGCCAGCCGCGGTAGTGGGAAAATTCTCGCCGGGTTATAAAGTTTTCTGAACATCCCAATGAACGCGCTACCCGCATCGCTGAGCCTCGGCGGATCCGAGCTATCAAGAATCGTTATATCCCCTCTCGAATTTTCGCGGTTCCAAGAGAAGCGGGCGGCGCTGATGATGGCAGCATCAATACCGTGGGAGCCTGCCTTGACCATTGACCGGGATTTTCTGGAAGACTTGAGAAAGCGCTTCGGCAGCGCTGCAGGCGGGGAGATGGAAGATCCGCACTTCCGCGCCGTGGCGGCGAGCGTATTCAAGGACGGCGACAGCCGCAAATGGCCCTTCGCCGATCCCGCCACCTTTCTGGATGCCCGTTTCATCGAGAACGGCTTGCAGCCCGAGGTGCTTGAGGCGCTTGACGTGGCTTTGATCGGCGTGCCGATGGACCTCGGCGTCACCAATCGCGCCGGCGCACGGCTGGGGCCGCGGGCCGTCCGGGCGGTCGAGCGTATCGGTCCCTACGAACATGTTCTGCGTGTCGCGCCAATGGGAGGGCTAACGGTCGCCGATGTCGGCGACGTGCCGATGCGCAGCCGGTTCGGCCTGGCCGAGTGCCATGCCGACATCGAGGCCTGCTACCGGATGATCGCGGCAACCGGGGTCATCCCTCTGTCGATCGGCGGCGACCATTCGATCTCCGGCGCCATCCTCAAGGGCCTGGCGGCCAGCCAGCCGGTAGGCATGATCCACATCGACGCTCATTGCGACACCGCCGGCCCCTATGAGGGCTCGAAGTTCCATCACGGCGCGCCCTTCCGCGAGGCGGTTCTGGCGGGCGTGCTCGATCCGAAGCGTACGATCCAGATCGGCATCCGCGGCGGCGGCGAATATCTCTGGGAGTTCTCCTTTGCCTCCGGCATGACCGTCATCCACGCCGAAGAGGTGGCGGAGATGGGGCTCAAAGCGGTGATCGCAAAGGCTCTGGAGGTTGTCGGCGCCGGTCCGACCTATCTCAGTTTCGATGTGGACAGCCTCGATCCGGCCTTCGCTCCGGGAACCGGCACGCCAGAAGTCGGCGGGCTTCAGCCGAGGGAGGCCCTGACCCTGCTGCGCGGCTTCAAGGGCATCAACCTCGTCGGCGGCGACGTCGTGGAAATCGCGCCGCAATACGACAACACCACCAACACCGCGCAGATCGCCGCCCAGGTCCTGTTCGAACTCCTGTGCCTCGCGATGTTCAGTCCCGCGGTCAGGACAAAGCTGACCTGAGAACCAGCTCCACAACGGCAGCGTGCCTCGCGCCCGCTGCCATCCATCACCTGTCGCACAACACGTCTCAAAAAGGGGAACGACATGACTGCTCTTATGAAATTGCGCTACACCGCCACTGCGGCAATTGCCGTGTTCGGCATCCTGGCAGGAGCCGCACAGGCCGACGAACTTGCCGATATCAAGGCCGCAGGCGAGATTAACATCGGCATCTTCTCCGATTTCCCGCCCTTCTCTTCGGCAAGCGCCGATATGAGCATCAAGGGCTATGACGTCGACGTCGCCCAGAAGATCGCCGACGGGCTCGGCGTGAAACTCAATCTCGTCAGCGTTACCGGCCAGAACAGGATCGCCTACCTGAACGACGACCGCGTCGACCTGCTGATGAGCGTCGGCTATTCGAAGGAGCGCGCCGAGGTTATCGATTTTGCCGCCCCGTACGCCCCCTACTATATCGCCGTCATCGGTCCGGCAGCACTGAAGGTGAGCGGCAAGGAAGACCTCGCCGACAAGAGCGTTGCCGTCAATCGTGGGACGCTCGAAGACACGTCGCTGACGGCCGTCGCCCCCGGCTCGGCTGCGATCCAGCGTTTCGAGAACTACAATTCGGTCATTCAGGCCTTCATATCCGGCCAGACCCAGCTGATGGTGGTCGGCAACGATGTCGGCGCACAGGTTCTGGCGCGACAGGACGAGCTGAAGCCGGAGCAGAAGTTCCAGCTCCTCAGCTCCCCCTCGCACATCGCGCTCCGCAAGGGCGAGGAAGGCCTGAAGAAGGCTGTCAATGACAGCGTCGCCGCAATGATCGCCGATGGTTCGCTCGACGCTAGCTCGAAGAGCTGGCTGAAAGCGCCGCTCAACCCTGAAAACCTGAAGGACTGACGAGCACGGCCTCCCGCTCACCAGAGCATGATGCCGAAAACTGCAAGCGATTGCGGTGGCATCATGCTTCAATTCTCTGGTTGAGAGGCGGATCGGGATTTCGGGCCGACCCGGCCCAGGTCATCCGGCTCCAAAGGACAAGCGATGAGATACAGCCTCGATTTCAATTGGCTTTGGGACGGAATGGCAGCTCTGGCTTATGGCGCAGGCACGACGCTTGCACTGACGGTCTCCACATCGGTCCTCGGGATCGTTCTCAGCATTCTCGGCGCGGCTGCGCGCCGGGGACCTTATCCATGGTTGCGCAAGCTCGTCGGCCTGTATGTGGAAATCATGCGCAACACGCCATTCCTGGTGCAGCTTTTCTTCATCTTCTTTGGCTTGCCTAGCCTCGGCATTCGCCTCGATCCGATCACTGCCGCCGTCCTTGCCATGACCCTCAACATGGCGGCCTACACGATCGAGGTGGTCGGGGCCGGGCTCGATGCCATACCGAGAGGCCAGAAAGAGGCGGCGCAGGCACTCGGCCTCAGGCCTCGGCTGGTGTTCTTCAAGATCATCCTGCCGCAGGCGATCGCCATCATTTTTCCGGCGCTGACGAGCCAGATCATCATCATGATGCTGGAATCGGCGGTGGTTTCGCAAATATCCGTCCGCGAGCTGGCGCAGGAGGCCGATCTGCTTCAATCGCGCACCTTCCGCTCCTTCGAGACCTATCTGGTGGCCACGTTGATCTACCTTTCGATGTCCGCCGCACTTCGCCGGCTCCTTTTCGCCGGGAAGCGCCGTTTTCTGGGAGCCGGTCTGGCATGATTGAGTTCACCTTCTGGGACATTCTGCGCAATCTTGTCTTCGCGACACGCTGGACCCTTATGCTTTCGCTCGCAGCTTTTGCCGGCGGCGCCATCGTTGGCCTGGCGATCCTGTCTGCACGGATATCGAAAACACGCTGGCCGCGCAGCTTCGCGTCCGGCTACATTGCCCTGTTTCAGGGAACGCCGCTCCTGATGCAGCTCTTTTTGATGTTCTTCGGCCTGCCGATGCTCGGCTTCCGGATCGAGTCATGGACCGCCGCCGTCTGCGGCCTGACGTTCTACGCCAGCGCTTATCTCGCCGAAATCTGGCGGAGCGGCGTCGAGGCGGTGCCGCGCGGGCAATGGGACGCCGCAGCCAGCCTGGGCTTGCATCGTCTCCTCGAACTTCGCCTTGTCATCCTGCCGCAGGCTTTCCGGATCACGCGCGCGCCGACCGTCGGGTTCTTGGTCCAGTTGATCAAGAGCACCGCACTTGCCTCGATCCTCGGCTTCGACGAACTGCTGAAAACCGCAAACGCCATCAACAACGCGACCTTCGAACCTTTCAAGGTCTACGGTCTCGTCGCGCTGATCTTCTTCGCCCTGTGCTATCCGCTGACGCAATACGCCAGATTTCTGGAGAAGAAAGCGGCGTTTAGCTGAGCGGTGCCGAGTTGCTGCTCCGCATTCCGATCGCAACGGAGTGTCCAAAGGGCCGATGCCGGTTGAAAGCTGGTACGCCGCGCAGCGGCGACGCGGCTCTCGTTCAATCACAGAGAATTCGCTTTATCCAGCAGTCAGAACTTACCGGGAGATCGCTTCAATGACCGACACACAAATCCGTATTCTCGATGCCCGGACAACGGGCGAGCTTCTCCCTTTCGGCGCGCTGGTCGCGACCCTGCGGCAAGCATTTGCCGAAGGCTGTGTCGTGCCGGTACGGCATCACCACACGATAGCCAATAGCGGCGAACCGGATGCGACGCTGCTTCTGATGCCGGCCTGGCATGAAACGCACCGGTCGGAGCGCTACCTTGGCATCAAGATCGTCACCGTCTTTCCCGGCAACACGGTGCGCGGCATTCCCGGTTTGACCTCGACTTACATGCTCTATGATGGTCGGACCGGGATGCAGCTTGCGCTCCTTGACGGAAACACGATCACCACGCGCCGCACGGTCGCAGCATCGGCCCTTGCCGCGGATTATCTTGCTCGAAAGGACGCCCGCCGTCTGCTGGTGATCGGCGCAGGCCGCGTTGCGAGCCTCATACCCGATGCCTATCGCGCCGTCCGGCCGATCGCAGATGTCGATATCTGGGATATCGATCCCGCCAATGCGGAACGGCTGGCGCAGAGCCTCCGGCAACAGGGGCTCCAGGCCACTGCCGTCACCGATCTGGAAGCAGCAGTGCGGCAAGCCGATGTCGTCAGCGCGGCGACGCTGGCGACAGCACCGCTTATCCGGGGCGAATGGCTGCGGCCGGGCACCCATGCCGATCTGATCGGCGGCTTCACCCCGGCGATGCGCGAGGCCGATGACGAGGCGCTTCGGCGCTCCTCGGTCTATATCGACACGCACGAAGCCCTTCACGAAGCGGGCGATCTGGTTCAGCCGATCAGGGCCGGCGTCATTTCCGCAGACGCGGTGCGTGCGACACTTGACGAGCTGTGTCGCCGGGATGTTCCAGCGCGGGCGTCCAACGATGAGATCACTCTCTACAAGGCAGTCGGAACGGCGTTGGCCGATCTTGCCGCCGCGACAATGGTGTATGAGGCAGTCTTGATTGCAGGCTGATGTCTTTGGGGCGAAGGGGAAGCAACGGGCCGGCGCTGATATTCGTGCGATATAACGCTTTGTGTGCCATAGTCGGGTAAGCCCCTTGAGCAAATCCGATATAGACCCGCAGTGATTACAAATCCGCCGCGCATCGAAATCCAGCAACTGGCCCATTTCGTACTGGCCTGTCAGAGCCCGACGCTGGCAGAGACCGCGCGCGAGCTTGGGATTGCTCCTTCGGCGCTGACATCAAGTCTGCGTACTTTGGAAAATGAACTTCAACTCAAGCTCTTCATTCGGAAAAGCGGTCACCTCAGCCCTTTGCCAGCAGCCTTCTGGCTGTTTCAGCAGGCAACGGCCATCCTTCATCGCGAAAGGTTCGTGCGTCGGATGCGGAATGGGGACACGGACCATCTTCGCATCGATATTCGTCTCGATCTCAGTTTCTCCATCGGCCGGTTTTCGAAGGCGATCGGACGTACTGTCGAAGATATGGAACGCGAGCGGCCCGACCTGCTGATCGACGTGATGTTTGCAGACATGCGAGGAAAATCCCTTGTTGACGACGAGGCCGAGGAAATCCCTGGCAATGCGGGTTCGATGGAAATCGAAGTCGGCTATATGACCGGCGTGCCATCTGCGAACCTGCCTGCGATGACGCCCTTTTACGATGAGGTCTGGTTTTCCGTCGGAACGGCGGAGGCCGCGATTGATCTTCGCTCCCCCAATCAGAAATTTGTCGTTTTGAAAATGCGTCAGGCACTTCGCGATGCCGTCACCCGATATGCGGACGAGCATGGCATCCGCGACCGCATGATCCTGATGGATGAGGAGCCGGCAGACCTTCATCGGCTGCTCAACGAGTTTCCGCAGATGCGGTTCCTGATGCCCCGCAGTATGGTCGCCGACCGGCTCGGACTTGCGCGCCTGCATCTGGAGCCCCTCGATCCGCCATTGTCGAGCACCCTGGGCGTGCGCGCAAACGGGCCGGACCAGGAGGTCGTGTCCGCCCTGCTTTGTAACCTCAAGAAAAATCTGGAGGCAACGGAGGCCAATATCGTCTTCCGGCCGCAGTTGACGGCACGTCAATTGCACTACTTCAACCTTGCGCATCTCAGCGGAGGTATTTCGGCGGCGGCGCGCGCGGCGCATATTACGCAACCTTCCGTTTCGACTCAGATTCAGAAGATCGAGGCAGTTGTCGGGCAACCCCTGTTCGAACGGCGGCGCAACGGTGCCGAGAGCACGAAGGCCGGCAAGGCATTGCTTCCCTTCACCCTGGAGATCGAAGAGCGCATCGATAGCCTCCTTCGCGCCAGTCTGGATATTGCCGCCCACACACAGGCGACCATCTCAATCGGCATGCTGCCGAGTTCGGGGCATGACAGCGTCATGACGGACAAGGTGGCGCAGGCACTGACGGCAACCCGCCTTGGCCATCCCGAGTACCGGCTGAGGATCGTCGAAGGTTCCAACGCTGCGCTTCACGACCAGGTGCGCGCGGGAGAGCTCAATCTGGCCATCGTCGGCGTCGTCCAGACGCAGATGACCCGGATCCATCTCGGACCGAGCGAGCGCCTCTCGGTCATTGCCAATCCGGCCTTGAACCTTGCCGGCCGAACGGAAATTCCACTGGCCGAAGTTTGCGGATTTCCGCTGGTTCTCGGAATCAAGCATCTCAGTATCCATCAGGCGTTCATGGCAGCCGCCAGCGCGCGGCATCTGCGTGTCGAGCCCGTCATGGACGTCGGTTCTCTGCCATTGGCCATCGCCATGGTCCGCCGCTTGCCGGTCTGCACGGTCCTTCCGGTGTCCTCGGTCCAGCAGGACATCGGCAGCGGACGCCTCACCGCGGCGTCGATTACGGAAGACGTCATCGCCGGAAACCTCTCGGTGATTTTCTCTGGCGAAAGGACGCTGTCCGAGGCGGAACGGACGATGATCCAGTCACTCGTTGCCGTCTTCGGCCAACAGGCGTGATCTAACGCATGTCGCGTCGGATCGGGATCATGCGCCGAGCATTCTGATTTTCCTATCCTCCAATTCATGATTTTCGAGCTACCCAGCCTCCGGCCTGCGGCTGATACTTGGCGCATCAAACAGCTCGGAAATGACTTTCACAGGATTGCCGGATGAATGATCGCCCTGATCCGCTTGAAGACGCGGCCATGACATCCAAGACGGCCAGCGCTGCAATGCGCGGCAGCGAAAGCGATCAATCCTGTCGAGGCATTCTTCAGGAACTCGACCGACGCGGTCAGCTGCTGGTGATTTCGGAGGAGATCGACCCGATCCACGACGTGTCGGCCATCCTTTCCATCGTCGATGAAAAGGCGGCGGTGCGGCTCGACCGCATCAAAGGTCACGACATGCCGATCTTCGGCAACATCCTGTCGGATCTCGATCGTGTCGCCCTGGCGCTTGGCGTCGCAAAAAGCGAGATCCAGGAAAAGCTGCTGTCCTCGATCGCCTCTCCCATGCCGCCTGTCTTCGTGGACGATGCGCCGGTACAGCAACAGCTCTTCCAGGACGACATCCTGACCCGGCTTCCAGTCCCGACATTCTTTTCCAAGGAGACCGGTCCTTACATTACCGCGGGTCTGATCGTGGCGCGCGACCCCGAAACCGGCTTGGGCAACGCGTCCTATGCCCGTATCAAGATGCTTGGTCCGAACGAGGCGATGATCGGAATTGCACCGAACCATCATCTCGCCATCATGGCCCGCAAGGCGGGCGCCAAAGGCGAGCCGCTCCCCTTCGCCGTCGTCCTCGGCGCGCATCCAGCCATTCAGCTTGCCGCCTGCTTCTATCTGGGGCTTGGTGACGATGAAATGCACTGCGCCGGATCGCTGCTCGGCGAGCCGGTGCGGCTTGCCCGCTGCAAGTCGGTCGATCTTGCCGTGCCTGCAGAGGCGGAGATCGTGCTCGAAGGTCATATTCATATCGACGAGCCGATCCTCGAAGGACTGGTCTCAGAATATCACGGCATGTACGAGGATTACGGTTCCGGAGTGCGCGTCAGATTTGAATGCATGACTTGCCGCTCCGACGCGATGTTGCAGGTGATCGAGCCCGGTTACCACATGGAGCACCTCTATCTCGGCGCGGTGCCGATCGCTGCCAGCCTCAAGGCCGTCATCCGGCGGTCCGTTCTCAATGTCGGCGAGGTTGCCGTCACCGCATCAGGCAGCGGACGGAACAACGTTGTCGTGCAGATCGATACGCCCCGCCCGGGACAGGCACGCCGCATCATGTCGATCTGCTGGGGTGCGGTCAGCATCGTCAAGAACATCACGATCGTCGACAGCGATGTCGATCCTTGGGACCTCGATGCCGTCGAATTGGCAAAGATGACGCGCATGCGCGCGGAGCGCGACATTCTCATCGTCACCGACCTTCCGGCAGACCGGTCCGAGCCTCAGGAATCCGGCGGCGTGATCGCCAAGGTCGGTTACGACGCCACGATGAAGGCGGGCGATCGAAGGGAAGGGTTCGACAAGGCGCTTCCGCCGCCGGATTCCTACGAACGGATGCGCCAGCTGCTGTCGCGCGTCAAGCCGGAGATACTCGTTTGAGGCGGTTGATCATCGGCATATCAGGGGCTTCCGGTGCAATCTACGGCCTGCGTGCGCTGGAGATGCTCCGGGATTTCGACGACGTCGAGACGCATCTCGTCATATCGCCCTCAGCGATCCGCACGGCACTGGCTGAAGGGACGGGAAAGACCGCGGACGAAATCCGTGGCCTCGCCGACCGGGTCTACAGCCACGGGGATATCGGCGCCTCGATCGCCTCCGGCTCCTTCCGGTGCGACGGCATGCTGGTTGCGCCATGCTCGATCAAGACGCTGAGCGGGATCGCGCATTGTTATGCGGACGATCTGATCGTGCGCGCCGCCGATGTCTGCCTGAAGGAACGCCGCCGGCTGGTGCTGATGGTGCGGGAAACGCCGTTGCATGCCGGCCATATCGCACTGATGGACCAGGCAACACGCAACGGCGCGGTCATCATGCCGCCGGTGCCGAGCTTTTACACACTGCCGAAATCAATCGCCGAAATGGTCGACCAGACCGTGGGGCGTGCGCTGGATCAATTCGGGCTTCATCATCCGACGGTCCGGCGCTGGACGGAGGATCATAACGACTGAGCCATGAAGAGCAGTGCTGAAAGCTGCCGGGCCATCATGTCAACCGCATGCAAAACAACGACGCACAATCACTCCCCCAGGGGAACTCAAAAAAAAGGAGATAGAGTGATGTTGTCAGACAATCGTTCCAGAAGCTTGCAGAGCCTGTTCATGCGCGGCGCCGCCGCCTTGCTGTTGTCGCTGACGACGGCCGCACCCGTGATGCTCGCCGCATCTCACGCGGGTGCGCAGACGGAAAAACCCGTCAGCGGCGGCACGATGACCATTATCAACGGTTCGGACATCAAGAGCTGGGATCCGGCGATCACCGCCGGCACCTATCCCGGCGGTCCAATGGATGTGCTCGACGCCGTCTACGGCTTTATCGTCTACGTCAACGACAAGGGCGTCGTGACCGGCGGCATGGCCGAAAGCCTGGCCAGCACCGACGCCGTGACCTGGACCTTGAAGCTTCGCAAGGACATGAAGTTCACCGACGGTACGCCCTATGATGCGGAAGCCGTCAAATACAATTGGGACCGCGCCGCAGATCCGGCCACGCTTTCACCGGCGCAGCCGTTCATATCCTCTTGGAACAAGGCGATCACCGTCGTCGATCCGCAGACGCTGACGATCAAGCTGTCCTCCCCGAACGCCAATTTCGCAGCCCAGGTCGCCGAGCTGTGCCCCTTCATCGCCTCGCCGGCAGCGTTGAAGGCCGCCAAGGAAAAGACCGACATCAAGCCGGTGGGCGCCGGCGCCTTTACGCTGACCGAGTGGAATCAGGGCATATCGATGACCATGGCCCGCAATCCCGGTTATTGGGATCAGCCGCGCCCTTATCTGGATACGATCAAGTTCGCGATCATTCCCGAAACCAACAGCCGCATCGCCACCGTCGTTCAGGGCGGCGCAACGATGATGGCCGGCTATCCCTATCAGTTCGGCTCGAACGCAACGGCGCCGGGGGTTGCGACCCACGAGATCCCGATCCGCGGCATCAACCGCGCCTATCTCAACCAGGCCAAGGGTATCTTCACGGATGTTCGCGCCCGCGAGGCCTTCTATTCCGCCATCGACCGCGCGCGGCTGATGCAGGCCTTCACGCAGATGCCCGGATACAAGGCACCCAGCAATTATTTTGGAGAGAATTCGCCCTATTTCGACAGCGCTTCATCTCTTCCAGCCTATGATCCGAAGAAGGCGCAGGAACTGTTCGATGCTCTGAAGGCGGACGGCAAGCCATTCTCGATCAAGATCGTCACCTATACCAACTCGGACCTGAAGCGTCTTGCCGCCTACATCCAGCAGGTGCTGACCGGCTATGAAGGCGCCTCGGCCGAGATCGTCGAGGTCGACCAGGCCTCGCTGATCCAGCGGTGCAAGACGCAGCTCGACTTCGACATCTGCGTCGAAGGCGGGGTGCTGGTGTCGAACGGTGCCGAGCCGAACATTTCCAACCTGCTCAGTTCCGGCGGTGCTTTCAACTGGGGACAGTACAAGAGCGCCGAGATGGACGCTGCATTGAAGGAGGCCAGCTCCACCCTCGACCCTGCTGCTGTCAAAGCCGCCTATGTCAAGGTTCAGAAGCTCGTTGCAACCGAAATGCCGCTTTACATCTTCGGGGAACAGACGCGCTCGCTGCTGCTGCGCGACAATACCGGCGGCGTCGTTCCTTCGAATGGCGGCATCCTGCAAAAGCAGTTCCTCTACGTCTGCACGGATGCCTGCCAGAAATAGCAGGTTGCAGATCACGACGCGCAGGCTCGCCCGGAAGATCCGGGCGAGCAGCGAAGGGCCGGTCGATGGGCTGGACGACCATACACGCCAGAGACGTTAAGACGACAGAATGAGCCCTGCGATGCGGGGCGATCGGAAAAGGTGGATGACGATGATCGGCAATCGCAAGAAGGTGAAGTTTCGGGACCTGGTTTCCCGCAAGCAGGTGTTCACGCCCTGCGTCTGGGATTGCTACTCCGCCAAGGCGGCGGAAATGGCCGGCTTCGAGGCGATCCTGCTCAGCGGCGCATCGCTGGGATTCAGCATGTCCGGAGTGCCCGATCTTGGCCTGCACAATCAGGAGGAACTGGTCTACGCGACCGACCGCATCGCCGACTACTCGCCTTTGCCGCTGGTCATCGATGCTGATGACGGCTTCGGTGATGTCGTCCAGACCTTCCGCACCTGTTATCGTCTCGCCAAGGCCGGTGCCGGAGCGATCCTGATCGAGGATACACCCAATGAACGCGGCTATGCGCGGTTCGGCCGCGCCATGGAGGCGGCGACGCTGGCCGGCAAGGTCGATGGCAACGTGCCGCATGAGGTCGTCTCGCAGGAACTGTGGCTCGCCAAGATCAAGGCCTCGATCGAGGCCTGTCAAGGCACCGATTGCGTGGTGATAGCGCGCACCGAATCCAAGCTCGAAAAGGGGTTGGACGACGCTATCGAACGCTGCGTGCGCGCCGCAGCACTCGGCGCTGAGATGACCTATGTGCACGGCCTGCGCACGTTGGAGGAATGCCAGAAGGTGGCCAAGGAATTGCCCGGCTGGAAGATGTTCGGCGATGTCGCGACCGTCAACGGCGTGCCCTTCGTGCGGCTCGAGGAAATCGAGGCGCTCGGCTTCAACCTGGTGACCATGCACTATCTCGAGAAGGGATCGATGTATGGCATGATGGATTACGGTCGACATGTCTTCAAGGACCGCAGCACGCGCTATGCGGACGAGCATAGCATGGGCGGCATGACGCCTGCCGAGCAGAAAGCCTCGCTGGAGCGGGACAGCGGCTGGCTCGATGCCGAGGACAGATGGAAGGCGCTCTGATCCCGGAGGCTGGCCGCTCTGCCATCTCGTTTTGCGAAATCCGGATGCCGGTCCAGTCCGGCATTGGATGTTCCACCTAACAATCGGAGTCCGATCGTTGCGAATTGCCAAGCTCTCCTATCTGAAAGCGGTTGGCGTGCGGCTTCTGGCCGGCATTCCGGTCTTCCTGCTGGTGACGTTCTCGGCGACGGCGTTGTCGAGCCTGATGCCGGGGTCGGCGGCGCAGCTGATCCTTGGAGAGAACGCGACGCAGGCGCAGATCGATGCGCTGAACAGCCGCTACGGCTACGATCTGCCGGTCTGGGAACGTTATCTCGGCTGGCTCGGGCGGCTTCTTCAGGGAGATCTCGGGCAGACGATGTTCAGCCAGCAGTCCGTGGCAAAACTCCTGGTCGACCGGGCGGCGGTGACGTTCGAGATTGCGCTGCTTGCGATGTTCGTCTCGCTCCTGATCGGCGTGCCGCTCGCCATGTATACGGCCAGCCGGCCGGGCGGCATCGTCGATACGGTGCTGCGGGCGGTCTCCTCGGTCATGCTGTCGATCCCGACTTTCGTCATCGTGGTTCTGCTCGGCTTCGTCTTCGCAATCGTGCTGCGCTGGCTGCCGGCGACCGGCTGGGTTACCTTCGGCGAAGATCCGATCGGCAATCTCTATTACGTCGCCTTGCCGGTCATGTGCCTCAGCGTGCACCAGGCAGCCTATTTCTACAGGGTGAGCCGCAGCGAATTCGTCGCGATCCTCCAGGAGGACTATGTCCTCGTTGCCAGGGCCAAGGGCCTGCCGACGCGCTATATCCTGATGCGCCACGTGCTGCGCCCGGCCTCTCCCCAGGTGTTGACGGTGATGGGCCTGTCCATGACCTATCTGCTCGGCGGTTCCTTCATCGTCGAGAGCTATTTCGCGGTGCCCGGCATCGGCTGGACCGTTCTCAACGCGGTGAGCAGCCACGACCTGCCCGTCATGCAGGCCATTCTGTCGCTGACGGTGGTGATCTTCGTCGTCATCTTCATCCTGGTCGATCTCGGTTACGCGCTGATCGATCCGCGGGTGGACGTGTCATGAGCCGCCTTAAGCCGACACAAACGGACCTCGTGCCCGGCGAAGCGGCCGCATTGGCGGAGACGTTGAATGCCGCGATGCCGAAGACCGCGCGTTTCCGCATGCCGAGCGGCCATCCGATGGAATGGTTCGCCTTCGTGTTCCTGGCGGTCCTGATCATCTCCTCGGTTTTCGTGGAGTTCATTCCGGGTCTCGTTCGGGCAAGCTTCCCCTATGGCGATTTCTCGCAAGGCCCGGAATGGAGCCTGAACGGCCTGTTCGGAACCGATGCGCTCGGGCGCAGCATCCTGTCCCGGGTGCTCTACGGTGCGCGAACGACGCTCGCCATCGTCTCGGTCGCGACGCTGATCTCGCTGGTGATCGGCATGATCCTCGGAATGCTGGCCGGCTTCTATCGCGGCCCGGTCGAGCGGATCGTCGATCTCTATGCCAATTCCATGGCGTCGCTTCCGCCGATCCTCGTCATCCTGGCGCTGATATCGGTGACCGGAAATTCGGTTTTCACGATGATGCTGGCACTTGGCCTGCTCGATATCGGAACCTATGCACGCATCGCCAAAGGCGGCGTGATTGCCCAGAACGACCGTGATTACGTGCTGGCGGCACGCGCCATGGGCGCGTCGGACATGCGCCTTCTGCTGCGCGAGATCCTGCCTAATCTCGTTCCGGCGCTGACGGCCATCGTTCCGCCGCTGATGGCGGGGCTGATCATCACGGAGGGATCGCTGAGTTTTCTCGGTTACGGCATTCCAGCGCCGGCGCCGAGCTGGGGCGGGATGATCGCCAGCTCGACCGACCTGCTCAGCCGCTTTCCACTGCTGATCTTCGGACCAATCGTCGCCATCGTTCTAACAGTTTACTCGCTCAACACGGTCGGGGATTGTCTGGCCCGTCGCATGAACCATCGCGGCAGGGAACTCTGATATGAACGAGGCAGCGAACACCACCCCGGTCCTCGATTGTCACGAGCTGTCCTGTCATTTCAGGTCGCCGTTCGGGCCGATCCGCGTGCTGCATGACGTGAGCTTCAGCATCCCGCCGCGCACGACGCTCGGCATCGTCGGAGAATCCGGCGCGGGCAAATCCATGCTGGTCAAGACGATCATGGGCATTGCGCCGGAGGGCATGAAAACCAGCGGTCGCATCCTTGTCGACGGGACCGATCTCTCGACGCTTAACGAGACGAAACGCCGCGCCTTTCTCGGCCGCAGGTTCGGGATGGTTTTCCAGAACCCGATGACATCCCTCAACCCGTTCGTACGGGTGGGGCGGCAGATCGAAGAGGCGAGCCGCTTCCATCTGCGGCTTGGAAAGGCGCAGGCAAAGGCACTCGCGATCGAACTGCTGGCAAGCGTCGGCATTCCCGATGCCGCGGAATGTTACGGGCATTATCCGCATCAGTTTTCGGGCGGCATGAAGCAGAGGATCATGATCGCCACGGCACTTGCCTGCCAGCCGGATCTGCTGATCGCCGACGAGGCGACGACCGCGCTCGACGTGACGGTTCAGAAGGAAATTCTCGATCTGCTGCAGCTTATCCAGCAGCAGCGGCAGATGTCGATGATCCTGGTCACGCACAATCTGGGCATCGTCGCGGGACGCACCGACGACATCCTCGTGCTCTATGGCGGGCATGTCGTGGAATACGGCCCGACGGACGCCGTCTTTTCCCATCCGCGCCATCGCTATACCGAGGCTCTGCTTTCGGCGATGCCGCGCATGGACCAGCCGGCTCATACGAAATTGCACACGATCCCGGGCCGTCCGCCCGATCTCGCCGATCCCGCGCCGGGATGCCCGTTCGCACCGCGCTGTCCCGCCGCCGAGGCTCGCTGCCATGTCTCGATGCCGCCGATGACCACCAGTGCGGACGGCAAGCATCGCTTCGCCTGCTATGTGCCTGTTCAAACCGGCGATGCAGCCGACGCTGCGGTCGAAAGGAGGGCATTGTCATGAATGACAAGGCTTCCGGCCGGGCCGTCGATTCAGGTGCCGCAACGCATACCTTCGATGCTTTCCTGCGCGACGACGCGCTTTTGAAAGTACGCGATCTCTCGGTCAGATACCGGCGCGGCGGCAAGATCTTTGTTGCGGTCGACGGCGTCTCCTTCGACGTGGCACCCGGGGAAACGCTCGGTCTCGTCGGAGAGTCGGGCAGCGGCAAGACGACCATCGGCCGTGCCCTTCTGAAGCTGCTGCCGAAGGCGGACACGCGTGTCGACGGCCACGTCGAATATGACGGCCTGAATGTTGCCGACCGGTCTGCTTCCGATCTTCGCGCCATCCGCAGCAAGCTGCAGATGATCTTCCAGGACCCGATTTCTTCCTTCAATCCGCGCCGCAAGGTGCAGGATATCGTCGGAGAAGGCCTTGAGATCCAGGGCATCCGCAAAGCGGAAAGACTGGAAAGGGTCGATCGTGCGCTCAACGATGTCGGCATGAGCCGGACGATGGTGGAGGGCCGCAGGCCGCATCAGTTTTCCGGCGGCCAGTGCCAACGTATTGCGATCGCGCGGGCGCTTGCCGTTGGGCCGGAGCTGATCGTCTGCGACGAGCCGGTTGCATCTCTCGACGTGTCGGTGCAGGCGCATGTGATCAATCTTCTGCAGGATATCCGCCAGAAGCGAAACCTGGCGCTGATCTTCATTTCCCACGATCTCGCCGTCGTGCGCAATGTCAGCGACAGGGTCGCCGTCCTCTACATGGGTAAGATCGTCGAGATCGGAACCGGCGATGCCATCTATCAGCGTCCGGCGCATCCCTATACCCGCATGCTGCTGGAAGCAGTCCCGGTTCCCGATGCCAGCCGGAAGATCGTGCCGAGCGCAACGCCGACTCAGGCCTCCTCGCGGAGCGCGCCGCCGTCCGGATGCCGGTTCCGCCTGCGTTGCCCACGCGCTCAGGCGGTCTGCGCAGCGCAGGAACCGAAGCTTGCAGCGATGCCCTACGGCCAATTCGCGGCCTGTCATTTCCCTCACGACGAACCGGCACCCGGAATGAAGACGGCGGAGCAAGCGTGATGGAAAAAGCCCCTGATGCATTCGACGAAAAAACGCTGGCAAGCGGCACCGCGCGCTCGGAACAGGATGCTGAAGCTGCGAGGCGCGCTACTTTCTGTGCCAATGTGTTCGATGTCATGGTCCAGCTCTACGGCGAGCCCGGCATCGCGTCTTGGTGCCTCGAAGCCCAGAACAGTCATGCGGTGGACGTGCCGTCTCTGCTGTTCTTCGCTCTTGCGGATAGTGACGGACACGGCGCGGATGACGGCGAGATGCAGCGGCTTCTGGAACGTGCCGGCGAATGGCGTTCGCTTTTCGTCCTGCCGTTGCGACATCTTCGGCTAACCCTGCGTCAAGGCCGCAGGAACACGGCAGAGATTGAATTTTACGAGAAGATCAAAGCAGCGGAGCTGGAGGCGGAACGGTTGCAGGTCCGGCGTCTGGCCGACGACTTTCTCCCGCTCGAAGGGCCGGGCGGGCTGGCAGCCCGTTATCTCGAAACGATTTCCATGCCGGAACCCAAGGCAGGGGCGTTGATCGGGCGGCTTCGAGCCGCCGCCAAAGCCGTGTGCTGCGGCCTTCCCCATCATGCGCACTGAGGATCTGAAGACATCATGAGCGATTTCGACGTCCTTTTCACGGGAACCATCGTCATCGAAGAAGGTGTCGCGGAAAACTCCGTCGCCGTCACTGGCGGCATTACCGCTGCGATCGAGACAGGCTGCGCTCCCGGCGCGCGTGTTCGATTTCGGCACTTACCTTCTCACACTTATCGAGCTTCAAGGACATCGAGATGAACACCATAATTTTAGACGGTGACAGCCTGACGATCAAAGATACCGTTCGCATCGCGCGCCAGGGTGCCAAGGTAGCGCTCGCCGATGCAGCGCGCGCCGAAATCATCAAGGTGAGAAACTATATCGAGGAAAACTGGCTGACCGAAAACGCGCCGCCAACCTACGGCTTCAACACCGGCGTCGGCAAGCTCAAGGACTATGCGATCAACCAGGCCGACAACGACCGCTTCCAGCGCAATATCGTCCTCTCTCATTGCTCCGGCATCGGAGTACCGGCGTCGGAAGAAATCGTCCGCGCCATGATGGCCGTCCGTATCAACGCCTTCTGCCTCGGAGTTTCCGGCCTGCGGATCGAGGTGGTTGACCGTCTCGTTGAGATGTTGAACCGCGGCGTTCACCCTGTGGTGCCGATCCAGGGGTCGGTCGGCGCGTCTGGCGATCTGGCGCCGCTCGCGCACATGGTTTCGGTGCTGATCGGCTATGAGGAGGCGGAAGCCTATTACCAGGGCGAACGCATGCCGGCGCCGCAGGCTCTGGAAAAAGCCGGCATCTCCCCGATTGCTTTCGATCTCAAGGCGAAGGACTGCCTTGCCCTCATCAATGGCAACAGCCTCTGCGCGGCCATGGCGGTTCTCAACCTCCACGACGCCGAGATGCTGATGAAGACAGCCGATGCGGCCGGTGCGCTCAGTCTGGAGGCGATCCGCGGCGAGCAGGCGGCGTTCGATCCCCGCATTCATCTCGTGCGCAAGCAGCCCGGGCAGATCGCGACAGCGGAAAATATCCGTCGCATTATCGAGGGTAGCCGTCGGACAACCGAGGCAGCGCGTGCGGTACGCCTCGAGGACGATATTCTGCATCCGAAACACACCGCCCGGGTCCAGGATCAGTATTCCTTCCGTTGCCTGCCGCAGGTGCATGGAAGCTGCCGCGACCAGTTGGAGCACGCCAAGGAGTTGATCACGCGCGAGCTCAACGCCGCGACCGATAATCCGCTCGTCTTCTGGAACGAACTCGGCGCGCTGGAATTCCTGTCCGGCGGCAATTTCCATTGCGAACCTATCGCTTTCGCCATGGACATCCTGACGATCGCTTTGGTGGAAATCGGCAATATTTCCGAGCGACGCCTGTTCTCGCTCTGCGACACGACATTGAACTACGGTCTGCCGCCGAACCTTGCCGGCAAGCCGATCGGCCTCAATTACGGCTATGGCATCATCTCGACGGCTGCGGCGTCCGTCGCATCGGAAAACAAGACGCTGGCTTTTCCCGCCGTTGCCGATAGCATCCCGACCAAGAGCAGCCAGGAAGACCATGTTTCGATGGCGACATGGGCATGCCGCAAGACGCGTCAGGTGGTCGACAACATGCCGAAGATCCTTGGTGTCGAATGCCTGCTTGCGGCCCGCGCCATCTTCCTGACCGAAGAGGCGCTCGGCGGCTACAAGCTCGGAGCCGGCAGCCAGGCGCTCTATGACGCGCTTCGCGACGCGATCCCGTTCCAGCAGGAGGACAGCTACATGCCCAAGCAGACCACACCGGCGCTCGAGATCGTGCGGTCCGGCGCATTTCTCGAGGCCATCGAAAACAAGATCGGCGCGCTGAAATAGGCGGGCCGGCTGATTTCGGCTGCGGCCGCATCATGAGGCGCCGGCGTTTCATCGCCGCCTGCAATTCCCCTGACCGGAGACAACCATGTTCGATGATCTGACAATGCCGCCAGCCGACAAGATCCTGTCGTTGATGCCGATTTTCCGGCAGGACAGTCGTTCGAACAAGATCGATCTCGGCGTCGGAGTCTACCGGGACGCCTCCGGTACGACGCCGATCCCGCGGGCGGTGAGGGAGGCAGAAAAGCGAATCCATACCGCGCAGACGACCAAAGCCTATGTCGGCCCGGCCGGAGATCCTGTTTTCTGCGATCTCATCGGCAGGCTTGTCTTCGGCGAGGCTGCGCCGTGGGAGCGAATTCGCGGCATCCAGACGCCGGGCGGGGCGGGCGCCCTGACGGTGCTCGCCGGCCTGATCTCCCTGGCGCGCCCGGGTGCTGCGGTGCATGTGCCCGACCCGACCTGGGTGAACCATGTGTCGATCCTCGAAGACAATGGGCTTCAGATCGTCACCTACCCGTACCTCGATAGCCGAACAGGCGAGGTGGATTTCGACGCCCTGCTCGATCATTTCTCACGTGCGGAGCGGGGCGACATCGTGTTGCTGCACGGCTGCTGCCACAATCCGACGGGCGCCGACCCGAGCCGTTCGCAATGGCAGGCGCTGGCGGAGATCATAGCTGAACGCGGGCTCGTTCCACTGGTCGATATCGCTTATCAGGGGTTTGGCGACGGTCTCGAGGACGACGCCTTCGTCGTGCGGCTGCTCGCCGGCATGGTTCCGGAAATGCTCGTCTCCGCGTCATGCTCGAAGAATTTCGGAATCTATCGCGAGCGTACAGGTGCTGCATTCATTCTCGCCGCCAACGCGGATCGGGCGGATGCAACCAAGGCGCAACTCACGGTGCGAGCCCGTGTCGTCTATTCGATGCCGCCGGATCATGGCGCGGCTATCGTTCGCACCGTCCTGGAGGACCCGGCACTCGCGGCCGACTGGCGCGCCGAACTGGACGGCATGCGCTCCAACATCCTGTCGCTGCGCCTGGGGCTGGCTGCCTCGTTCCGGCGTTTCACCAATGGCAACGACTACGATTTCCTCGCCAAGAACAAAGGCATGTTTTCTCTGATCGGTCTGACGCCTGGGGAAGCTGTGATGCTGCGCGAGCACCACGCCATCTACATCGTAGAGGACGGACGCATCAATGTCGCCGGGCTGCAGGCCAGCCAGATCGACACCTTTGCGGAAGCGGTTCTGGCAGTTCGCGGAAAACGCTGATTGGCATCCGTTTGAGGCCAGAGACAAGAACTATTCGTGCTTCCCTCCCCTGACGGCGTTCCTTACAATCTCGCCAGTCCTCCCCCGAGCCCTGGAAATGAGGTTTACATGAGCACGCTTACCCGCTTCTCCGTTCAGCCGCTCTCGACCATGACCCGCCGTCTTGCCGATGTCGCCTCCGCTCGTCGCGAACCCGACCTCGTCATCCAAGGCGCACGCGTTTTGTCCACCTATTCGGAGCGCTTTCTCGACGGACGCGAAGTCTGGATTTCGGGGGGCCGCATTGCAGCCGTGAAGCCGGTCGGCAGCTACAGGGGCGGGAGCGCCAAGCTCTACGACGCCAGGGGCGGCATCATCGCCCCGGGCCTGGTCGATCCGCATATCCATATCGAATCGTCGATGGTGACGGCCTGCACCTATGCGGAAGCGGCGCTCCTCAACGGCACGACGACGATCTTCTGCGACAGCCACGAGATCGGCAATGTCATGGACGTCGCCGGCGTCGAGGCCATGCTCGAGGATGCACGGCAGGCGCCGCTGTCGATCTTCCTGACCGTGCCGAGCACCGTGCCGGCGACGACGCCGGATCTGGAAACAGCCGGCGGCGACCTGACGCCGGACAAGATCGCCGCCCTGTTCGACAAGTGGCCGGAAGCCGTGGCTCTCGGTGAGAAAATGGATTTTGTCCCCGTTGCGATGGGCGACGAGCGCAGCCATGCGATCCTGGCTGCAGCACTCGAGCGCGGCAGGCCGGTGTCGGGCCATGTCTACGGACGAGAGTTTGTTGCCGCCTATGCCGCATCCGGCGTTACCGACACGCATGAAGCCATCGATCGCGACATTGCCGACGACCTGCTGGAAGCCGGCGTGTGGATCTTCCTGCGCGGCGGCCCGCCGACAACACCCTGGCATTCGCTGCCGCAGGCGATCAAGACGATCACCGAGCTCGGCGCTTCCCACAAGCGCGTCGCCGTCTGCACCGACGACCGTGATGCCGAAGATCTGCTCGCCTTCGGCCTGGACTGGGTAACGCGCGAAGCCGTGAAATACGGCATGAGGCCGGAACAGGCCTGGGCGATGGGTTCGCTGCACGGCGCGACGCGGTTCGGCATGGAAGGCGAAATCGGCGGTCTGGGCGGCGGGCGCCGCGCCGACCTGGTGCTTCTCAGCGACGACCTTACGCCTGTTAGCACCTGGTATGGTGGCGAGCTCGTCGTCGACGGCAAGAAGATCACGCCGATCCTCGACGAAGCCCTGTCGAAACCATACCGCTATCCGGATGCCGCCTACCACACGGTCAAGCTGCCAAAAAATCTCAAACTGACACCGAACCTGCCGACGGAGACGGTCGTCGCTCATACGATCAAGACGGAGCTGCCTGGCATTACCCTCGGCCATGTCACCGTCACGCTGGAACCGGCCAATGACTGGCAAGCCCATTTCGACAAGCACGACCTCTGCTTCGTGACGGTGGTGGAACGTCACGGCAAGTCTGCCGGCAATGTCGCCCACGGCCTGCTCAACGGCTTCGGGCTCAGACAAGGCGCGGTCGCATCCTCGGTCGGCCACGACAGCCACAACATCATCGTCGCCGGGACCAATGCCGCGGACATGCAGGTGGCGCTCGACGCGATCGAAGAAAAGCAGGGTGGCGTCTGTGTCGTCATGGACGGCAGGGTGACGGCCATGGTGCCACTGCCGATCGCCGGGCTTTTGTCCGACAAGCGCGTGCACCAGGTCGCCGACGAGGTAAAGGCCCTAAAGCTCGAATGGGAAAAGGCAGGCTGCACCATCGCCTATATGGGCTTCAACCTTATCCCGCTATCAGTCATCCCGGAAATCCGGATAACCGACAAGGGCCTGGTGCTGGTGCCGGAAATGGTGATCTCGCCGCTCTTCGAAAAGGCCTGAACGCTGGTAATCCGATGGTGAAAGAGGTGCCGATCCTTCGCCGTGACGAGGCAGGAAAACCGAACTCGTCGTTAGAGCATGATGCCGAAAAGTGTGCGCGGTTTTCGGACGACATCATGCTCTATTTCTTTGATTTGATCAGGATTCAGATTTTAGGCCGATCGGGCCTAAAATCATCCTGATCTAGCGAACCACCATCAATAACGTTAGGCATCGAGCGCACCTCGTTTCGCAATCGAGACCAGCTCCTTGAAGTGCGTAACAATTCTACCTTCGCGGCTAGCGTCCTCCGCTTCCCAACCGAACTTCCACGCGTCGTGACGCGCAAGCCAATCCCCGAGGGCGCTGGTATCACCAGTCGGCATCCTATGGGCGGCGAGGTATGGGTTTTCGTGAGCCTTCAGGCCGAGCACCCGCGCCCTAGAGCCTGCTTCCTGTAAATCAATCAGCTCTTCAATCGTCATACGCGATCCCCCACGATGCCGGCGACGGTAGCATCGCAGTCCACGCATGCAAGTGAATGCTAATTAATGGGTTAATTTGGGACAGTTGCAGTGACAAGCGGCGCAGCATAGCGATCCGATATAGCAACATAACGTTTCCTGATCGAAGACGTTGCTTTACCGATTGTACCCCTGAGAAAGGCCGCACATACTCTTGGTCATAACAATGACAAAGAGGGTAACATGTTAGAATTCAATATCATGCGGGCTCACGCCGGTCGCCTTTCCATGTCCGCCATCGCCGGCATCCTGTTGCTTTGCACCGGCCAAGCGAATGCCGAAACTCTTCGGCTCGCCCATGCGTCAAGCTCGAAGAGCCTCATTCAGGAGGCTGTCGCCATGTTCGCCGACAAGCTCGCCGGCGAAACCAAGGGCGGCCTTACCGTCCAGATTTTTCCAGATGGTCAGTTGGGCGATGAGGGACCGATCGCCGATGGTGTGGGCTCCGGCTCCATCGATATCGGGCTAGGCGGCGTTGCGGATGCGATCGATCCGAAGCTCAACGTCGTCACCTTGCCGTTCTTGTTTTCCGATGCAAAAGCGGCGCACGCCTTTCTTGACGGACCAATCGGGAAAAAGGTCTTCGATACGGGTGCAGACAACGGCTTCAAGATGCTGGGTGCGCTTGATTCCGGTTTCCGTCAATTTGCAACCGTCAGCAAATCAATCGCGACACCGGAGGATATCAAGGGTCTGAAGCTGCGGACGCCGCCGAACCCCGTCATTCTTGCAACCATCGAACAGTTGGGCGCCCTACCGCAATCGATTCCTTTCGGGGAAGTCTATACCTCGCTGCAATCGCATGTGGTCGACGGTGTGGAGCCGGAAATACGCGATTTCGCGGATCAGAAATGGTATGAGAGCGCGAAGTTCCTGTCTGTTTCGAATTATATCTGGACGCCGAACTTCTGGTTTATGAACAAGGAGCGCTTCGACGCTCTGAGCCCGGAAAACCAGGCTGCGGTGACCAAGGCAGTGGAAGAGACGACGATCTGGTACCGCGGAAAACTCGACGAGGTCTATGCCCAGGTCATCGAAGACCTCAAGTCGAAGGGCGTCACCGTAACGACGGTGGATACGACACCCTTCCGTGCGATGGTTGATCCCGTTTACGCGAAATTCGGGGCGGAATGGGGGGGCGATCTGGTGTCGTCCGTGCGCTCGGCAGCAGCCGGAAAATAGGCAATGCCTGCGGTGAAGATGCGATCGGTCCTCCGACCTGTCCTTGCCGCATTCGTCGCCCGTGCAACTACGTCCACCTTTGATGGAAAGCCCCATGAAACGCCTCGCTTCTTCAGCGGTCTTCGTCGTGACGATCGTTGGTGTCCTCGTTGTCGTCGCCCTAATCCTTTCTACCGGGCTTGGCGCCGTGGGCCGGTATCTCGGTCTTTCCGGTATCACTTGGTCATTTGAAATGGTCGGTATCCTGTTCTTGTGGACGACCGCGATCGGCGCTGTTCTGTCGGAGGTCGCCGGGGAGAACGTCTCCATCGACGGCAACACATCCACCAGTGGGCGCAACCGCTGGTTTCGCATCTATCACAATCTCATCCTGCTCACCGTCGCCGCCGCCTTTCTGTGGAGCGGCAAGGCCATGCTTGCGCGCACGGGATTTGTTCCGACCCCCGTCATGCGCGCACCGAGTTGGACCGTTCAGAGCATCATCGTCTTCATGGGCGCCACTCTGGCTGTCATTGCGATTGCGCGCATCGTTTCGGCATTCCGGGAGCGTGGCCAATGACGCTTCTGGTTCTCTTCGGCGTCTTCGCCATCACGCTCTACACTGGTGTGCCGGTCGCGTGGTCGATCGCGTTTTCCACCCTGGCCGTCATTTATTTCGGTCTGGTTCCGCTCCCACCCTCCTGGTTTGCGCAACAGGTCTATATGGGAGCCGATTCCATTTCATTGGCGTCCATCCCGCTGTTTCTCGTGGCCGGCGGTATTATGAACGAGGGTGGCCTGACGCGCCGGATCATCGACCTTGCCAATGACATGGTCGGATGGGTGCGAGGAGGATTGGGTGTCGTCAATGTCGCGACCTGCATGATCTATGGCGGTATCACCGGATCGGCCACGGCCGACACGGGTGCTGTCGGCGCCATCATGATCCCGGCGATGGCCGAACGGGGCTATCCAAGAGACTTCGCCGCAGCAGTTACGGCCGCGGCCGGCACGCTCGGCATCATCCTGCCCCCGAGCGTTGTGATGATCATGTACGGGGTCATAACGGATACATCGATTGGTGGGCTATTTGCAGCAGGCATCATTCCGGGTCTTATGTTGGCGGTCACATTCATGCTCACGGCCTGGTGGGTCGGGGTGAAGGAGAACTTTCCAAAGTCCGAGACCCGTCCGACCATAACAAGCTTCAGCAAGCACCTTTTGCGGGCACTTCCTGCGTTAATGATGCCTATTGCGGTTCTCAGTTCCATGCTGAGTGGGCTTGCGACAACGACGGAGGCTGCTTTCGTGGCAGTGGTCTGGGCTCTTCTGGTCGGAGGCGTCCTCTACCGCGAAATTACCTTGGCCGGCCTTTGGAAGATTGGGGTGGAGACGGTGCGCATGACCGGCGCAATTATGATCATCATGGCTGTCTCGGTTCCATTCTCCTGGATATTGACCGTCGAACAGATACCGCAATGGACCGCCGGGCTCCTCCATGCTTGGGGAGCCGGTCCGACCATCACCATCCTGCTGATTCTGGCGCTTCTGACCTTCGTCGGCACCTGGGCGGACCTTGGGCCTTCGTTGATCATCCTCGCACCGATATTACATCCGATCGGCATCGAAGCCGGATTACAGCCCTATCAGCTTGGTCTGATCTTCACCATGGCGCTGGGTATCGGATTGTTCACCCCACCGGTGGGCACCAACATCTTCGTCGTGTGCAACGTCGCCAAGGTCGGAGTGAACGCGGTTACGCGCAGGCTTATCCCATTCTTCATTACCAGCAACATCTGCCTCCTGCTCGTCGCCTTCATTCCGGAGACGACGGAATGGCTTCCGCGTTACTTCGGGTTCTAGCAACCGTCCGTGGCAGCAACGAATGGACAAATACGATGACGACACATCTGGTTGGGGGAATCTCCAGCGCCGGGCGGGCCTTGCCACCGATGGACGGCAAACCCTTTGTCGCCCGACGGTCCCAAGGTGCCTATATCTGGGACGACAGACAGCGCAAATATATCGATACGGCGCTCGGATTTGGGGCGACGGTGATCGGCCATGCGAATCCTCTGGTTGTCGAGGCCGTCACTGCCGCCCTGCGCAACGGGCCGATGCCGGCCTTTGCCCATGATGGAGAGGAGGAAGCTGCCAGCGTTTTGACCGCGGCGACGCAGCATTTGTCGCGGGCGATCTTTACCAATACCGGTAGCGAGGCTGTTCATCTCGCTTGCCGGCTCGCTCGCGCTGCCACGGGCCGCTCCTATATCGCAAAAATGGCTGCCGGCTATGATGGCTGGTATGACGACGTCACGCTAGGCCAGGCGGGATCCGCCGATGCGGCAATGCTCGCAAACGCAAGGCCGGTGCGCGAGAGAACCACGCTGCTGCGCTTTAACGACTTCAATGACGTCGACCAACTGTTCGCGGAAAACAGCAGCATCGCTGCCGTTATCCTGGAACCCATGCTCGCCAATGCGGGGTGCATTCCAGCAGCGCCCGGGTATCTTGCGCATGTGGAAGCGACGGCGCGGCGCTATGGCGCGCTTGTCATTCTCGACGAAGTGCTGATGGGATTTCGCACGCGTTTCGGGCTGACGGGGCATAGCATGGAGGTGGAAGCCGATCTCGCCACCGTCGGCAAAGCCATCGGCAGTGGCGTCGCAGTTGCCGCTGTCGTCGGTCGACCCGACCTCATGGCGCTTGCAGAAGAGGGTACGGTCAACCGCGCCGGAACTTACAGCGGCAATCCTGTAGCCACGGCCGCCGTCACCGCAACGTTTCAGCTTCTGAGAGACCTCGATTACGCTGCCTTGCTGGCGCGCGGCGAGCGGTTAAGGCATGGCATAAATTCAGCTTTTGCCAGTTATGGCAGGGCGGTTACAACCTCTGGGGAGGGCTCTGTGTTTACAATCTGGTTTGCCGATAGCCCGCCCTCGAACTACGCAGAGACGCTGGACAGGGCAAATGCCGTCATGACCCTCAAACTTCATGAGGCGCTTCGCCGCCGCGGGCTGTTGATCATGCCGTTTGCCTTCGGTCGTCTCTATCTTTCCGATGCCCATACCGATGGCGTCATCGACGACATGATCGGCATCTTTGAAGACGCCGCAAGAGACATGGCGGCTTAGCCAATTTGCTGTTTTGGGATCCTGAAAACCATATGCCTTGCCCGCGACGGAGATTGGAAGGAAAACATGAGCCTGATCTATGTCATCAACGGTCCTAACCTCAATCTCCTTGGCAAGCGCCAGCCCCATATCTACGGTGACGAGACGCTCGTCGATGTGGAGGCAGGTTGCCGTCGAGTTGCGTCTGAACTGGGGCATGAAATCCGGTTCCACCAGAGCAATCGAGAATACGAGATCATCGACTGGATTCACGAGGCTCGAGAGGACGCGTCCGGGATTGTTATCAATCCCGCCGCATTCACTCATACCTCTGTTGCCATCCTCGATGCGTTGAACACGTTCGAGCCGCCGGTCATCGAGGTGCATATATCGAATGTGTACAAGCGCGAGCCGTTCCGCCACCATTCCTTCGTGTCCCAACGCGCAGATGGCGTTATCGCCGGTCTTGGAACCGAGGGCTATCAACTGGCCGTCCGCAGTATCGCCACCCTGATCAGGGCGACCAGCAGATAGCGTCAAAGCTGCTGAAAATGCGAGCGGACGAAGCTGGCGACCGTGCGAACAGCGGCTCGCGCGCCATGTGGAACCAGAAGGGCGATCTCAAGCGGTTTCAGCGACGGCAGGCCGCCGTCTTCCGCGGTCAGACGGCGGTGTCGCGAAGCGACAACCGAGGCCGGCAAAGCTGTAACCGCGGCACCCGCATCCAGCGCCGCCTGAATCGACGGCAGATGTGAGGATGTCCATGCCGCTCGCCATCCGATGCCGGCCTGGGTGAGAGCGTGGACGATATGGGGCCGTGCCCGACAATCTTTCTCTGGAAACAAGGCAAGAGGGAGGGGCCGCTGTCGCTCAATCTGCCCGTCCGGAGGTCCGCACCAGACCAACGGCTCGCGACGCAGCAACTCGCCGACGATTGAATCCGGTGCACGAGTGATGATAGCGAGATTGATGGTGCCATGTTCGACCATCGCCTCGAGCGAGCGGGAGAAGTCGCACTGGATCTCGACCTGGATACGGGGATTGGCACGCGAAAACTCTTCGATCAAAGGCTTGCCGAACAGCTCGATATAGTCGTCCGGCATTCCAAGACGGACATAGCCGCGCATGGCACCTGGATCGAGCGCTGCCAGCGCCTCGTCCTCGATCGCAATGATACGGCGGGCATAGCCAATCAGGATCTCGCCTGTTTCAGTCAGGTGCACGCCGCGTCTTGTCCGGTCAAACAGCTTCCGCCCGATCTGTTCTTCAAACCGGGCGATGATGAGACTGACGGCCGCTTGCGACTTGCCGATCCTCGTCCCTGCTGCAGTAAAGCCACCGGCGTCGGCCACTGCCACGAAGGTCGCGAGCGCATCTGTGTCGAAGTGCTGCATTTTGAACCTTGGAACTCGCTATGGGACGTGCGGCAAGCTGATCGTTCCGACCAAGCGAGCTTTACCAAAAGACCGCCGGACTGCAGATATCATTCTCCCTTTCCTCAAGTGAGTAAAGCGCTGGCCATGATGCGAACACGCCGATCTGGCCAGCCAATGTCTCAAGCGCATGGACACACACCATGTCGCACAAACCAGCCGCGTCCCAATGACCACGCCCCAGAATAGCCGGCTGCCACCACGGGCCGGTGTCGCCCGCCGCCTCCGCCCGCATCCAACCCGTCTTGCCGTGACACACAAAGATGCAACTGCAATACTAAAGGTCAGCGACTTGTAGATGCATTCGCGTAAATGCGATTAGGCTTTCGATGTGTTGGGCGACAGCTCGGCGCGTTTCCTCGACCTCGCCCCGGTCGATCGCCTCGATGATAACGAGATGTTCCGTGGAGTCCGGCTTCAGGCGATCTTTCAGGCGGTCGATTTCGAAGAGACGCGTGGTCGCCCGAAGCTCTCGCAGTACCTTTGCCATGACCGCGTTACCGCAATGATCAATGATCATATTATGAAGATTGTCGTCCGAGAACCAATGCGCGTCTGTGTGATACGCCGTCGCGCCCAAAAGGTCGTGGATTTCCTGCCGGACGCTCATCAAAAGCCGTCGCGGAATGGCGTTGATCGACAATACCGCTGCTTCAGGTTCGATCAACAATCTCAGTTTCAAGCTTTGAAGATACTCGCCGACATCCACCTGTCGCACGACGTAGTTTCGGCCGTCGCCCTTGCGAACCAGGCCTTCGCCCTCCAACCTCTGCAGCGCTTCGCGCAGCGGCGTCCTCGAAATCCCGAGTGTCTCGGCAAGCCTTGCCTCAACGATGACGTGCCCGCCTTTCAGCCGACGATGCCGGATCATGTCGGACACGGCCTTGTAGGTCAGCGATGCAAGATTGTGCTGCCCTTTCTCGGCAATTTTCCGACCCGGGGCCGCCAAAGCGTCTGTCACCGTTTGCCATTTCCTTGTTCTTTAGGGCGCTGGCCGCTCGACGCGGCACCGCGCTTTCCTTACGCGATCACTTGTTACATATGATAGCCGATTTGGAAAAGGACTGGAACGAGTGCAGATGGACGATGGTCTGAATGAAGTTGGCGACTCCAGCCTTGCTGACGAAACCTACCGTTCCCTGCTGGCCGATATTCTATCAGCCAGGCTTGCCGGGGGATCGGTCGTCCAGCAACGCCGCCTGGCGACAAAACATGCTGTTTCGCGTTCTCCCATGCGCCACGCGCTGGGACGTCTCGAAGGAGAGGGACTACTTGTCAGAAACGAAAAAGGTGTTCTCGCGGTCAGGGTCATCAGTCTCAAGGATTACCTTGACAGTCTCACTATGAGGATGCTGCTCGAACCGACTGCGGCAGCGCTCGCCAGTCCCCATGTTTCGCGACGTGAGCTGGACCCTTTGACAAGGATGCTGGACGAGATCGAGGCCGACCCCGAACCTGACCCTGAGGTGGTCTGGGCGTTTGACGATGCGCTTCACAACTATATCGCAAGCGAGAGCCGCAACCCCTTTATGGCAACCACGATCGCGGAGATGCGGCGCTACACAACGATCTTCGAGCGACAGCTGCCTGTCGTGCGCGCAAAGCCGGGCGTGCGAGAACATCGAGCGATCCTGCTTGCCTTGGCCGCCAACGATGCTGAGGCGGCTCGCCGAGCCATGACCGATCATCTCGAAGTCGTCCGTCAGGGCGTCCTTGCAAACTACTGAATCGACGAGCTGAGAATGCACTTGCATCTACGGCGAACTTTTGTATAAAAGTGGGATCCCACTTGAATGCAGGGTCGGGATCCAACGATAAAGAACCGAACTCCAGAGGCTCTCCATGCTCCGTTCACACTTCTCTCGCAGCGTTCTTGCCGCGTCCTTCCTGTCGGTCACAGCGTCTTTTGCGTTCGCTCAATCCTGCGAACCCAAAGTGGCGGCAGGCGAGTTGATCAAGCCCGGCACGCTCGTCATGTCGACCAATCCAACGCTTCCTCCGCTCCAGTTCATCGACTCCACGGGTGACCTGAAGGGCATGCGCATCGACCTCGGCAAAGAGATCGCCAAGCGCCTTTGCCTTGAGCCCGAATATGTCCGCATCGAATTCTCCGCGATGGTTCCGGGCCTGCAGGCCGGCCGCTGGGACATGATCAATACGGGCATTTTCTTCACCGAAGAACGCGCCAAGATCATGCAGATGATCCCCTATGAAGATCAGGCCATCAGCGTCTCCGTGGCACCAGATTCGAAGAAAAACGTCGCCGCAAAAGAGGATCTTGCCGGCATGACGATTGGTGTCGAAATCGGTGGTTTCGAGGAAACAAAGACGCGCCTTCTCGACAAGGAACTGCGTGACGCGGGCAAAGAAGGCTTGACCATCCAGACGTTCGATAATTTTGCCCTCGCCTATCAGGCTCTGCGGGCAGGCCAGGTGCAGGGTGTCGTATCGATCGACGCCGTCGCCAAGGAGTACGATTCTCGCGGGGACTTCAAACGGGCAATCAGCGGCCTTTACCCCGCTCCGGTTTCTGTCGCATTCAAAAGCCCGGCTTTGGCTGATGCGGTGTCTGCGACGTTGAAAGACATGAAGGCGGATGGGTCTCTAAAGGCGCTCTTTGACAAATACGGTCTGCCGATGGTCGCGGGTGACTATTCGGTCAAAGGCCCCGGTCGCTGAACTGATTTCAAAGATCGTCTAGAGATGAGGCGGGGCGCGACCACGTCGCGCCAAACCTCTTGCAGAAAGTCGTCTTCATGTCGCTTTGGAACTGGTCTGGCTTTTTCGGTTATCTGTTCAACCCCTTTATACTTGGCGGGGTGTTCACGACCGTTTGGCTCACCGTCGTCTCGTTGATTGCGGGGCTTATTCTGGGCTTTGCTCTTGCATTGATGCGGCGATCGTCGCGGCGGGTGCCATACTACAGTGCCAAGGCGTATATCTGGCTTTTTCGCGGCACGCCGCTTCTCGTACAGTTGATTGCGATCTACACGGCGCTTCCACTGTTCGGCATCAAGTTCACCGTCATAGAGGCGGCGTTGCTCGGATTGGCTCTCAACGAGGCGGCTTATCTCGCGGAGATCATTCGCGCCGGTATCGAAGCCGTGCCGGAAGGCCAGACCAGGGCAGCGCGCGCGCTCGGCATGACGGAGCGTCAGATCATGCGCTACATCGTCATGCCGCAAGCCTTCAAAGTTATCGTTCCGCCTCTCGGCAATTCGGTGAACGGTCTCTTGAAAACGACCTCTGTCACCTCCGTCATCTCGGTCGAAGAACTCCTTCGCCGGACCCAGGTTCTCATCCAGGAGCGGTTCATGGTGCTCGAACTGTTTGCTGTCGCGGCGATTTATTACCTCCTCCTCACAACACTCTGGGACTTCTTCCAGAGCCATATCGAAAAGCGTCTCGGTCAAGCCGGATCTCGGCTTTCCATTAACGAGAAACGCTAGAACCAGGATTTTCAAATGCAGAAGACGTTCCGCGGTGTCTACACCGTGATGATTACTCCCTTGGATCCCAGCGGCGCGGTCGATCTGAAGGGGCTGGCTTCCTTTACCGACTGGCAGGTCAAGGAAGGTATCCATGGTCTGATCCCTCTTGGATCGACGGGTGAGTTTCTGTCGCTCAGCGAGGAAGAGCGCGATAGTGTGGCGAGGACCGTCATCGAAACTGTCGCGGGACGGGTGCCTGTTCTGATCGGCACGGGAGCGGAAGATACGCGGGAGTCCATTCGCCTTAGCGTCAAGGCCGAGGCAATGGGCGCTGACGGCGTCATGATTATTCCGCCGTTCTATTCCACCCCAACGGATGACGAACTCGTTCACCACTACAAGAGCATTGCGTCTGCCGTGGCCATCCCGATTATGGTCTACAACAATCCCGCGACCGCAAACGTCGATCTGAAGCCGGAGTTGGTTAAGCGCATCGCCGAAATCGACGGCTGCGACTATATCAAGGAGTCCACCCTCGAAGTGACGCGCGTGCGCGATATCATCCGGCTGGCCGGCGACGATATGACTGTGTTCGGGGGTATTCTCGGGTTCGAGTCTTTCGTTATGGGTGCGCAGGGCTGGGTGGCAGTGGCTTCAAATGTTGCGCCAGGACCGATGGCGCGGATCTTCGAACTTGTCGCAAATGAGAAAAAGTTCGATGAGGCAAGAGAGCTTTACCTCAAATGGCTACCTGTCATTCAGGCGGTCGGGGGCCAGGCCTATGTCGCAGGAACGAAGTCACTGCTGACCCACATGGGATTTGGCGCAGGCCTGCCGCGCCCGCCGCGCCTACCGTTGCCGCCCGAGCAGGACGCCGCCATGAAGAAGCTGGTGGCCGATTTCGGTCTGACGTTCAGCGTCTGAGGAATTCCATGATACCCGTCGCTTCCATAAACCAGAGCTTGAGGCCCGACGATACGCGGGTCAGGCTCTCGGTCGACGGTCTGCAGATATTTGCCGAAAAAGGCATGTCTGTTGCCGCCGCCATCGAGGCGACGGGGCGGCATGAATTTTCCCGAGGCATCAAAGGCGACGGCCGTGGCCTCTTCTGTGGAATGGGTGTCTGTCACGATTGCCTCGTGACGATCGACGGAAAAGTCAGCCAGCGGGCCTGCATGACCACTGTCGACGATGACATGCAGGTCCTGCGCCCTGCTGCGCGGCCAGATCTTGCCACTGGTCAGATTGCCGATCTCTGCAGTGTGCCGCAGTCCTTGACGACAAGGACGATGGACGTTCTGATTGTCGGAGCGGGGCCTGCAGGGCTTGCCGCCGCGGAGGTCGTTGCTGCAGCCGGCGCCAAGGTGACTGTCATTGATGAACGGCCGTCTGCCGGCGGGCAGTATTTCAAACAGCCCTCGACACGGAGCGCCGCCGAGCATTTGAGTGGCGACGAGCAGGCTTTATCCGGCGCCGCGCTTATAGGGCAAGTGCGCGACCATGGCGTGATATTTCTAACCGCTACAGTGGTGTGGGGTGCCGCACGTGATAACGACGGTTCGCTTATTATCGCCTGCTATGGATCCGCCCAGGCGTTCTACTGCAAGCCGAAAATGCTCATCATCGCGACGGGGGCCTACGAACGCCCAACGCCGGTGAGGGGTTGGACACTTCCTGGTGCGATGACAACAGGGGCCGCCCAGACGTTGCTGAGGAGCTATGGCACCGTTCCCGGCCGAAGGATCATTGTCGCCGGAAACGGTCCTTTGAATATGCAGGTCGCAAACGAACTTCGAAAGGCAGGAGCCTCCATAGTCGCTTTACTGGAAGCAGCGCCGCCACCCTGGTCTCGGCCGATGGCAGCCCTCGGCCTTCTGACAACGGATCCCGCTCTCGCCCGCCACGGATTGCGCCAGATATCGTCGCTTAGGTCCACGGGCGTCAAGATAGGCTGGAATAGCGTGCTCACCTCGATCAACGGTTCGCAACGTGTCGAGAGCGTCACGTTCGCCGGACCAGGCGGCGAGACCAATCTCGATGCTGACACGGTCCTTATCGGCGGCAATTTCGCATCCTCCAATGAACTGTCCCGGCTACTCGGATGCGGCCATGAGGTCGTTGGCGGCGATCTGCGGGCAGTGCGAGATCTCGACGGTCAGACAACGCTTGCGAACGTGCATATTGTCGGTGAAGCGGCGCGTTTTGGCGGCGCGCATGTTGCGATGGCAGAAGGGCAGATCGCCGCCGCGGCGATTGCGCGAAAACTGGGCCTCCTTGTCCAATCCGACGAGAGCACAGCGAAAAGGCTCGCCCGCCATAGACGGTTTCAGGGGGCGCTTTGGCAGGTCTTTGCGCCGAAGGACGATGCAAAGACAAAGACGGCAAGTCTGCCAGATGATGCATTGATCTGCCGTTGCGAAGGGGTGACTTACGGTGTCTTGAGGACGCTCAGCGCAGATAGTGCGCAGGACGTTTCGACATTAAAGCGCCTGTCGCGTGCAGGCATGGGGCGGTGTCAGAGCCGCTACTGCGGCAAAGCGATCGCTGACGTTGCGAAGGAACGGCACCTCACTGGCGAAACAAGCGGTTTTCTGGCTCCGCAAATGCCACTTCGACCTATTCCGCTGGCGGCGCTTGCGGTCGAAAAGCCGGAATGGGGCGGCCACAAGCGCGCACTTTTGCCGGAAAAACCGCCAGTGGCGAGCCCTCAAGCTTTGCCGGTGGCGGAAACGTCCACGCTGGTAATCGGCGCAGGCATTGCAGGCCTTTCGACGGCGCTCTTCCTGGCTAGGGAAGGCGAGGACGTTGTGGTGGTGGAGCGCGCTTTTGCGAACTCGCTGGCGTCTGGAGGGAATGCAGGAAGCCTTCATGCGCAGCTGCTTTCCTTCGACCACGGTGCCCGAGCCGAAGCTGGCGGCGGAGCGGCCGCACAAACACTTCCCCTCCAGCGTGATTCAATCGCTCTTTGGGCGGCGCTGCAAAGCGAACTCGGACAGGATTTCGAGATGAAGGTCACAGGCGGCCTCATGGTGGCCGAAACCGATGACCACATGCGTTTTCTAGCGGAGAAGGTCGGGGTCGAGTGCGCGGCCGGGATCGATTGCCGCTTGATCGGGCAAGAGGAACTGCGCTCCCTGGAGCCTGCTCTGTCTTCTCACTTCGTCGGCGCTGCCTACTGCTCTCAGGAGGGCAAGATCAATCCTCTCGTCGCTACGCAATATATATTGGAGGCGGCACGGCGAGACGGCGCTCAAGTCTTCGAAAATTGCGAGGTCACCGGAATAAGGACCTCGGACGACGGGTTTGAGGTCAAGACATCGAGGGGCATCTTGCGGACAAAACGGATCGTCAATGCAGCCGGAGCCTTCGCTTCAAGGATCGGCGCGATGCTCGGTTTCGACGTGCCCGTATTCGGTGCTCCGCTGCAGATGGTGGTTACCGAGGCCGCAGCACCTTTGATCTCGTGTCTCGTCGCCCATGCCGACCGCCATTTGACACTCAAGCAGGCGGCAAACGGGAACTTCATCATCGGCGGCGGCTGGACGGCAGGCCTCGATCCCGTCCATCAACATCCACGCCCGCTACTGTCGAGCCTTGAGGGGAACCTTTGGGTTGCCCAGCACGTCGTTCCCGCTCTGCGCAAACTTCACGTCATCCGAAGCTGGGCGGCGATGAACATCAACATCGACGGTGCGCCGATCCTCGGCGAACATCCGTCAATGCCCGGGTTCTTCAACGCCGTCACTTCAAACGGCTATACGCTCGGCCCGATCGTCGGTCAGTTAACATCCCGGCTCGTTCTCGGTCGCGAGACCGCTAGAGCCTTGCAACCCTTTTCTATCGCGCGTTTCCAGAAAGGTCGGGCATGATTGAGATCACTGGCGTTACCAAATATTACGGTCAGTTCGCTGTCCTTAAGAACTGCTCGGTGAACGTCGAGCGCGGTGAGGTCGTGGTTGTCTGCGGCCCCTCGGGGTCGGGCAAATCGACATTGATCAAATGCGTCAACGGGCTCGAGCAGTTTCAGGAAGGTTCGATCCGGGTGCATGGTATCGAAGTCGGCGACCCGAAGACCGACCTGCCGAACCTTCGCACACGGGTAGGCATGGTCTTCCAGAATTTCGAATTGTTTCCACATCTGACGATCATCGACAATATCATGCTGGCGCAGAAGATTGTCATTGGCCGCAGCGAAACGGCAGCCCACGGCAAGGCCATGGCGCTTCTTGATCGCGTCGGGCTGACCGACCACGCGAAAAAATATCCAAGCCAACTCTCCGGCGGGCAGCAGCAGCGCGTGGCGATCGCGCGGGCGCTCGCGATGGATCCGCTTGCCATGCTCTTCGACGAGCCGACATCCGCGCTTGATCCAGAGATGATTTCCGAAGTGCTCGACGTCATGACCGGACTGGCAAAGGACGGCATGACGATGATGGTCGTCACCCATGAGATGGGATTTGCCCGCCGGGTGGCGACACGCGTCATTTTCATCGATCAGGGCGAGATCGTCGAGGATCGTCCGAGCGAGGAGTTTTTCGCGGGAAAACACAATCCGCGGACCGAAGCTTTCCTTGGCAAAATCCTGCAACACTGAAGGTCAGGCTTGTGAGCAACTACGATCTCATCATTCAGAACGGCACGGTGGCAACTGCTGCGGATGTTTTCCAGGCGGATATCGGCATTAAAGACGGCAAGATTGTCCAGATCGGGCAGAACCTGTCGGGTGCTGCGCGCACGATCGACGCCTCGGGCAAATATGTCCTTCCAGGCGGCATCGACATCGCGATCTGGGATCCAGCCATCGAACGGACCATCCATCATGCGGAACCGCATGATGGCGCAGACTATTCGCCTACGAGGGGATCGAGATCACCCTCTACGAGGGGATCGAGATCACCGGCTGGCCGATAACGACAATTGTCGCCGGAAAGCCTGTCGTCGAAACCGGTGTCCTGGTGGGCACCAAGGGCCACGGGCATATCGGAAAGCCGTGGCGAGAAAAATCAACAAGCAGTCAAATCTAACAAGAGCGACATCATGAAACTGAAAATTACAGCAGGGCCATTCATCTTCGACGCTGTTCTGGAAACTGCCAGAGCGCCCAAAACCTGTGAAGCATTCATCAAGCAGATGCCGTTCGATGGTAAAATCGTCCACGTTCGCTGGTCTGGCGAGGGCGTTTGGATCCCGCTTGGCGACCATGATTTCGGCGTCGGTTATGAGAACCATACAAGCCATCCGGCCCCCGGTCATATCATCCTTTACCCGGGAGGCATTAGCGAAACGGAAATCCTGCTTGCCTACGGAGGCGTCGATTTTTCATCGAAAATGGGCCAACTGGCTGGCAATCATTTCATCACAATCACCTCTAATCTCGACCAACTCGCCGAAATAGGGCGCCTCACGCTGTGGGAAGGCGCGCAATCCATTCGATTTGAGGCCGTGTCCTAGAGCATGATGCCGAAAAGTGTGGGCGGTTTTCGGCTGACATCATGCTCTAACTATATAATTTAGAACAGGATTCAGATTTTAGGCCGACCCGGCCTAAAATCATCCTGCTCTAGGCGCAATAGCGCGAGGCGACAGGGTTGACGCCGGCGTGCCGGCACCGCCTGACGCTGCGGTTGGCACGTTTCCTGCATTCTAGTCTTCGAGATTTTCTTCGAGATTTCCAAATGCTGGACGAGGCCCGAAATGTCTTTTGATTTTGACTTCGAACTTGCTAAAAGAGCGGCGCAAGAATTGCCTCCGCCGCAGAAGCAGCCCAAAACGCGTAAGATGTCTCTTCTGCAGAGGCTCATGGCTTCGCCGCCAATTCCTCCTCGCCCGTCTCTCAGCATTCTGCGCCCATATAGAGGTGGTGATGCGCAATGACGCTGTGATACCCCTGTCGAGCAGGTAAGGCGGTGCTGTGCCGACGGTCCTATTCCCGTCGAGGCGGCGTCATTTCTACAGATGCGGTGCGTGCGACACTTGACGAACTGTGTCGCCGGGATAGTCCATTGGAACGCGCCTGTTGCCCCGTTCCAATAGGCCGGCAGCCTCTGCTCCCAGCGACTTCAATAGCGCGCATCTTCAAGGCCACAGAAAGGGTCTACCGGGTTGGTGCCGAGGAAGGGCTTGCGACCGAGCATACAATCAACGACGGCTTCCTGGACGCTGTCCATGGTGGAGTACGCATTGATATAGGCCGGTACGCGCGGCGCATCGTAAAGGTGATAGGGATGCCCAAAGGAGATCATGGCGGAGGGAATATTCGTCCAGGGTCGGTACATCGCCTTGAAAAGGCCTCCACCACCCATCCTATGCCAGTCGACGAATATCCGGCCTCGAACGAGCAGCGACTCGTCGCCTAGCGCGTAGAGGACGAGGTCGAAGTCGTCGGGGGTCGGCACGATGTCCGGTCGGTCGATCGTGACTTCGAAACCTTCCTTCCGCAACAGCGCGGGTAGCAAAAATTTCAGTGGCTGCGGCATGAGCGGATGAATGATGCCGCCGTCGACCAGCAGCACGCGCTTTGTTTTCGCCGGATCGAGCGGAAAGATGCCATTGACGTCCTTCACAAGCGTAGGCGAGCGGCCGATGTATTCCCTTGATGCAGCGACATTGTCTGGATGCGCAAGCAGGTGGCGCGCTTCCGCCGCATCGGGGAGGACGTCTGACGGTTGAAAAAGTTTGAGATGCGCCTTGAGCGCCAGCACGCGGAGAACCGCTTCCTCAAGTCGTTCCGGAGTAATTCGTCCATCTTCGACGGCAGCCTTGACCCCCGCCATATCCTGCTCAGGTGCATCGCTGAAGAGGATCATGTCGCAGCCATTTGCGATGATATCGGGCAGCGTATCGAGGTGGTGGCCCCAGGCGGACAGGCCTCCCATGGGTGTCGCGTCAGAGACGATGATACCGTTGAAGCCGAGCTCGTCTCGGAGAAGATCAACGTTCAGCAACCGGGAAACCGAGGCCGGTCGGAAAGCTTCAAGCCCGGCATCTGGCATCTTCGATCGAATATAGGCCGGAAGCGAAATGTGCCCGCTCATGATTGCCAACACGCCTTCGGTGATCAGCGTTCCATAGAGCCGACCGAAGGTTTCCTTCCACTCGTCCATGGAAAGCGGATTGGTCGTCGTAACGAGGTGCTGATCGCGGTCGTCATATCCCTCGCCCGGCCAGTGCTTTGCGGTGGCGGCAACGCCATTTCGTTGGAGACCGTGGACATGGGCAACCGCGTGCCGCTCGATCTTGTTGACATCGGAACCGTATGACCGTGTACCGACAATCGGCGATCGGAACGCGGCATTTATGTCGATGACTGGCGTGAAGGACCAGCGCACCCCCATCGCGCGGCCCTCGCGCGCCAAGATTTCCGAGCTTTTCTCGGTCGCCTGGACGTCATCGACAGCGGCAAGGCCAAGTTGTCCCAGCACCGGAGTGCCGAAAGCGAAGGAATGACGGCTGCCTTCGAGGTCTGCGCTGATGATGGGCGGGACTTTGCTCTTGGCCACGAGGTCAGAGATGACCCGCCGCTCGAACTCGAGATCGGCCGTGAAGAAGCGGGTTACGCCGCCCGGCCTTAGTGAAGCAATGCGTTTGAAATCCTCTTCATCCGTCCCGATCATGATCAAGGTGAAGAGTTGGCCGATCTTGTCATCGAGATCGAGCGAGGCATAGACGTCGCGGATCCAGGATATCGCAGCGTCGTCGAGGTTGAACGGCGCTTTGCGAAGCTCGTCGTAGATCGTCATAAGTTCCCCCGTTGATCAACGCTCTGCGGATAGCCCCTGTGAATATGCACGCTATCCCGTCATAAGCCAGCGCGGTGATGTCAGGGTAAGTTCGGGAGCATTTTGGATATCTCATGCCGAGCGAAGCGCCACACCGTCGTCTTCTTGATTTCGCTGTCCTCCAGCGCCCGCGTCACCGGCACCTCATAAACCGCGCAGAATTCTAGTCGCTCTCTGGGCACGTAACTGCGTCCGGGGTCTCCGACCAGCACCCGCTTTCCGTCGGCTGCGAGCTTCGCGAACCAGGGAACGAGCGCATCGGCGAAAGCGCGGTCGTAGAAGACGTCGCCGGCAAGCACGATATCCGCATCGACGGCCTGCCCGATCAGATCGGCGCCGGTAAATCCGAGCGAAACGCGATTGGCCTCGGCATTCAGGCGGACTGCCGTCTCCGCCCAGGGATCGATATCGGCAGCCATGACCTCCCGGGCACCGGCCATCACAGCCGCAATGCCGACAAGCCCGGAACCGCTGGCGAAATCCAGCACCCGCTTGCCGCGCACCGTTTCCGGATGATCGAGTACGTAGCGTGCCAGTCCCTGGCCGCCCGCCCAGGCAAAAGCCCAGAAGGGCGGCGGCAGGCCGATCGCCTCCAGCTCCTCCTCCGTCTTCAACCAGAGCTCATGCGCCTCGCTTGCCAGATAGAGCGAAATCTCCGGCACATGCGGCGGCGGCATCAGGCTGGTATTGGCGCGGATGAACGCTTGCGGATCAGTCTTCAACGCGGCGGATTGTCCAGTCCGCCCATGCGGCAGACTTCGAGATATTCTTCCTCGGTGACCGGCTGCACCGAAAGCCGCATCGAGGTGACGAGCGCCATCTTGGCGAGCTTCTCGCTCGCCTTGACATCCTTCAGCGTCACTGGCTTCGGCACGTCGATGACGGCGCGGATATCGACGCAATCCCACTTCGGATCACCCTTGGCGGAAGAATCGGGATGCGACAGGGCGCAGACTTCGACGATGCCGACGATCTCCAGCCCGTCATTGGAATGATAGAAGAACCCTTTGTCGCCGATCTGCATCGCCCGCATGTTGTTGCGCGCCAGGTAGTTGCGGACGCCGGTCCATTCCGTGCCCTTTTCGCCGGCAGCCTTCTGCTGCTCCCAGGACCAGGAGGCGGGTTCTGATTTATAAAGCCAGTGCGCCATGTCACGCCTCCGGTTTGTTGAAGACCCAGTTGTAGGCCTTGACGTCGACGCTTTCGAATAGTCCGGCCTTGGCATAGGGATCGGCATCGGCAAGCGCACGCGCCGCCTCTTTCGAATCCGCTTCGACGATGATCAGGCTGCCGCAGGGCTTGCCGTCGTCATCGAGAAACGGGCCGGCGATCTTCAGCGTGCCCTCGGCATTCAGCTTGTTCAGATGCTCGATATGCGTCGGACGCGTATCCATGCGCACGTTCAGATGTCCCGGTTTGTCCTTGCAGAGAAGGGCGAAAAGCATGTCTGTCTCCTATTCGGTGGTGATCGGACGCGTCATCAGCTGCTCTATCGCCTCTGATATATCGAGCCTGCCGTCGATGATGGCGGAAACGGCATCGGTGATCGGCATGCTGACCTTCAACTCCGCCGCAAGCCGCGAGGCGACGGAGGCTGCAAACGCGCCTTCCACCAGCGCACCCTGCAGGGGATCGGTCTTTTCGCCGCGCCCGAGCGCGATGCCGAAGCGCAGGTTTCGCGATTGATGGCTCGTTGCCGTCAGCACCAGATCGCCGAGGCCGGAAAGTCCGCGCACCGTATCCGCCTGCCCGCCCTTGGCGACGACGAAACGCGACATTTCCGCAAGACCGCGGGCAATCAGCGCCGCACGCGCGGAATCGCCGATGCCACGGCCTTCGACGATGCCGCAGGCGATCGCCAGTACATTCTTCAGCGCGCCGCCGAGCTGCACGCCGATCCGGTCGTTGGAAGCGTAAAGCCGGAAGGTCCGCCCGGAAATCGCCTGAGCGAGCCGCTCCGCGGTCTCCATGTCGGCTGCAGCAATCGCCATCGCCGTCGGCAGGCCCTTGGCGATATCGGCGGCAAAGCCCGGACCGGAAAGCACGGCGATCGGATGGTCCGGCAGTTCCCGTTCCAGCATGTCGGTCAGAAGATTGCCCGTCGTCCGTTCGATACCCTTGGCACAGGTGACGACGACAGCATCCTTGGAGAGATAAGGTCCGTATTGCCGCGCCGCATCGGCCTGCGCCTGCGACGGCATTGCAAAAAGCACGATGGAGGCACCAGTGATCGCATCCGCCTCGGCGGAAAATTCCAACGTGTCGGGCAGGAGAATGCCGGGCAGCACCGCATCATGCAGCCGTTCGGCCTTCAGATCGGCAATCAGCGACGGATCGCGCCCGACGAGTGTCACGGCGCTGCGGCCGGCAAGCGCGATGACAGCGGCAAGCGCCGTGCCGAAAGCCCCGGATCCGACGACGGCGATGTTTTCACTCATGCCTTGGCCCCTCGTTTTCCGAAGCCGATCAGCGTTTCCGCATTGGAATCGAGCGGCCAGCGCGAACGCGGCTGCACGTCGAGCGTATCCGGCGCGGCACCGGTCGCCATTCGTTCCAGTCCTGCCCAGGCGATCATCACGGCATTGTCGGTGCAGAGGTGCAGCGGCGGCGCGACGAAGCGGAAGCCGTTCTTGTCGCACAGCGCCTGCAGCGTGCCGCGCAGTTCGAGATTGGCGGCGACCCCGCCGGCCACGACGAGCGCCGGCTTTTCGCCAGTAGCAGGGCCAGTAGCAGGGAATGTCGCCGGAAATTCCGTCTTGAACCGCAGCAGGCCGCGGCCGATACGGTCCTTCAGCGTCCGCGAAACCGCCTTCTGGAACGAGGCGCAGATATCCGCCACGTCCTGATCGCTGAGCGGCGCGATATCCTGCGCCGCCTGTCGCACCGCTGTCTTCAGGCCGGAGAAGGAGAAGTCGAGCCGTGCCTCGCCGACCAGCGGCCGCGGAAAATCGAAGCGCGCGGGATTGCCGTCCCGCGCCATCCGTTCCACTGCCGGTCCGCCGGGATAGGGCAGGCCGAGCAGTTTTGCCGTCTTGTCGAAGGCTTCGCCGAGCGCATCGTCGATCGTCGTGCCCCAGCGCTCGTATTGTCCGACGCCGCGCACCAGGATGAGCTGGGTATGGCCGCCGGAGACGAGCAGCATCAGATAGGGAAAGGAAAGTCCGTCCGTCAGCCGCGCTGTCAGCGCATGGCCCTCGAGATGGTTGATCGCATAGAGCGGCTTGCCGGCGGCTCTGGCGATCGCCTTGCCGGTCATCAACCCCACCAGCAGCCCGCCGATCAGCCCCGGCCCCGACGTGGCGGCGATGGCGTCGACATCGTTGAGCGACACATTGGCGCGCTTCAGCGCCTCCTCGATCAGCTCGTCCAGCGCCTCGACATGGGCGCGTGCGGCGATCTCCGGCACCACGCCGCCATAGGCGCTATGCTCGTCGAGCTGGGAAAGTACCACGTCCGACAGCACGTTGGAATGCCCCTCTGCATCGCGTTCGACGACCGCCGCGGCGGTCTCGTCGCAGCTCGTTTCGATGCCAAGGATACGCAGAAAGGGAACCATGAAGCCTGTTCGTTGATTGCGATGGGATGGAAACCCGTTTACGAGAACTCCGGTAACAACGGAATAGAACGGATGCAAACAAAACCTTTCCGGATCGGCACGCGGGGCAGCCCGCTGGCGCTTGCCCAGGCGCATGAGGCCCGCGACAGGCTGATGGCGGCGCATCATCTGCCCGAGGACATGTTCGAGATCGTCGTGCTGACGACCAAGGGCGACCGCATCACCGACCGGTCGCTGGCCGAGATCGGCGGCAAGGGGCTGTTCACCGAAGAGCTCGAACAGAAGCTTACCGCCGGCGAGCTCGATTTCGCCGTGCATTCCGCCAAGGATATGGCGACGAAGTTGCCTGAGGGGCTTTATCTGTCCGCCTATCTGCCGCGCGAGGATATCCGCGACGCCGTCATCGGCCGCACCGCGCGCAAACTGATCGACCTGCCGCATGGCGCTACCGTCGGTTCATCCTCGCTCCGCCGCCAGGCGCTGATCCGCCGCATGCGGCCTGACATCAACGTCATCACCTTCCGCGGCCTGGTCGAAACCCGCCTGCGCAAGCTCGAAGAGGGCGAGGTTGATGCCACCCTGCTGGCGCTTGCCGGCCTGAAGCGTCTCGGCAAGGTCGACGTGCTGACCGATATCCTCGATCCCGATACCTTCCCGCCGGCGCCGGCGCAGGGAGCGATCTGCATCGAAAGCCGCATCGGCGATACGAGGGTCGACGATCTGCTGGCGCCAGTTAACGATGGCCCGACTTTCGACACCGTCTCCTGCGAACGTGCCTTCCTCGCCGCGCTCGACGGCTCCTGCCGCACGCCGATCGGCGGTTATGCCGTCTGCGAAGGTGACCTGATCCGGTTCTCCGGCCTCATCATCACCCCCGACGGCCGTGACCAGCATGCGGTGACGACTGACGGCCACCGCCGCGATGCGGCAGCACTCGGCACCCGCGCCGGCCAGGATGTGCGCGCCAGGGCCGGCAGCGCCTTTTTCGACGACTGGCACTGAAGCGGCCATGCGCGTGCTCGTCACCCGCCCCGCGCATTCGGCCGAGCGAACTGCACAACGTTTGCGCGATTTGGGCCATGAGCCCTTGCTGCTGCCGCTGCGTCAGCCGCTGCACGACAGCGCCGCCGCCCTAGCCGCGCTTGCAACCACCAGCGGCGCAATCGCGGTGACCAGCGCCGAGGCCATCAGGGTCCTCTCCGCACTCGGCGAAAAACTTCGTCCGCATCTCGCCCGCCCGCTTTTTGCAGTGGGGGAAACGACAGCAGAAGAAGCGCGCAGCCTCGGCTTCCGATTGGTCGCCTCATCCCAGGGCAACGGCCGCGATCTCGCCGATCTCGTCGCGGCGGAGAAACCGGGCACGCTGTTCTACCTCGCCGGCACCCCGCGCGCCGAAACTTTTGAAGGAAGATTGCGCGAACTCGGCATCCATTTTTCCATCGCCGAATGCTACCGCATGCAGCCGGCCGTCCCCGATCCCGCCGAGATTGACGCGATCTTCGCTAACGGTTACCCGGACGCCATCCTCTTCTATTCCCGGCAGACAGCAGTGGATTTCTTTCGCGTGCCGGAACTGCGATCAGCCATGCCGGAACACAGCGGAATCCGCATTCTCTGCCTTAGCGAGGCCGTGGCCGAGGCCGTTCCGGTGGCTTTGAAAAAAAGCGTCGAGATATCACCGATGGCGGATGAGAAAAGTCTTCTGTCGTTCCTTTGAAGGCTCTAACCGCCCAAATTTGATCTAACCTCTTCCCTTAACTGGCATCACTGTCTAGTTTCGTTGCAATGCAGGATAAAGAGGACCTCATGGTATCGGGAAACCCGCCACGCCATTCGAAGAGCGCCGACGAGCCGGTCACGATCGACCTCGATGCACAGGAATTCGCCGCTGCAGCCGATACCGAAAAACCGGTAGACAATGAAACCGGCGACGCCGACAGCACCGCTGCCGCCGATGCCGGCCTGCCGCCCGAAACCGAGACTGCGTCGCATGCCGAATATGAAGAGAAGCCTGTGATGGATACGCCGGAGGACGAACCGGCAGCTCCGGAACCTTCCTTCACCCCTCCTCCCGAACAGCCTGCGCCGAAGAGCGCTGGCACCTCCGGTCTCATTGCCGCGGGCATCTTCGGCGGCCTCGTGGCGTTGCTTGGCGCCGGCGCCATCCAGTATGCGGGTTACCTCCCGGGCTCCTCCACGCCGCAGACGACATCGCCGGAGACGGCCAATCTTGCCGGCGAGATCGACGGCCTGAAGCAGGCCGTCGCCAACCTTGCCGCCAATCCGGTGAGCGCGGATGACGGCGAGCTTGCGAAACGCGTTGCTGCGTTGGAAACGACTGCCAAGGCCCCCGCAGCGGGCGCCCCGGCCGATTCGGCAAATGTCGAGGCACTCAACCAGAAGATTGCAGAACTGACCGGTCAGGTTGACCAGCTGCGCTCGACCCTTGCCCAGTCATCCGAGCAGCAGACGACGAACGGCGCCGATATCTTCAAGCGCCTCGAAGACGCCGAAAAGAAGCTGAACGAGCCGCGCGAGGACGTCGCCGTTGCCCGAGCGATCGCGGCTGCCGCCCTGAAGGCGGCGATCGATCGCGGTGGCCCGTTCCTGACCGAGCTCGACACTTTCGCCGGCGTCGCCCCCGACGATCCAGCCGTTGCCGACCTTAGAGCCTTTGCCGAAACCGGCATTCCCTCGCGCACCGAGCTGGTGGGCGAGGTTGCCGATGTCGCCACCGCGATCGTCGAAGCCGTCAACCAGCCGGACCCGAACCAGAGCTGGTCGGACCGGCTGATGTCGAGCGCCAAGTCGCTGGTGAGTGTCCGTCCCGTTGGTAATATCGAGGGCGAAAGCGTTGAAGCCATTGCCGCCCGCATGGAGGAAAAGGTGAAGAACGGCGACCTGCCCGGCGCTTCCGCCGAATGGAACAACCTGCCGGCTCTCGGCAAGCAGGCCTCCGCCGCCTTCAAGCAATCGCTCGAAGCGCGCATCCGCGTCGAGGAGCTGGTCGGCGGGGCGCTGTCGAAAGCGGTCTCCGGCACCGGCAAGGAGGGATGAGACCATGCTGATCCGCCTTGTCGTCTTCGCCCTCTTCGTGCTGCTTCTTGCCTATGGCTTCTCCTGGCTCGCCGATCGTCCGGGCGACCTCTCGCTGATCTGGGAGGGCCAGATCTACCAGACGAAACTGATCGTCGCCGCCAGCGCGATCATCGCCCTCGTCGCCGCCGTGATGATCGCCTGGTGGTTTGTCCGTCTCGTCTGGACCTCGCCGCATTCGGTGACGCGGTATTTCCGCGCCCGCAAACGGGATCGCGGTTATCAGGCGCTGTCGACCGGCCTGATTGCCGCCGGCGCCGGCAATGCGCTGCTCGCCCGCAAGATGGCCGCCCGCTCGCGCGGCCTGATCCGCGCCGATCAGGAACCGCTGATCAACCTGCTCGAGGCCCAGGCCGCCCTGATCGAAGGTCGCCATGATGAGGCGCGCGCCAAGTTCGAGGCCATGGCCAACGATCCCGAGACGCGCGAGCTCGGTCTGCGCGGCCTCTATCTGGAAGCCCGCCGTCTCGGGGCCAACGAGGCCGCCCGCCAATATGCCGAAAAGGCTGCCGACAACGCGCCCTATCTTCCCTGGGCCGCACAGGCGACGCTCGAATATCGCAGCCAGGCCGGCCGCTGGGACGATGCGATCCGCTTGCTCGAACAGCAGAAAGCCGCGCGCGTCGTCGAAAAGGCCGAAGCCAACCGTCTGCACGCCGTCCTCCTAACGGCGCGCGCCGGCGAGAAGCTGGAAAGCAATCCGACGGGTGCCCGCGACGACGCCCTGCAGGCGTTGAAGCTTGCCGCCGATTTCATTCCGGCAGCCCTCATTGCCGCAAAGGCGCTGTTCCGCGAAGGCGGCGTGCGCAAGGCCGCCTCGATCCTCGAACAGGCATGGAAGTCGGCACCTCATCCTGAGATCGGACAAGCCTATGTCCGGGCCCGCAGCGGCGATTCCACGCTCGACCGGCTAAAGCGCGCCGAGCGGCTGGAAGGGCAGCGCCCGAACAACGTCGAATCCCTTCTCGTCGTAGCCCAGGCAGCACTCGACGCGCAGGAATTCGCCAAGGCGCGCGCCAAGGCGGAAGCGGCGGCCCGCATGCAGCCGCGTGAGGCCGCCTACCTGCTGTTGGCCGACATCGAAGAAGCCGAAACCGGAGACCAGGGTCGCGTGCGCCATTGGCTGGCCCAGGCGCTCAAGGCGCCGCGCGATCCGGCCTGGGTGGCAGACGGCTTCGTGTCCGACAAGTGGCTGCCGGTATCACCCGTGACCGGCCGTCTCGATGCCTTCGAATGGAAGGCGCCCTTCGGCCAGATCGACGGTGCGCTCGAAGATGGTTCAGCCCCGGCCTCGATCGAAACGGCTTTGAAGACACTGCCGCCGCTGCGTGATGTCAGGCCGGAAAGCCCGGTTAACGACCATCGTATCATTGAGCTGGAACGCGCCGCGACGATTGCCGAGGCTGTGCGTCCCACGCCGGCACCGACCCCGGCACCGACATCGGCAAAACCGAAACCCGTCGAATCGGCCGCGGGCGATAAAGCGCCCGCGCCGAGCGAGACGAAACCTTTCTTTGGCGGACTGCCGGATGATCCGGGCGTTCGCGATCCCAGGGTGGAACCGGAACCCAAGACACGGCTCCGCCTTTTCTGAAATGGAACGAAAACCGCATGTTCGAACGCTTTCAGGCATTCTTCCAGAATCTCACCGCCGACCACCCGAAGAAAGGTTTTGCCCCTGATGATCCGCGCATCGCAGTGGCAGCGCTCTGCATGCAGGTCATGGAGGCCGACGGTCAGATCAAAGCCAGCGAAAAGAAGCGGCTGCGCAAGCTTCTGAAGGAGCAGTATGCACTCGACGGCAAGCAGCTCGATGCTCTGATAGCCGCCGGCCTTGAGGCCGAAAGCTCCGCCGTCGACTATTATCGCTTCACCGCCGACCTGAAACGCCATCTCAATACCGAGCAACGCCTCGAGCTGATCGGCGTCCTCTGGGACATCGTCTATGCCGATGGCGAGCGCAGCGAGATGGAAGACCATGTGATCTGGCGTATCGCCGATCTGCTCGGCGTCTCCTCGCGCGAGCGCATCCAGAAGCGGCAGGAGGCCGCCGCCAGGGTGACAGATGTCCAGGTTGCGCAAGATGATACCGACTGAGCAAAACCCGAACCGCGACGGGCGCCCGATCCTCATCGTCCTGCATCAGGAGGGGTCGAGCCCTGGCCGTGTCGGCCAATTGCTCGTCGAAAAGGGTTACCGCCTCGATATCCGTCGCCCGGTTCTCGGCCAGCCGCTTCCGACAACACTTGAAGACCATGCCGGCGCCGTCGTCTTCGGCGGGCCGATGAGCGCCAATGATCCCGATGATTTCATCAAGAAGGAGATCGACTGGATCGATGTTCCGCTGCGGGAAAAACGCCCCTATCTCGGTATCTGCCTCGGCGCGCAGATGCTGGTGCATCATCTCGGCGGCAAGGTGCAGTCGAATGCCGACGGCTCGACGGAGATCGGCTGGTATCCGCTGGACCCGACCGAGAAGGGTCGCCTGCTGATGCACTGGCCGAAGATGGTCTATCATTTCCACCGCGAGGGCTTCGAGCTGCCGCGTGGCGCCGACCTCTTGGCCGAAGGCGATGCCTATCCGAACCAGGCCTTCCGCTACGACGGCAACGCCTGGGGCCTGCAGTTCCATGCCGAACTGACTCGGGTGATGATGCATCGCTGGGTCGTGCATGGCGCCCATCGCTTCATCCTGCCGAATGCCCAGCAGGGCCGCGAACATCTCGAAGGCCGGATGCTGTTCGACGCGCCGCTGAAAGCCTGGCTGACCGAATTCCTCGATATCGTCTTCGAGGGAAAGACGGCGAAGGCGACGTCTTCTATCGCTCTTCGCGCCTAACCTTCTTTAAATCGATTTCGACGATGCGCTGGGCGCGTCGAGCGTATCGATCCCACGCAGTTTGGGGAAACTCGACGCCCAGATCGCTGCCACGACAAGCGTCCCGATCCCGCCGATGACGACCGCCGGCACAGCGCCGAAGAGCGCCGCCATGGTGCCCGCCCTGAATTCCCCGAGCTCGTTCGAAGCGCCGACGAAGACCATGTTGACCGCATTGACGCGCCCGCGCAGCTGATCCGGCGTCCAGAGCGCAATCAGGCTCTCGCGCACATAGACCGATACCATGTCGGCCGCCCCCATCAGAGCCAGCGCCGCGATCGAGACCTCGGTGTTGGTCGAGATGCCGAAGATGATCGTTCCGACGCCGAACAGGGCGACGCCGATAAACATGTAGATGCCGGCGCGATGTCTGAGCGGATAGGCGGCCAGGAAGATCGCCATGACGATGGCGCCAAGTCCGGGTGCGGCGCGCAGCAGTCCGAGGCCCCAGGGACCGAGGGTGAGGATATCGCGCGCAAAAATCGGCATCAGCGCCGTGGCCCCGCCGAGCAGCACGGCGAACAGATCGAGCGAGATCGCCCCGAGCACCACCTTTTCGGCACGGATGAAACTGAAGCCGCCGAGGATCATCGCCCAGCTCTTGGTCTCGCCGGTCGTCTTCTGCACCGGTTTCGGGATCATGTAGAGAAGGGCCGCACCGAGCACCGAAAAGATCACCGCCACCGTATAGGCCGTCGGCGCACTGACACCATAGAGCAGGCCACCGAGCACCGGCCCGGTGATTGCCGCGAGCTGCCAGGACGACGAATTCCAGGCGATCGCATTGGAGAGTGCCTCCTCCGGCACGAGATTGGGAGCCAGCGACTGTACCGCCGGCGACATGAAGGCGCGCTCGATGCCGAAGATCAAAAGCACCGCGAAGACAGGCAGCGGCGTAAAGCTTCCCATCAAAGTCATGACCAGCAGCGCCAGCGTGCAGAGCGCGCTCACCAGCGAGCAGAGGGCGGCGATCGCCCGGCGATTGTACCGGTCGGCCACCGAACCGGTGACGAGGATGAGCAGTAGCGACGGCAGGAACTGTACGAGACCGATCAAGCCGAGATAGATCGCGCTGCCCGTCTGGTCGTACATCTGCCAGCCGACGGCGACGCTGACGATCTGCTGCGAGAAGGAAAGCAGGAAGCGCGCGAAGAAGAACCGCGTGTAGGACGAATGCCGGAACGCGGCAAAACGGTCTCCGGTGGGCGAAAACGACATGGATGTTGTCCGAGGAAGCGGGCTGCATGGCCGCGAAGCCGCCCGTTAAATATGATCTGCCATGCGTTTCGACACAGCACTTGCCCGTTTAGTCGCCAATGTCTACATGTCTGTCAACAACGAATTTGGAGATGACGATGTATGCGCTGTTGGCAACCATTGATTTAGCTTTGCAAATTTATATTTGGATTTTGATTGCCAGCGCTATTTTCTCGTGGCTCTTCGCATTCAACGTCATCAATTCCAACAACCAGTTCGTCAATCAGATCGGGATGTTCCTGTACAACGTCACCGAGCCTGTTCTACGTCCGATCCGCCGCCTACTGCCCAATCTCGGGGGCATCGATATTTCGCCGATCATTCTGCTGTTGATAATCTTCTTCATCCGAATGCTGCTGGCCACTAGCATCGCGCCGCTCTTCGGCGTTCGCATTTGAACCGTCCCTGGAAGCAATTTGACGACCATGTCCGCCTCGCCATACGGTTGACGCCAAATGGCGGGCGTGACGCAATCGATGGCGTCGAGGCTGACGGTGAAAGCGATCCGCATCTGAAGGTTCGCGTCACCGCCGTGCCCGAGAAGGGCAAGGCCAACAAGGCCCTCATCCTGTTGATCGCCCAATCGCTCCGCATCCCCAAATCCAGCGTCAGCCTTATCTCCGGCGACACGGCACGCAAAAAAATCCTCCGGATCGATGGCGATCCGGAGGACTTGGTAAAAAAGCTCGAGATATTTTTAGGCTGAGCGATCAGCCTTTCTTCTTGGCGCGCTCGACGGCTTCGAGGATGAGTTCGCCGGCTTCCTTGGAGTCGCCCCAGCCGAAGATCTTCACCCACTTGCCAGGTTCCAGATCCTTGTAGTGCTCGAAGAAGTGCTCGATCTGCTTCAGCGTGATCTCGGGAAGATCGGTGTAGTCCTTCACCTTCTCATAGCGCAGCGTCAGCTTCGGCGACGGCACGGCGATGATCTTCTCGTCCTTGCCGGAATTGTCTTCCATCTTCAGGACGCCGATCGGGCGCACATTGATGACGCAGCCGGGAACCAGCGGGCGAGTGCTGGCGATCAGGACGTCGATCGGGTCGCCGTCTTCCGACAGCGTATGCGGCACGAAACCATAATTGCCCGGGTAGGTCATCGGCGTATAGAGGAAACGATCGACCACCAGCGTGCCGGCTTCCTTGTCCATCTCATACTTGATGGGATGACCGCCGACCGGAACCTCGACGATAACGTTGACGTCCTCAGGTGGATTATTACCGATTGCAATGGCGTCGATGCGCATAAGAAGCTCCCGCGAGGTTGAATGTGCTGGCAGCCAGATAATCAGTTTCATGTGGCAACGCAACATCGCACAGCGCCAATGCTTAACTGCACCGGGCCACATTCACATCAAAAGTTTCTAATAGGAGATAGGCGACCGCCGACTTCGGCGCCGCGCGTCTTTTCAGACGCCGAAGGACACCGTGGCACTTTGAATGGCCGTTCAGCTCCAGATGAAGCCGATCTTCTTCAATTGCCTGTGGTCGAAACTTTCCATGCCTTCGCAGAAATCGACGCCGCCATGATTGCGGTAGAAGTGGCTGGCGGTTTCGTTATCCTCGAGGCACCAGACGACCAGCCCGTTGCAGCCGAGCGACTTCAAGAGACGGCGCGCCTCGCCGAACAGCATCCTGCCAAGACCGATGCCCTGATACTCAGGCCGAAGATAAAGCTCGTAAATCTCGCCTTCCTGCGGCAGAGCGCGGGCCCTGTTGAGGCCGAGCGTCGCATAGCCGGCGACTGTCCCGGCAACATCGAGAACCAGCAGCGTCGCCGGTCCGCGCGTTGCCTTGCGCCACCAGCTTTCGCCGCGCCGCTCGATCATCTGCGTCAGTGCGCGATGCGGAATGATGCCTGCATAGGTGTGTTGCCAGGCAAGCCTATGTGTTTCCGATATGGCTCGGGCATCTTGCGGCTCGGCCCGCCGGACATCGATCGACAACGTCTTCATAACGTTTACTCTGGTCCCGCCGAAGGCAACTAACCATATGCACAGAGGCATTGTGATCGATTGCCCACAGACTTGATATGTGGACGACGATCAAAAGTTAACGCTTTTTTAACGATTGTCACAAGACGGAATCGACGCGGCGCACAATAAAAAACCCCGGCGCGACGGCCGGGGTTTTGAAGGATTTCTCTCCAGCGCCGCGCCTCTTTTCGAGAGACCCAAAACGCTGCAGCACTTTGAATGGCGCTCAGAGCGCCGCCTTCGTCTTTTCGAAACGCTTGCGATCGTTTGCGTCGAGATACATCTTGCGCAGACGAATATTCTTCGGTGTCACTTCCATCAGCTCGTCATCCTGAATCCAGGAGAGCGCGCGATCAAGCGTCATGCGGATCGGCGGCGTCAGCTTCACCGCTTCGTCCTTGCCGGCGGCGCGGATGTTGGTGAGCTGCTTGCCCTTCAGGACGTTGACTTCAAGGTCGTTGTCGCGCGAATGGATGCCGATGATCATGCCGGCATAGACCTTTTCGCCCGGCTCGATGATCATCGGGCCGCGATCTTCCAAGTTGAACATCGCATAGGCGACGGCTTCGCCGGGAGCGTTGGCGAGCAGCACGCCGTTGACGCGGCCACCGATCACACCCTTGTAGGGCTGATAGTCGTGGAACAGGCGGTTCATGATCGCCGTGCCGCGCGTATCCGTCAGCAGCTCCGACTGGTAGCCGATCAGGCCACGGGTGGGTGCGTAGAAACGCAGGCGAAGGCGGTTGCCGCCCGACGGACGCAGCTCGACCATTTCGGCCTTGCGCTCGGACATCTTCTGCACGACGACACCGGAATGTTCTTCGTCGACGTCGACGACGACCTCTTCGATCGGCTCCAGAAGCTGGCCGTTTTCATCCTTGTGCATCACGACGCGCGGACGCGACACGGCAAGCTCGAAGCCTTCGCGACGCATGGTTTCGATGAGAACAGCGAGCTGAAGTTCGCCGCGGCCGGACACGTAGAACGAATCCTTGCCTTCGGCTTCTTCGATCTTCAGGGCGACATTGCCTTCCGCTTCCTTGAAGAGACGGTCGCGGATGACGCGTGAAGTCACCTTGTCGCCTTCGGTGCCGGCCAGCGGGCTATCGTTGACGATGAAGGACATGGTGACGGTCGGCGGATCGATCGGCTGCGCCGGCAACGGTATTGTGATCGAAGGATCGCAGAAGGTGTCGGCGACCGTGCCCTTGGAAAGGCCGGCGATCGCGATAATGTCGCCCTGATGCGCTTCGTCGATTGCCGTGCGCTCGATGCCGCGGAAAGCGAGGATTTTCGAAATACGGCCGGTTTCGATCGTCTTGCCGTCGGCGTGGAGAACCTTCACGGCCTGGTTCGGCTTGATGGAACCGGAATTGATACGACCGGTGATGATGCGGCCGAGGAAGGGGTTGGCTTCGAGGATCGTGCCGATCATCGTGAACGGACCTTCGTGGACGGTCGGCTCCGGAACATGCTTGAGCACCAGGTCGAGAAGCGGCGTAAGACCCTGATCCTTCGGACCTTCCGGATTGACGTTCATCCAGCCGTCGCGGCCGGAACCGTAAAGGATCGGGAAGTCGAGCTGCTCGTCGGTCGCGTCGAGGTTCGCAAAGAGGTCGAAGACTTCGTTGATGACTTCTTCGTGGCGGCCATCCGGACGGTCGATCTTGTTGATCGCGACAATCGGACGAAGACCGACCTTCAACGCCTTGGAGACAACGAATTTCGTCTGCGGCATCGGGCCTTCAGAGGAGTCGACGAGAACGATCGCGCCATCCACCATCGAGAGAATGCGCTCGACTTCACCGCCAAAGTCGGCGTGGCCGGGGGTGTCGACAATGTTGATGCGGACACCCTTCCATTCCACCGAGGTCGCCTTGGCGAGAATGGTGATGCCGCGTTCTTTTTCGAGATCGTTCGAGTCCATCACGCGTTCAGCGACACGCTGATTTTCGCGGAACGAGCCGGACTGCTTGAGAAGCTCATCCACCAGGGTCGTTTTGCCATGGTCAACGTGCGCGATGATCGCGATATTGCGAAGTGACATATGTGAAATCTCTGAGGCTGGGGCGCACGCTCTAGAGGACGCGCCTATTAGTTTGGGGCGTCCATACAGTTTTTTTTGCGTTTGCGAAAGGGGGGAACGCGCAAAAGCTGCGGCAAGGCTGTCGCCCCGCCGCATCATAGCGTGTCATCAAATTGTCTTAGGCGTCGCTGCCTGTCAATTCCTCGAAGGTCGAAAGTCCTTTTTTGACAAGCATTGCATCCGGGCTCGGCAGCTTGCCGCGGAAGGCCTTGTAGGCATCTTCAGGATCGACCGAACCGCCAACGGAATAGATATTGTCCTTGAGCTTGCGGGCCATCTCGCTGTTGAAGGCGTCTCCCGTCTCCTCGAAGGCGGCAAAGGCGTCGGCGTCGAGCACTTCCGACCACATGTAGGAGTAATAGCCGGCCGAATAGCCTCCCGAAAAGATGTGCTGGAAGTGCGGCGTCGCATGGCGCATGACGATCGACTTCGGCATGCCGATTTCGGCCAGCACCTCGGCCTGCACCGCCATCGGGTCCTCGACGGCCGTTCTCGTGTGAAACGCCATGTCGACCAGCGCCGACGAGGTGAACTCGACGGTATTGAAGCCGGCATTGAAGGTCCGGGCGGCAAGCACCTTGTCGAGCAGGGCCTGCGGCATCGGCTCGCCGGTTTCGACATGCACGGCGTAACGCTTCAGGATAGCGGGCACCGTCAGCCAATGCTCATAGAGCTGCGACGGCAGCTCGACGAAATCGCGCGAAACGCCGGTGCCCGCAACCGAGGGATAGGTGACGTTCGAAAGCATGCCGTGCAGCGCATGGCCGAATTCGTGAAACAGCGTGCGAGCATCGTCGAGCGACAGCAGCGCCGGCTTGCCTTCCGCAGGCTTGGCGAAGTTGCAGACATTATAGATGATCGGCAATTCGCCATGGCGGCCGTTCTTCAGTTCCAGCCTGTGCTGCGATTGCAGCGAACTCATCCAGGCGCCGGAGCGTTTCGAACTGCGGGCGAAATAATCGCCGAGGAAGAGGGCGACGAGCTTGTCCTCGCGGTCCCTGATTTCGAACACCCTAACGTCAGGGTGATAGGCGGCCACGCCCTTCTTCTCGACGGCCCGGATGCCGAACAGCCGGCCGGCCACGTCGAAGCAGGCTTCGATGATCTTCTCGAGCTGCAAATAAGGCTTGAGCTCGGTTTCGGAGAAGTCGAACTTCCGCGCCCGGATCTTTTCGGCATAGTGGCGCCAGTCCCAGGGCATCACCTCGTGGTTCCGGCCCTCCTCGGCGATCAGTGCCGCGATATCGATCTCCTCCTCGCCGGCGCGTTTCACCGCCCGTTCCCAGACGGCCCTCAGCAGACCGTTCACGGCCTCCGCCGTCTTCGCCATCGTGTTGTCGAGTTTCAGCTCGGCGAAATTGCCGTAGCCAAGCAGCGTCGCCACCTGATGGCGCAGCGCCAAAGTTTCGCGGATGACGGCGCGGTTGTCCGTCTCTCCGTCATTTTCGCCGCGCGCCACCCACGCCTTGAAAGCCTGCTCGCGCAGATCGCGGCGCTCCGAAAAGGTCAGGAACGGCTCGATGATCGAGCGTGACAGCGTCACCGCATATTTGCCCTCCTCACCGCGTTCGCGCGCTGCTGCCGCCATCGCGTCACGCAGGAATTCCGGCAGGCCCGCGAGCTCGGCACTGTCCGAAAGGACCAGTGCCCAGGCCTTTTCGTCGGCCAGCACGTTCTGGCCGAATTGCGTCCCGAGGCCGGCAAGCTTTTCGTTGGTCGCCGCGAGTTTTTCCTGCTCGGCCTTCTCAAGCTTGGCGCCCGATTTGACGAAGCCTTTCCAGTGGCGCTCCAGCACCCGTGTCTGTTCGAGCGTCAGGCCCAGGCTGTCGCGGCTCTCCCAGAGCGTGTCGATGCGGGCAAAAAGTGCTGTATTCATGCCGATCTTCGAATAATGGCGCGACATCTTCGGCGAGATCTCCCGCTCCAGCGCCTGGATCACATCATTGGTATGGGCGCCCGCCTTGTTCCAGAACAGCGCCGAGACACGCGACAGCGCGTCGCCGGCAATCTCCAGCGCCACGACCGTATTGTCGAACGTCGGCGCATCGCCGTTTCCGGCAATCTCGTCGATCTCCTTTTCATGCGCGGCAAGTGCGGCTTCGAAGGCGGCGGCAAAGTCACCGTCATCAACAGCATCGAAACGCGGCAGGCCGTGAAGACCGTCCCAGGTCACCAGCGCCGGATTAAAGTCATGTGGAGAAGGCATCGGAGAATTCCTTTTGGCATGCAGATGGATCGTCAATATAGGAGGACTATCGTAGGATTGGTATGTTGTCGGGAAGGACCTTTTGCCTCGCCTGCCAAATTTGGCGGGCGCCTGCCAAATCTGGTGGACAACAATTGATACGTGAAAATTAACCAATCGTTAACAATTGACGCGAATCACGCGCAGGCGCTAGTTTTCCGATGTTCTTCTTGTAAGGGGACATGCGCCATGGAAATTTTTTCTGTGCGGTCTTCTCAGAGTTTGCTTTTTAAAAACAATCCTAACAACGCAAAAAGTTCGAAGACCCCTGATATTGAAATCGAGACCAGAGCTGTCGCCCCGGCCTCGTTCCAGATCGAAGACGATGTTGGCGAAGGCCCGGATTTCACCGCGGTCAGCCCTGGAGAGCTGCGCAATTACGCACGCCAGAGCTTCGACAGCGGCCTGATCGATCAGAACACCTACGCCGCGATCTCAGAACCCCTGCCGATGCATGCGATCGATCCACTCGGCAACATCGTCGATCTCTCCAGCGTCACCGACGGCACCAGCTTCAATTTCCTCGATTATTACAAGAACCAGCTGCAGATCGCCATGTCGATCGGCGATTCTGACGAGGTCCAGACACTGAAATCGATCGTCAATTTCCTGAATGCCTGATTGCGTTTAAGCCTTGCGCCAACCGAGCAGGCCGGGCGTTGCGTGCCAGAGCGCCTGGGCGGCAAATCCCATGAAAAGCACGCCGGAGCAGCGCACGATCAATCGCTCATGGGCACGATAGAAGCGCCGCACCGTGCCGGCGCCGATGATGCCGATCAGGATGATGTCGGCCGTCACGAAACCGACGAACGACACGCCGAGCAGCACCGGCAACGCCTCGAAATCGAGCGCGCCGGCCGAGCCTGCAACCAGTGCGGTGAAGGTGGCGAGCGCCACCGGATAACCCTTCGGATTGGTGACGCCGAAGATCAGACCGCGGCGAAACGGCCGCTCGACCACAACAAGCGCCTGCCCTTCCGCCTTCGGCTTGGCATTGACGGTGCTCCAGCCGATCCAGGCGAGGTAGAAACCGCAGGCAAGGCCGAGCAGGTCGAAGACGAAGGTTCCGATCGTCTTTACCCCGACGATCGCGATCAGCGCCAGCGACGACCAGATGATATCGCCGACCAGATGCCCCATCATGAAGAAGGCGCCGGCCTTGCGCCCCTGCCCGGCGCCGATGCCGAGCAGCTGCAGGAAGGCAGGTCCTGGAATGAGCACATAAAAGAGCGCCGCCAGAAAGGCGCCGAAGACCAGTGACTGCGTCATGGGAATGCTCCGGAGGATGATGTTGCAGACTAGGCAATCGCGGGCATTCGTCAAGAGTGGTTGCATTAGCACGAAAAGCGGAGCGGCTTTCGGCCCTAAGCGAACTTTTTCGCTTTCGAAGGATAAGGCCGCTTTGCGCGCCCATGTCGACCATAGAGGGCGGCTTCGCAGCTTCCTGAAAGCGGACATCGTCTTGGGCACGGTCTCCGTCCCCCTGTGCACCAAAAGCAGCCACTTCAGTTACTCGCGAGGTTATGACAGGTTTTGTAGTAGTGTCTCTGCGGCCATCACGTCTGTCGTGTCCAAACCCTCTTCAAATCGCTGACACACTGGCGTCAGCAGTACCCGAGCCTCGCGTAACCTACCGTCGCTGGCCATCAGTGCGGCCAGATCGGTTGCTGCCCGCAGCTCCCAGGCATGTGCACCCATGCTGGCACTTCTTTCCAAAGACGAGACCAAGCAAGCCTCGGCGTCGGTTGCGGAATTGATCGACAGCAAACCTGCCTTCACGCGCAGCAGCTCCGGCATATAGCAAAGGTCGCCGTTCCTCTCGACAAGTTCGATGGTCTTGTTGATCCGGGCCATCCCTTCCTCGCGCTCTCCGATCAGTGCCAGTCCTTTTGCAAGGGACAGCTCCAACATCGTCGTGAACACCTCGTAGGTGGATGCATGAAGCTTCTCGATGCATCGTCTGAGTGTCTCGATCCCCAGCTTCACCTGTCCCCGACGGATGGCCAGTTCGCCTTCGAAGCCCCGAGCCACCGACACGTAGGGAGACAGGTTGTGTAGCCCCGCACGGGAGACCAGCCATTCAATGTGTTCCTCGGCACTCGGCACGTCGCCCCGCCATAGGAAGACTGCAATGCCTCCAAGCAGTGCGATGCAGAGTGTCAGCGAGTGATCCAACCTAGCGGCATCGCTGATCGCCTGTCGCGCTTGGACGTCGGCCTGCTCCGGGTAGCCTTGTAGCCAAAGGTTCCGTGCAAGAATTCCGCCAGCGAGATGCTTTCCCTCGAAGCCGACGTAGCTTGCAGGTGTTCGTTGTGGCTGCTGTTCGCTTCTTGTAGCCGCTTCGAGTTCGGTGCGGGCGTGGCGAAGATTACCGGTAAAGTGCAGCGAATTGCCGAGGAAGAAATGCGCCAGTTCGACAGTGGCGGCGTCATCGAGAGTGGCGGCGATTGCCGAACACCGCCGGGCATAATCAAGAGCGGCGTTAAAATCTCCTATCCGAAGGCTGAACATGTGCAACGGACCTAGTATGCGCAACTGGTCGAGCGCGTTCCCCCGGTCCTCGGCAATATGGAGGGCGCGACCAAGAGCGATCTGCGGTGTCTCGCGGCCTCCCTGCAGATACATCCGGGAAATTCCCAGACCGGCTTGTAAGTGCATTTCCTCGACGCCTCCCCTGAACGCCTCATCCAGTGCAAGAACCGCCCGTTCCGACCATCGCTGGCACTCCGGGAAAAGTGACATCACCTGGAACACAGGTACAGCAGCAGCCGCAAGCCTTATGCCGACGTCGATATCGCCATGCTCCCCGAACGCCCATTCCAGTGCCGCCCGCACGTTGTTGATGCTCACGAAATACGGCAATCGCTCAGGCCCCGTAGAAAGCGTCGGCCAATCCGGTCCGAATTGCTCCAGCCAACGCTGATAATAGGTCGCGTGACGCGCATTCAATCCGGCGCGGTCCTCGTCCGTCTGCGCATGGAGCGCGTAGGCACGTGTCGTATCCAGCAAGCGGTAGCGCATCGTCGCCCCTGCCGGCCGCGTTGCGAGCAGAGACTTGGCGACCAGATTGTCCAGTGCCTCGAATATGACCGAGGGCGCCATGTCCGCTGTGGAAATGACCTCCAGCGCAGCGTCGAGGGTGAAGTCGCCGACAAAAACGGCAAGCCGCCGGAGCACCGTGCGCTCCAGGTCTGTTAGAAGTCCAAAGCTCCAGTCGAGCGTCGCCTGTAGGGTCCTTTGTCGCGGCGGTGCGTTTCGCGATCCCGCCCACCCCAATGTCAGATGCTGATCGAGCAGCTTGGCGGTCTGAAGGAGGCCATAGCTTTCGACGCGTCTGGCGGCGAGTTCTAACGCAAGCGCCATACCATCGAGTTTTCGGCAAATACTCGCGACGACGCGGGCATCCTGGTCGCTGAGATTGAGATTGGCACCGCTCGCCGCAGCCCGTTCGACGAACAGCCGAGTCGCCGGAAAGGCAAGTATCGTGTCGGTCGTAAGTTCCAGGTCATCCGGGGGGAAAGCGAGGGTATCTAGCCGGTAGACGCTTTCGGCCTCGATCCTTAACGCCTCGCGACTTGTTGCCAGCAGAAAGACCTGAGGGGCGGCTTCGACAATAGCGGCCACGAGATCGGCAATGGCGTCAATCAGATGCTCGCAGGTGTCGAGTATCAGCATGATTTGCTTGTCGCGGAGGTAGGCAATCAAACTGGGACGTACATCGCTGGAGCTGACGGACAAACCAAGCATCGAGGCGATCCCGGCCGCGACTAGAGCCGGATCGCTCACCATGCCATAATCGGCAAACAGGACCGCTCCCTTGAATGTGGGAGCGAGGTGATGCGCGACTGCCGTGGCGACGGTCGTCTTTCCGACACCACCGACGCCGACAATGGTGACCATTCGCGAGGCCATCAGCTTTTCGGTCAGCGCAAGAACGTCCTGCTCTCGGCCGACCATGCGATCCGGTCGGCCCGGCAGAATAGCGTAACGGAAATCGAGTTCGGCGGAGACTTGTCGAAGGAGACCGGATCGTGAGATTGGCGCGACGAAACAATAGCCCCGTCCGGCAATAGTGGTGATGTACCGTGCTCCATCGTGACCGTCGCCCAGCGCCTTCCTCAGGCCTGTCATGTGGAAACGCAGGCTGCCTTCATCGACGATGACATCAGGCCAGACGCGGGATATCAGGTCTTGCTTGCTGACGATGACATTGGGAGCGAGGGTGAGAGCGACCAGCAAGTCCAGTGCACGCGCCCCGAGGTTTATCGGAACCCCGTCCTTCGCGAGAAGCCGTTGGCCGACACTCAAACGGAACGGACCGAAGGATAACTCCTCCGCTTTAACGTCGCCGCCTATGTTCATGGCTTTGCCCCAGCCGTCCCCACTGGCTGCTTATACTCCAATCGCACTGCTGAGGCTATTGAGGACGAACACTGCCGCAGCGCGCCCTCACCCGATCCTGAATACGACCTCGACATTGCCCCGTGTAGCCCTGGAAAATGGACATATCCGCCGCGACTCTTCGATCAAAGAGGAAGCGACGTCTCTTTCCAGACCGGGAAGTAGAATGGCGAGCCGAACGCCGAAGATTGATTGATCGTCGTCCGATGACAGATCGACTTCGGCATGAATTTTGACGTTGGCGGGAAGGTTCACTCCGGTCTCTCTGGCGACCTTCGCCATGGAGCTTGCGAAGCTCGCCGACCAGGCGGCAGCCATGAGCTGTTCGGGATTGGTGCCGATTCGGGCCGAACCGGGTTCTGAAAGCCTGATGTCGAGCACGCCGTCGGTGCTGCGGGCGATCCCGTTCTGACGCCCACCTGTCGTTTCGGTGATTGCCGTGTAGATCAGATGCATGGTGTTGTTCATGGACATATCCCTTGAGCGGCGAGCGCCGGTTGGGGCGCTCGCCTGATAAGATCAGCCGGACTTCCGCAGGCTGCGAAAGCCGACACGGACCTCGTCTGTGAAGAGCTTCGGCTGCTCCCATGCTGCAAAGTGTCCACCCTTCGGAAGCTTGTTGTAGTGAACCAGGTTTGGATAAGCCTTCTCGGCCCAGGCGCGGGGCGTCTGGTAGAGTTCGTCTGGGAAGACGCTGACTGCGACCGGCACCTTGACGCCCTTCGGAGCGAAGAATACGAGCTTGTTCTCCCAATAGAGCCGCGCGGCGGATACGCCGGTATTTGTCAGCCAAAACAGCGTCACGTTGTCGAGGACATCGTCAGGGCTCACACCCTCATCCTGGCCGTCGAATGATCGTGCGATCATCGCCAGGCTCGCCCTGTCATGATCGAGCATATAGGTCGCGAGTGCGATGGGTGAGTCCGACAAGCCGGTGAGGGTCTGGGGACGCGTGCCCATCAGAAATGCGTAGTAGACATTCTTGTAGAAGGAGACGAGCTGGTCGTAGGAGGCTTTTTCTTCGTCCGACAGCCCTGCTGGAGCAGGGGCTCCGACAAAGGATGCGTTGTTGATGTCGTTGGGGATCGCTCCCGGCATGTTGGTATGGATGCCGAGCAATTCCGGAGGAGCCTGCACACCGATCATATCGGTCACGACTGCGCCCCAATCGCCGCCTTGCGCAACGAATTGCTTGTAGCCCAGACGCCGCATCAGAGTGATCCATGCCGTCGCTATCCGTTCTGGTCCCCAGCCGGTCGCATCAGGCTTTCCGGAAAAGCCATATCCTGGCATCGACGGGATGACGATGTGAAATGCATCCGAGGCACTGCCACCGTAGGCTGTCGGGTCGGTGAGCGGCCCGATGATCTTCAATTGCTCAATGATCGAGCCCGGCCATCCGTGGGTCACGATCAGAGGAAGCGCGTTCTCGTGCTTGGAACGAACATGGATGAAATGGATGTCCAGCCCATCGATCTCGGTGATGAAATTCGGCACGGCATTGATCCGGGCTTCGACCTTGCGCCAGTCGTATTTGTTCTGCCAGTGATCGAGCAACTGCTTGGTGGTTTTGAGCGGTACACCCTGGGAGAAATCGCTGACTGTCTCCTTTTCGGGGAGGCGGGTGTGAGCAAGGCGATAGCGAAGGTCGGCGAGATCAGCCTCTGGAACGTTCACCCGGAACGGGCGGATGGCATCGGATTCCGTTGCGGCAGTCGAACCCGCGGGAAGCAAACTTGCGATGCCCAGGGCAGCAATGCCGGACGCTGCAGCAGCCAGAAGGCGACGGCGATCCTCGTCGATAACGTCAGTCTTGATAGCGGTCATGATCATTCTCCTTGGAAACAGGTTGATCGTCTGCACGACTGTGCTGCTTCAAGGGGTACGCTGGGGACGTGGAGTTCACACGTTAGGTGTTGTGAGATCTTGATAACGGCCCGATGCTTATCGGAAGCAGCGTCCGTTGGCCTGCGAGCCCCCGTGTGGACGGGCTTCTCGCTTATACGGTGCTCGTGTGCCGTTAATCGCAGCTATTAACAGCTAGCAACGCATAACGTGCGATCCCGGTCTCGGCGAGGTAGGTCTTTGGTCAGCACACGGTGCAGACGCTCAATCATCAACAGCTACCAAAAGGAATTTCGCCATGACCTCCAAGGTTCTCTTCACTGGTAAGACACACAACACCAATGGCCGCGATGGCGGTGCTCGCAGCGCCGATGGCTTTCTGGACATCAAGATGAAGCAGCCGCATCCGGCCGCCGAAAACCTGTTCGGAGCCGCCTGGTCCGCCTGCTACATGGGAGCCATCGAACTGGTGGCCTCCAGGAAACAGATCAAGCTCCCTGCCGGGATATCAGTCGACGCTGAAATCGATCTGAACAATGACGATGGCAACTTCTTCCTCAGTGCCCGCCTCAATGTCAGCGTCCCCGGCATCGACCCGGTGATTGCTCGCGAGCTGCTCGATGCCGCCCACGGCATTTGCCCCTATTCGAAGGCAACGCACGGCAATATCGACGTCGTCACCAATCTCATCTAAGCGCGACCTTTTGGGTCTGTCCGGTTTATCGGGCAGACCCAACAACCATCGAGCTGCCGAGCCATCCGCACAAACAGCGACGTCGAAATGTCTGGAGGAAATGCAATGTTCAGATTCAGCACTAAACGTCACGCCTATCATGATTTTGCCGAGTTGCTTGACACGACGATCTACCAGCCATTGCCTGACGAATGGCTTGTCGGGATTACGGATGTCGTGAACTCCACTTCTGCGGTGAATGCGGGACGCTACAAGGACGTCAATTACGCGGGCGCATCGGCCATCGCGGCATTGGGGAACGCCTGGAACAGCTTCGATTTCCCATTCGTGTTTCGAGGCGACGGTGCCGCATTCGCCTTCCATCCCGACAGACTGGAAACAGCGACGGCGGCGCTCCGGCAGACCGTTGGACACGTCCGCGACGTCTTCCAGCTTGATCTCCGGGCTGGCCTGGTCTCGGTGAGAGAAATCCGTGCAGGGGGTAAAGATGTCCGTACTGCTCGATTCTCAGCATCCGAAACTGCTATCTATTCGATGTTTGCTGGCGGCGGACTTAACTGGGCTGATCGGCAAATCAAATTCGGAAAGTATGGGATCGCCGACAACGTCACGGACACCTCCGCGAACCTGAGCGGCCTGACTTGCGAATGGGCACCGATCCCCAGCCGGAGCGGCGAAATACTTTCCCTCCTCCTGGAACCCTGCGACCATTCGAGGTCCACGATGTTCGCGAAGCTTGCGAAGCAAATCGTGGCGGTTTTCGACACAGGAGAGCGACATTCCCACCCGGTACCTAACGACATCGTCATCACGCAGGACGTCGAAGACTATCTCAGCGGCGCAGCATGGGCCGATGTCGTCGCGAATTCGGACTATCGCAGATACGACGACGTTCTCCGTTTGACGCTGGATTGCACGGCCGAACAGATCGGAGTGGTCGAAGCTCTGCTTGTCCGCGCCAGAAATCGTGGTGACATCAGGTTTGGGCTACACCGGCAATCCCACGCGCTCATGACTTGCCTGGTACCTTCCGGCAACAAGGGCTCTCATCTTCATTTCCTCGACGGAATGGGCGGCGGATACACAAAGGCTGCTGAAATGCTGGAGGCTCAGTGACCACAGCAGGCGCTCAACCGAAAGGCTCACATCCAAAATTATTGCCTGCAGAGCAATGATTATCGGCGGCTTTGGGCCAATCCCAGACCTTGGCGCGGAGTGCCCGAATGTCCGTTTTCTCGTCGGGTAAGCTGACAGCGGACGGTCGGCAGTCGGCCCGGTAACAGTCATTCCTTCATCACGGGCCAACGACTGCTCCTTGCGCAATCCGGTCATCCAGACGCTCTAAGAGGTTGCTGGTTTGCTACCTCACTCCACGAAAAAGCCCGCGCGGCAATGCCGGCGGGCTCACATCCGGTTCGAAGGCGAACCGTGATTATTTCACGAGGTTGCGCTTGGCGAGCGTGCGCAGGCGCAGCGCATTGAGCTTGATGAAGCCGGCCGCATCCTTCTGGTCGTAGGCGCCCTGATCGTCCTCGAAGGTGACGAGCTTGTCGGAATAGAGCGACTTATCGCTTTCGCGGCCGATGACCATGACATTGCCCTTGTAGAGCTTCAGCGTCACTTCGCCGTCGACATGCTCCTGGCTCTTGTCGATCAGCGCCTGCAGCATCTCGCGCTCCGGCGAGAACCAGAAGCCGTAATAGATCAGCTCGGCGTAACGCGGCATGATGTCGTCCTTGAGATGGGCGGCACCACGGTCGAGCGTGATCGATTCGATGGCGCGATGCGCCGTAAGCAGGATCGTGCCGCCTGGTGTCTCGTAGACGCCGCGCGACTTCATGCCGACGAAACGATTCTCGACGAGGTCGAGACGGCCGATGCCGTTGTCGCGGCCATAATTGTTGAGCGCAGCCAGCAGCGTCGCCGGGCTCATGCGCACGCCGTTGATCGAAACCGCATCACCCTTTTCGAAGCCGACCTTGATGGTCGTTGCCTTGTCGGGTGCGGCCTCAGGCGAAATGGTGCGCATATGCACATATTCAGGCGCCTCCTGGGAGGGGTCCTCGAGAACCTTACCCTCGGAAGAGGAATGCAGAAGGTTGGCGTCGACGGAGAACGGCGCCTCGCCCATCTTGTCCTTGGCAACAGGGATCTGGTGCTGTTCGGCAAAGGCCAGCAGATCCGTGCGGCTCTTGAAAGCCCAGTCGCGCCACGGCGCGATGATCTTGATGTCGGGGTTCAGGGCATAGGCGGAGAGTTCGAAACGGACCTGGTCGTTGCCCTTGCCGGTCGCGCCGTGGGCAATCGCATCGGCGCCGGTCTTCTTGGCGATATCGATCAGATGCTTGGAAATCAGAGGACGGGCGATCGAGGTGCCGAGCAGGTAGACGCCTTCGTAGACGGCATTGGCGCGGAACATCGGGAAGACGAAATCGCGCACGAATTCCTCGCGCACATCCTCGATGTAGATCTCCTTGATGCCGAGCATCTCGGCCTTCTTGCGTGCCGGCTCCAGCTCTTCGCCCTGGCCGAGATCGGCGGTGAAGGTGACGACTTCGGCGCCGAGCTCCGTCTGCAGCCACTTCAGGATGATCGAGGTGTCGAGGCCGCCGGAATAGGCGAGAACGACTTTCTTCACGTCTTTGTATGATGCCATGATGATGAGGTCCGTTGCATAAAAGGCCGGCAAAACCCGGTGTCGCGGCACTTTTAGCGAGATTGGCGCGTGACGCAAGGGCAAGCCGGACACCACAAGCCTAGTTTAGAGATGGGCCGCGATATTCATGCGCCGATGCAGGATGCGAATAACCGTCAACACTTTTTCGGTCTCAGCGTAGATGACGAAATGCGAGCGAAACGCCAAGGCGGTGTAGCCGCTCCTCAATCCAATGATTTTGCGGCCACGCTTTGTCTGTGCTGCAAGCGCCTGGCAGTCATCCCGGAGCGCAACGATATAGTCCTCCGCTTGACCTTGGCCCCATTTCTCTTCGGTATAGTCATAAATCCTGTCGATATCATCGACAGCGGCTGGCGAGAGAACAAGCGCTTTCATTGGCGACCGTGTCGCGCTCGCTTTCCCTCGATAAAAGCATCAAAATCAAAAGGCCGCGGTTTGCCAGATTTCTCACCTTCGATAATGGCTGCCTCGATTGCCGCAAGCTCTGCCTCGCGCTGCAAAAGCCTCAAGCCGGCGTCGATCACCTCGTCTGCGGAGCCATAGGCTCCCTGATCGAGCTGATTGCCGATAAATTCCTCCATGTGGTCATCGATTCTGATGGACACGACCTTGGCCACGCGCGGGTACCTCGCAGGTTTGACTTGCACTTCGAAACTACCATATTCGGCAGCGTCCAAACAATGCTCCGAGGAGAGGCTGCCCCGTGACGAATATTCAAGACATTTTCAAGAAGACCAATGTTGCCGTCATCACCGGCGGCGCCTCCGGCATCGGTCTTGCCGCGGCGAAATATTTCGCCGGACGCGGCATGAGCGTCGCCATTGCCGATCTCGGCGGCGATCGGCTGGCCGACGCCGCCAATGAACTCAAGGCCATTGCCGGCGAGGAAAATGTGATGGCGGTCGAGACCGACGTCGCCAGCAGAGACTCGCTGGAAGCGCTTGAACGCGCCGTGCTCCAGCGTTTCGGCCGTGTACACGTGCTGATGAACAATGCCGGCATCGGCCCGGAAACCTCGATCTTCAGCCCGCAGGCGAACTGGGACAATATCTTCGCCGTCAACCTGATGGGCGTGATCAACGGCACCCGCACCTTCGGCCCGAAGATGCTGTCGCATGGCGAGCCGGGCCTGATCATCAACACCGGCTCCAAGCAGGGCATCACCACGCCGCCCGGCAACCCCGCCTACAACATCTCCAAATCAGGCGTCAAAGTCTTCACGGAAGCATTGCAGCATGAGCTTCGCAATACCGAAGGCGGAAAGATCTCCGCCCATCTTCTGATCCCCGGCTTCGTCTTCACCGGCCTCACCAAGGGCGACCGCGCGGAAAAACCGGCCGCGGCCTGGACGCCGGAACAGACCGTCGATTTCATGGTCGAAAGCCTCGAACGCGGCGATTTCTATATTCTCTGCCCCGACAATGATGTGGCGCGTCCGGTCGACGAACGCCGGATGGCCTGGGCGGCCGGCGATATCATCGAGAACCGTCCGCCGCTGTCACGCTGGCACAAGGATTATGCCGACAGCTTCAAGGCCTTCCTCGACCAGAAGTAATCGGTACCATCAGAAGGTTTGATTGGTAATTTTCTGAAAGCCGGGTAGGAGATCCCCAGATCCTTTCCGGCTTTCAGAGTGTGTCATGGATTTCCTGCCCAGCCTGCCGACCCTTTTCGCCTTCGCCGCCGCGACGCTGCTGCTTGCGGCAACCCCGGGCCCCGATATGACGCTGTCGATCAGCCGCGCGCTCGCCCAGGGCAAGAAGGCGGCTCTCTTCGTTGTCGTCGGCACCAGCCTCGGCATCGTCGTCCACACCATGCTGGTCGCTTTCGGCATTTCGGCGCTGATCACCGCCTCGCCGACCGCCTTCCTGATCCTGAAGACTGGCGGTGCCGCCTATCTGCTCTGGCTGGCGGTGCAGGCGATCCGTTTCGGTTCGAAGCTCACCGTCGCCAAGGTCGAGGAGCAGAAGGGCACGCCGCTTTCGAACATCTCGTCGGGCTTCTGGGTCAATCTTCTGAACCCCAAAGTCATCATCTTCTTCATGACCTTCCTGCCGCAATTCGTCAGCGCCGGCGATCCGGCCGTCACCCAAAAGTTGCTCTTTCTCGGCTTCTGCTTCATCCTGATCGGCATGCCGGTCAATGCCAGCGTCGTCTTTGCCGCCGACTGGCTGGCCTCCTGGCTGCAGAACAACAAGAAAGTGCTGCGCGGCATGGACTATACCTTCGCCGGCGTCTTCTCGGTCTTCGCTGCGAAGATCCTGCTCACCCAGGCGAAGTAGCCCGCTGTCGCTTAGCGATCAGTAGCTGTCGGCGTTAGCCGATCAGCAACGCATCATCATCCAGCGTCTGGCCGCGCATCTTGCGGAACATCGCGATCAGATCCTCGACCTGCAATGTCTTGCGGCTGTCGCCGGCGACATCGAGCACGATCTCGCCGCCATGCAGCATCACCGTCCGATGGCCATAGTCGAGCGCCTGGCGCATCGAATGCGTCACCATCAGCGTCGTCAGCTTGCGCTCGGAAACGATCTTTTGGGTGAGACCCATGATGAATTCCGCCATGCCGGGGTCGAGCGCCGCCGTATGTTCGTCGAGCAGCAGCACTTCCGAGCCCGCCAGCGTCGCCATGACAAGCGACACCGCCTGCCGCTGGCCGCCGGAAAGCAGGTCCATGCGGTCCTTCATGCGGTTCTCCAGCCCGAGATTGAGCTCGGCGATCCTCTCGCGAAAATGATCGCGCCGTTTTGCGCCAAGCGCCGAAACAAGCCCGCGCCGCTCGCCGCGCCGCGCCGCAAGCGCCAGGTTCTCCTCGATCGACAAGGCACCACAGCTTCCGGTCAGCGGGTCCTGGAAGACACGGGCGACAAGTCCGGCGCGCGCCGCCGTCGTCTTGCGCGTCACGTCGCTATTGCCGATCAGCACCTGCCCTTCGCTTGCCAGCACATCGCCGGCGAGCACGCCGAGCAGCGTCGATTTGCCCGCGCCGTTCGAGCCGATGACGGTGACGAAGGAGCCTTCCTCGATCGTCAGGCTGACGCCCGAAAGCGCCTGCTTCTGCAGCGGCGTACCGCGCCCGAAAACCACCTTGATGTTCTTGAGGTTGATCACGACGCGGCACCTCCGCGCAAACGGGGAAGGATGAGCGCCACGGTCACCAGCACGGCCGTGACGAAATTGAGGTCGGACGCCTGCAGGCCGATGACGTCGCTCGAAAGCGCTAGCTGGATCGCGATGCGGTAGAGGATCGAGCCGAGCACGCATCCAACAAGCGCGATCAGCAGACCGCGGCGCCCGAGCAGCGTCTCGCCGATGATAACGGCAGCGAGACCGACGACGATCGTGCCGACGCCTGAGGTGACGTCGGCAAAACCGTTCGTCTGGGCAAACAGCGCGCCGCCGAGCGCCACCAGCGCATTCGATATCGCCATGCCAAGATAGATCTGCCGGCTGGTATCGACGCCCTGGGCCCGCGCCATCCTTGCATTGGCGCCGGTCGCCCGCATTGCCAGCCCCGCATCACTCTCCAGGAAACGCCAGACCAGAATGAGGGCGATGACGACCAGAACACCGACGAAGAGCGGCCGCACGTAGAAATCGCGAAGGCCATGGCCGAAGAACGGGCTGATCATCGTGTCGGCATTGATGAGGGCGACATTGGGTTTGCCCATCACGCGCAGATTGACGGAAAACAATGCGATCATCGTCAGGATCGAGGCGAGCAGGTTGAGGATCTTGAAGCGCACGTTGAGCAGCGCCGTCACCATGCCGGCGGCGGCACCGGCTGCCATGGCGATCAGAGCCGCAAGCCAGGCATTGATGCCGGCAATGATCAGCACGGCCGTCACCGCCGCGCCAAGTGGAAAGGAGCCATCGACCGTCAGGTCGGGAAAGTCCAGAACACGGAAGGCGAGATAGACCCCAAGGGCGACGAAGGAATAGACCAGTCCGAGTTCGACGGCCCCCCAGAATGCAATTTGGCTCAAGGCTTCCGCCCCTCTTCTGTCCGTTTCCGCTCCGCGCCCTGCGCGAAACATCAGGCTTTTAATACCATCAGCCGCCCCCGTGTGGAACGGGAGCGGCTGCAAACTCGATCAGCGACGGCAGTCGCCTTGTTTATTCGATGACTTTGGTAGCGCGGGAAAGCACGCTCTGCGGCAGCGTGACCCCCATCTTCTCGGCCGCCGCCTTGTTGACGACGAGGTCGCTGCCGGCGGCAGTCTTGACCGCGATGTCGCCCGGGTTCTCGCCCTTCAGCACACGCACGACGATCTCGCCGGTCTGCTTGCCGACATCATAATAGTTGAAGCCGAGGGCGGCGATCGAGCCACGCGAAACCGAATCCGTATCGGCGGTAAAGAGCGGCAGCTTGCTCTCTTCGGCCACCGCGACAGCGCCTTCAAGCGCGGAGATGATCGTATTGTCGGTCGGAATGTAGATCACATCGGCGCGGCCGATGAGCGCACGTGCCGCACCCTGGACCTCGGCCGACTTGGTGGCGGCCGATTCGACTACCTTCAGGCCAGCCTTTTCGGCTTCAGCCTTCAACACGGCGAGCAGCGAAACGGAATTCGCCTCGCCGGAATTGTAGAGATAGCCGATGGTTTTCACATCGGGCAGGATTTCCTTGATCAGCGCGAGGTGCTCGGCGACCGGCGACATATCGGAGAGGCCGGTGACATTGCCGCCGGGCTTGTCCATGTTCTTGACGAGCTGGGCGCCGAGCGGATCGGACACGGCCGTGAAGACGACAGGAATGTCGCGCGTCGAGGAAACGACGGCCTGGGCCGAGGGTGTCGAGATCGGCACGATGACATTGGGCTCGTCACCGGCGAACTGGCGGGCGATCTGGGCTGCCGTCGCCGGATTGCCCTGCGCCGATTCGAACACGAATTTCAGATTCTCGCCTTCCTTGTAGCCGGCGGCCGTCAGCGCATCGAGAACGCCCTTGCGCGCCGCATCCAGCGCCGGATGTTCGACGATCGCCGTCACGGCGACGGTGACATCATCGGCCTTTGCGGGCAGGGAAAGGGCCAAAGTGGCGGCAAGAGCGAGCAAAATCGGGCGCATGGGGATCCTCCTGAATGATTTTGGGGGCACTTTTAGGAAAAGTGCCCCCTGAAATCAATCGCGGAGAATTGTAGCGAGGATCAAACTTGCTGATCAGTCGTCGGCGCCATGATTGGCGATCATCATCGCCTCGAAGGCCAAACGATCGGTCTTGCGCATGCGTTCCGACTCCGATTTTAGCTGGCCGCAGGCGGCAAGAATGTCGCGACCGCGCGGCGTGCGGATCGGCGAGGCATAGCCTGCCGAATTGATGAAATCGGCGAACTTCTCGATCTGCTCCCAGTCCGAACACTGGTAATTGGTGCCGGGCCAGGGATTAAACGGAATGAGGTTGATCTTCGCCGGCACGCCCTTCAGGAGCTTGATCAGCCCCTTGGCGTCTTCCAGGCTGTCGTTGACATCCTTCAGCATCACATATTCGAAGGTGATGCGCCGCGCGTTCGAAAGCCCAGGATAGGACCGGCAGGCCTCGATAAGCTCCTTCAGCGGATACTTCTTGTTGATCGGCACCAGAAGGTCGCGCAGATCGTCGCGCACCGCATGCAGCGAAATCGCCAGCATGACGCCGATTTCCTCGCCGGTGCGGAAGATCTCCGGCACGACGCCGGAGGTGGAAAGCGTAACCCGGCGCCTGGACAGCGACAGGCCGTCACCATCCGTGGCGATCAGCAATGCCTGTTTGACGGCATCGAAGTTATAAAGCGGCTCGCCCATACCCATCATGACGATGTTGCTGACCTTGCGGCCCTCGGCAGGCATGATCGTGCCCTGCGGCGCTTCACGGTCCGGGAAATCCCCAAGCCGGTCGCGGGCAAGCAGCAGCTGCGAAAGAATTTCCTCCGCCGTCAGGTTGCGCACCAGACGCTGTGTCCCGGTATGACAGAAGGAACAGGTGAGCGTGCAGCCGACCTGGCTGGAAAGACAGAGCGTACCGCGGCCCTCTTCCGGAATGTAGACGGCCTCGATCTCGACTGGACGCCCGGCGCCGCGGGCGGGAAAGCGCAGCAGCCATTTGCGCGTGCCGTCGTTGGAGACCTGCTCCTCGACGATCTCGGGACGTTCGATGGTGAAATGCTGCTTCAGCATTTCCCGCATGTCCTTGGCGACATTCGTCATATGGTCGAAGTCGGAGACCCCGCGCACATAGATCCAGTTCCAGAGCTGCGAGACGCGCATCTTGATCTGCTTCTCGGCCACACCCTTTTCCCGGAGTGCCGCCCCCATCTCCTCGCGCGACAGCCCGATCAGGGACGGCTTCTCGACGCCGGAAGCGGCACGAGGCGCCTGAGGCGTGATGACATCAATCGCATCCATGACGGACATAGTCTTTCATCCCGAATTCGAACACGTAACCGCCCCGCAAACCCTGCGAACTTCAGGGCTAAGCCGGAAGACTGGCGGGTGCATGACGGCACATTGGCAGAAATTGAATGGCGGAACGGCGACTGATATCGCGATCTGTCCGCTGTTGCGCGGCCTTTAGCATCATTTTGCCCGCGCGTCACTATAGATGGAAACGACAAGAGCCGGCGCAAGGCCGGCCCTCGAAGCTCTGACAACAAAAAAAGCTTACTTGCAGGTTTCGATCTGCTTCAGCGCAGCCGAGATACCCGAGAGCGAATAGCTGTAGGAGGTGCCGGTGCCCTTGCGCGAAACGGCATTGACCGTCATCGAATGACCGGTCTTCATCGCGGCGACGAGGGCCGGCTCCTGCGCCGCGTTCTCGACCCAGCCGGCCTTGTCCTTGGTGAACATTACGAAGGTCTTGTTGTCGATGACGACGTTGATCTTCGAATTTTCCTTGACCGTGTAGCCCATCATCGCCTGCGGCTCGTAGGAGATGTTCTGGCCCGGACGCTGGGAGACGATGAAGAAATTATCGCCGTGGTCAACGCTTGCCGGCTGCTTTGCCGTCGGAACGGACAGCACGTAGCAGACGGTGCTGCTGCCCGACTTGTAGGAGTAGGCGCCCCATGCCTGGAACTGCTGGATGCGGTTCGGCGCGGCCTGCTGCGCTGTCGCAACTCCGGCCGTAACAAGGGTGAGTGCGAGAGCGGATACGATACTTTTTACAAACATGGATTCCTGCCGGTTCTTGCGATTCAAGGCCCGAAGCGATCATAGCGGGCGCCGCATAATCACGATCTGCTTTATTTTGACTTAATTCAGGTTACCAAATGGTCAACAATAGCTGCGATTTGTATGTGCCTGTGTCATTTCAGCTCGAGTGTCAATTTTCGCCCCTTTGACGGTATCGACCGCGAAACCGTGCCCCAATGGCACTGGTCGTCCGTTCGGCTGAATTTAAGACACAAAGATTCAGGCAAGAGTTTGACCTTTCCCAAATCCGTTGTACCTCAGTAAGACTTGGAAATCCGAGACGAAATTATTGCTGCAGGGGGTTGGTGAGGGGATATGGATGCCGAGGAAAGACAGCGTTTCGCTGCCCTCGCGAAGGCCGTCGCGAACGATCGCGACCAGCAGGCCTTTTCCATCCTGTTCGACTATTTCGCACCCCGCCTGAAGGCCTGGCTGATGCGCCAGAGGATGACATCAGGCGAGGCCGAGGAACTGGTCCAGGAGATCATGATCGTGCTTTGGCACAAGGCAGACCTCTATGATGCCACGCGATCTTCACTTTCGACCTGGCTTTTCCGCATTGCCCGCAACCGCCGCATCGACATGCAACGCCGCGCCAATACCCGCATCTTCGATGAGACCGATCCGGCCCTGCAGCCGCCGGCCGATATCGGCGCGGAAGAAATCATCGCCAATGACGATCGCGACGCTAAGATACGCGCCGCCGTCGGCCAATTGCCGGAGGAACAGCGCGACATGCTGCGCGCCGCCTTCTTCCTCGGTCAATCGCATTCGGAGATCGCCGAATCGACCGGGTTGCCGCTCGGCACGGTGAAGTCACGTATCCGGCTTGCCTTCGGCAAGCTCCGCAAGGTGCTGGAACGCGAAATCGCCTGACGAATGTCGCCCAAAGTGGGCAGCGGTTTTGGAAGGACGAAAGATCGCGACGCGCTTTAGATCGTCTTCATCGCTTCTTCCGGCCGGTCGGCGAGAACGCGGTCGGCCGCTTCGTAGTGGCCCGGCCGGATGTGGCCGCGCACAATGGCGAAGGCGGCCGAGAGCACGGCGATGTCGTCGGAAAAGCCGATGACGGCGAAAATATCCGGGATCATGTCGATCGGCATGACGAAATAGGCGAGTGCGGCAAGCAGCACGCCGCGCACCTTGGTCGGCGTCTGCGGATCGAGCGCGCAATAGAAACCGGCGACGACATCGCGCGAGAAGGGGATCTGCCGCACGGCCCGCCGGAATGTCGGCCAGAATTTCTGCCTGACGGTCTTCTCGCGCCGGCTCTGGGTGTCCTCGTCGCCCGGCAACAGGATTTCCCCGAATTTGACCTCGTCCATCCCTGCATCCCTTTTGTCCATGCGAACATATGGTGACGGCGCCCAGTCTTTCAATCGGCCCCTTTCAATCGGCCCCGCTTTCAAGCAACACGTCGCGCCGCAGCCTTCTCCATGGCTTTGGCGAGCTTGAAATCCAGCTCTGTCAGCCCGCCGGCATCATGCGTGTTCAGCGTCACATCCACCCTGGAATAGACGTTGAACCATTCGGGATGGTGGTTGAGTTTCTCGGCCGCAAGCGCTGCCTGCGTCATGAAGCCGAAAGCCTCGACGAAATTTGCGAACTTGAACGTCTTCGATATCGACGAACCCGCATCGTTGAGCGCCCAGCCCGAAAGCTCGGTCAGTTCAGCCTCAACCGCCGTCCGTTCCAGTCTTTCCATTTTCATGCCATGGTCCTCTTCTCTGTCCGACAGGTTTACCGATGAAACGCATCAGCATCCTTTTCGTTTGCATGGGCAATATATGCCGTTCTCCGCTCGCGGAGGGAATTTTTGGCCATCTTGTCGCCGAGGCGGGCTTGACCGGCGATTTTACGATCGCTTCCGCCGGCACCGGCGGCTGGCACGAAGGCGAGCCGCCCGACCGGCGTTCGATCGCCACCGCGAAAAGCCACGGCATCGATATATCGGGACAGCGCGCCCGCCGCATCCAGCCAAGGGATTTCAGGGATTTCGATCTGATTCTCGCGATGGACCGCGACAACGTGGCGGCGCTCGAAAAGAGCGCGCCGCATGGAACGAATATCCACCTTTTCGGTGATACCGCGCTGGGAACGGGAGAGGATATTCCCGATCCCTATTATGGCGGCCCTGAAGGTTTCGAGCTGGTCTACACCAGGCTCTTGACCGGCTGCAGCAGGCTGCTCGAAACGCTGGGCGCCGAGCGCACCTCGTGCAGCGGGAACACTTCCTCGGTGAGGTAAGGCCCGCCGCCGACCGATTCGCGCGACGACAGCAGCACGAAGCGCGGTGCGGTGAAGGTTGCGGTGTGGAAGTTGCCGCGCCCCGCCAGATATTGCACGACATCGTCGAGCCGCGAGGATTTGAGCCGCGCCAGCGTCACGTGCGGCATGAATTTGCGGGGATCCGGCGGCAGTCCGATGCGCTGGCAGATGCGCTCGATCTCGCCCTGCAGGGCATACATCTCAGGCGATTGCGAGACGCCGGCCCAGACCGAATGCGGTTTCTTCGAGCCGAACGAACCGATGCCTTCCAGCCGGAACTGGAATTCCGGCCGGTCGATCCGGTCGAGGCGTTCAACGATTTCATCGGCCGTGCGGCCGTCGACATCACCGATGAAGCGCAGGGTGATGTGGTAATTCTCCACATCGATCCATCGTGCTCCGGGGAGGCCACCGCGCAGCAATGAAAGACTCATCGCCGCATTGCGCGGAATTTCGAGGGCGGTAAACAGTCTCGGCATCACGAGCACTCCCCGAATCTTTTGCAGGTGCTCACACGGAATCACGCAATCAACAACCGCGCAAGCCCCTATTTCTTCACAGAAGAAATCGTTTCGACGAAATTTGTGACAGCAGGCTCCATCTTTTCGACCATGGCGTCGATCCCTTTCGCATTTGGATGCATGCCGTCGTCAAGCTTCAACCCAGGCTCCAGCGCGACGCCGTCGAGGAAGAAGGCATAGAGTGGAAGCCCATGTTTTTCCGAGAGCTTCTGGTAGATCGGGTTGAATCGTGCGGCATAATCCGCGCCCATGTTCGGCGGCGCTATGATGCCGGCGAGCAGCACGGCAATCCCACGCTCTTTTAGCCGGATAATCATCTGATCGAGATTCTTCGCGCTCTCCTCTGGCGGGATGCCGCGCAACGCATCATTTGCGCCAAGCTCGAGAATGACGCCATCGGTGCCGTCGGGTACCGACCAGTCGATGCGCGCAAGGCCCCCTGTCGTGGTGTCGCCCGAGACCCCGGCATTGGCGATGGCGACGTCGAGGCCCTTCGCCTTCAGGGCCGCCTGCAGCTTTTCAGGAAAGCCGTCGCCGGGCGGTAGCTGATAGCCCGCCATCAAACTGTCCCCAAAACCGACGAGATTGATTGTCCGGGCATTGGCTGCAGTGGCAAGGATCAGCGAGACGGCGATGACGGTGAATTGAAGGGCGGCAACTTTAAATCTCATTCCAGCTTCCCTAGATTGGCGAAGTGCCGTTATGCGGCCATTCGATTACGGACTTATATAGGGCGATTTCTGTTGGCAAAAACCATTATCGAGTTGAAGGGCGCCGATCTGACCCTCGGCAGCGCAGCCGCCTCCGTCCATGTCTTAAAGGGCATCGATCTCGATATCGCGGCCGGTGAATCCGTCGGCATCGTCGGCCCTTCCGGTTCCGGCAAATCGACCCTGCTGATGGTGCTTGCCGGGCTGGAAAAACTCGACAGCGGTGAGATCAACATCAACGATACGCCGCTCCATAGCCTCAGCGAGGACCAGGTCGCCGATTTCCGCGGCCGCAACATCGGCATCGTCTTCCAGTCCTTTCATCTGATCGCCAACATGACGGCCCTGGAAAACGTCGCCGTGCCGCTCGAACTCGCCAATGTTAGCAACGCCTTCGAGATCGCTCATCGCGAGCTGAAATCGGTCGGTCTCGGCGAACGGCTGAACCACTATCCCGGTCAGCTTTCCGGCGGTGAACAGCAGCGCGTGGCGATCGCCAGGGCGCTCGCCCCCTCGCCTGCCCTGCTCATCGCCGACGAGCCGACCGGCAATCTCGACACCGAGACCGGCCGCCAGATCGCCGACCTTCTGTTCTCCAAGCAGGCCGAACGTGGCACGACCCTGCTTCTCGTCACCCATGACGTCTCGCTTGCAAACCGATGCTCGCGCCAGATTCGCGTCCGCTCCGGCCGGATCGAAGGCGACAGCGCCGCCCGCCGCAGCGAAGCGGCGATCGCATGAGGATCATCACGCCACGCGTCTCGCTCGCTTTTCGCCTGGCGCTGCGTGAGCTGCGCGGCGGCATCCGCGGCTTCTACATCTTCCTTGCCTGCATCGCGCTCGGCACCGGCGCGATTGCCGCCGTCAATTCCGTTTCGCAGTCGATCACCGACACGATCGCCTCGCAGGGGCAGGAACTGCTGGCCGGCGACGTCCGCTTCGAACTCAACAACCGCGAAGCCACGCCTGAGGAAATCGGTTTCCTCGAAGGCCTCGGCACCGTTTCGGTGTCAACCGGCCTGCGCTCGATGGCCCGCAAGCCCGACGGTTCCGATCAGGCGCTGGTCGAGGTCAAGGCCGTCGATGACGCCTACCCGCTCTATGGCAAGTTCGTGGCCGAGCCGGACTATTCGCTTGCAGCACTGCTTTCGGGCCAAGGCGGCACCTATGGCGCGGTCGCAGCGCCCCTCCTTCTCGATCGGCTCGGGCTTGCGGTCGGCGACGAATTGCTGCTCGGCAACGTCAAGCTCAGCATCACCGGCACGGTGAAAACCGAGCCGGATGCACTGTCGGAAGGTTTTGGCTTTGCGCCGCGCCTGCTTGTCAGTCGTCAGGCGCTCCAAGCCTCCGGGCTGATCCAGACAGGAAGCCTGGTCGAACATGCCTATAAGATCCGGCTGGACGACAAAAGCGCGATGTCGGGCATCCAGGCGCGCGCCTCGAAGGAATTCCCCTCCGCCGGCTGGGCGATCCGCACCAGCGACCGCGCCGCGCCCTCGCTCACCGAAAACATCACCCGCTTCTCGCAGTTCCTGACGCTGGTCGGCCTCACCGCGCTGATCGTCGGTGGCGTCGGTGTCGCCAATGCGGTGCGCGCCTTCCTCGATTCCAAGCGCACCACCATCGCCACCTTCAAATGTCTCGGCGCCCCGGCGCAGGTCGTCGTTCTGATCTATCTCTTCCAGATCGCCATCATCGCTCTCGGCGGCATCCTGATCGGCCTCGTCATCGGCGCCCTGTCGCCGATGCTTGCCTCGCAGTTCCTGGCGCAATTCCTGCCGGTCTCGACCGCGCCGACCCTCTACCCCGGCGCCCTGCTGCTCGCCACGCTCTTCGGCATCCTGACGACGCTCGCCTTCGCCATCCTGCCGCTCGGCCACGCCCGCGAAGTGCCGGCGACCGCACTTTTCCGCGAGCAGGGCTTCGAGGCCCGCCACCTGCCCTCCTGGCCCTACATCCTGCTTGCCGCCCTGTTCATGGCCGCCCTTGCCGGCCTTGCCATCCTCACCGCCTATGACCGCTTCATCGCCGTCGTCTTCGTCGGCGCGATCGTCTTCGCCTTCGTCGTCTTGCGCCTGGTCGCCGCGCTGATCGCCTGGCTCGCGCGTCGCAGCCCGCGCGTCAATTCGCCGGCGCTGCGGCTTGCGATCGGCAACATCCACCGCCCCGGCGCACTGACACCCTCAGTCGTGCTCTCGCTCGGCCTTGGCCTCGCATTGCTGGTGACCCTGACCCTGATCGACGGGAACCTGCGCCGGCAGCTGACCGGCCGGATGAACGAGGGTGCGCCGAACTTCTTCTTCGTCGATATCCAGAGCGCCGAGGTCGGCGCCTTCCGCGATCTCGTCCAGGGCCAAGCGCCACAGGGCAAGCTCGTCGAAGTGCCGATGCTACGCGGCCGGATCATCGCCTTCAACGGCGAGGACGTCACCAAGATGAACGTGCCGGCTGCCGGCCGCTGGGTGCTGAACGGCGATCGTGGCATCACCTACGCCGAAACCCTGCCGGAGAACGCCGCCCTCACCGAAGGCAAATGGTGGGACAAGGATTACAGCGGCGAGCCGCTCGTCTCCTTCTCCTCGGAAGAGGCACATGAGCTCGGCCTCAAGATCGGCGATAAAGTCACCGTCAACGTGCTCGGCCGCAACATCACGGCGAAGATCGCCAATCTGCGCCGCGTCGAGTGGGAATCGCTGTCGATCAATTTCGTCATGGTCTTCTCGCCGAACACCTTCCGCGGCGCTCCGCATGCGTGGCTCGCGACGCTGACCGATCCCTCTTCGACACCGGCCGAAGATGCGGCGATTCTGAAAACCGTCACCAACACCTATCCGACGATCACCAGTGTGCGCGTCAAGGACGCGATCGATATCGTCAACCAACTGGTCGGGCAGCTTGCAACCGCGATCCGCGCTGCGGCCTCCGTCGCCCTTTTCGCTTCGATCCTCGTCCTTGCCGGGGCGCTTGCCGCCGGAAATCGGGCGCGCACCCACGACGCGGTGGTGCTGAAGACGCTCGGCGCCACCCGCGCCATGCTGATCCGCGCCTTCAGCTACGAATATCTGATCCTCGGGCTTGCGACCGCGATCTTTGCGCTGATCGCCGGCAGCGTCGCCGCCTGGTTCATCGTCGCCCGCATCATGCGCCTGCCCTCGACCTTTCTGCCCGACGTGGCGGGACTGACGCTTGTGACCGCGCTCGTCCTGACCGTCGGCATCGGCCTGATCGGCACCTGGCGCATCCTCGGGCAGAAGGCGGCCCCCGTCTTGCGCGAGCTTTGAGTAGGAAACGGCACTCAAACCCTTCACCTTACGGCGATTTAACCGACCGAGGCTTTGCAAGCCTCTTGTTTGCAAAGGACGAAAGCCTCATATTATCCGCAGGCATGCTGGAGCTCCGCAGCGGCGCCCGGGTCGAAAACCCCGACACCGTATTTCCATCGGAGCTTGTAAGAGGAAACTATGGCTGATCTTCGTAACTATCAAAGCCGCGCTCAGACCGGCGAGATGATTGATCAAGGCCTGCGCGCTTATATGCTCAAGGTCTACAACCTGATGGCGCTGGGTCTGGCGATCACCGGTGTGGCCGCATATCTGTCGTTCCAATTCGCCTTCGCCAATGGCGAGCTGACCGCTTTCGGTCAGGCGATCTATATCAGCCCGCTGAAGTGGGTGGTCATTCTGGCGCCGCTGGCTCTGGTGTTCTTCCTGAGCTTCCGGATCAATACGATGACGGTGGCCGCCGCCCAGACGACCTTTGCGGTCTACGCTGCGCTCGTCGGCCTATCGCTCTCATCGATCTTCCTGATCTACACAGGTCAGAGCGTCGTTCAGACCTTCTTCGTCACCGCCGCCTCCTTTGGCGCGCTGTCGCTTTACGGCTACACGACGAAGCGTAATCTGTCGGCGATGGGTTCGTTCCTGATGATGGGTCTTTTCGGCCTGATCATCGCCTCGATCGTCAACATCTTCCTGGCGTCGTCTGCCGTGCAGTTCGCCATCTCGGTGCTCGGCGTCCTGATCTTCGCAGGCCTCACCGCCTACGATACCCAGCGTATCAAGGAATTGTACCTGGAAGCCGATGACGTCGCCGTCGCCGGTCGCAAGGCGATCATGGGTGCGCTGACGCTCTATCTCGACTTCATCAACCTCTTCATGTTCCTGCTGCAGTTCATGGGCAACCGTAAATAAGCAGGGCAGACTGGGATGGAAAAGGCGGCTTCGGCCGCCTTTTTTGTTGCGCAGGCTTTCGCGGGATGGTTTTACGAAGACATATCCTCCCCAATGGATCCCGCCAACATGTCCTTCCTCCTGCGCGATGCCACGCAAGCCGATATTCCCGCCATTGCCGATATCTATCGCGAATCGGTCCTGAACGGCGTCGCGAGCTATGAGATCGTCCCGCCCTCCGAAGCCGACATGGCACAACGTTTTTCAGCGATCGTCGGCCAGCAATATCCCTATATCGCAGCCATCGGCACGGACGGGGCCTTGTTGGGCTACGCCTACGCCTCGGCCTTCCGCACGCGCCCCGCCTATCGCTGGCTGGTCGAGGATTCGATCTACCTGGCGCCGCAAGCCCGCGGTCGCGGCATCGGCAAGGCGCTGCTTGCCGAACTCATCATCCGCTGCACCACCCTCGGCTTTCGGCAGATGGCCGCCGTCATCGGTGGCGCCAGCCCCGCCTCGATCGCGCTCCATCGCAAGGCTGGCTTCGAGGAGGTCGGCCTGATGAAGGGCACCGGCTACAAGCACGGCCGCTGGCTGGATACGATGTTCATGCAGCGCGCCCTCGGCGAAGGCATGAGCACAGATCCGGACCCATCAGCCTATCCCGGCACGCTGTTTTCCGGCTGATGCGGCTTACTTGTCGACGAGCTTCAGGGCCTTGTCGAACACCTTCAGCACTTGGTTCAGCTCGTGACCGCGCTTCAGGATCGTGCCGTTGACGCTGATCACTGAATAGGCACCCTGCTTGGCGGCGAGCTTCGGGTTTTTCTCGATGCGGAAGAGCGGCATTTCGCCGGAACGCTTGAAAACGGAAAAGACCGCCCTGTCCTTCAGGTGATCGATGGCGTAGTCGCGCCATTCACCATCACCAACCATCCGGCCGTAAATCCAGAGGATCGCGTCCAGTTCGCGCCGGTGGAAGGTCACCGGAAGCGGGTCCTTGCTTTGTCTGTATTCCCTGAGATCGACGACGACTGAGGAACTGTGGTCGACGGAACGGCTTTCGCCGTGTCGCAAATCCGGCTGATCTGTCATCAGTCTCACAAGGCCTCCACATATGACAGGAGAGTGACAGTTTGCCCGAGCTGCCGCAAATTGCAAGAGTGCCGACTGTCACATTCAGCCGCACTACAGCGCCGCGCGTCTCTCGCGCAAGGGCGCTGGGCAGGCCAACGCTTTCTCCGCAGCGCCGCATTTCAGTCAAAACAGCGCCTCATTTGCAGGAGATTTATGAGCTCCAGTTTGGCGCCAACGCGCCAAAGGGCCCGGCGGAGCGTATCGACCTTAACCCCAGCCCCGAATACGCTCGGCCGGGCCGCCCCAGCATTTCATCCGTAACCGGATGAAATTTCAGATATTTTTGCCAGCCATCACCACGGTCGCGCCAAGGATCGCAGCCGGATCGCCGTCTGCGGTCGCCGATTGCAGCAGGATGGCGCAGCCCTCGAGCTGCGGCCGCTGCAGCACGCTGGCGGGCAGCGTCAGACTGGTCGCCTTGCCGTCCCACATGCCGACGGTTTCGACATTGGTGACGCTGTGCAGATAGGAGATCTTCTGGCCGCTGTTCTCGCCCTTTTCGACGTCGATCGTCTTTTCCTTGTCGAAATAGACCATCACGACATTGGCTTTGCCCTGTCCCGCGCCGATCTTGATCTCCAGCTCGTCGCCGCGCATCGCGGCGCTGATCGGAACGGTCAGCCCGTTGCCTTCGCTGCTATAGGTGTCGATCTTGCTGTTGATGCCATTCAGATCGGCGCCGGCCAGATGGTCGCGTCCATTGACGATGGCCTGCGGCGTGTAGACGTTGCTGCGGCCCATCGTCTTGGCATAGCCATACTGCCGCTCGGTGTTTTCCTTGGAGCTCAGCGTATCGGCCCAGCCGAGATAGTTCCAGTAATCGACATGATAGGCGAGCGCGATGACATCACCCTGGTTCACCAACTTACGGAAAGCGGCATCAGCGGGAGGACAGGAGGAGCAGCCCTGCGACGTGAAGAGTTCGACGACACCTTTCGGTGTGCCATCTTCGGCCTGCAACGGGCCTGAGAGAACAACGCCGGCGATCAGCGGAATCAAAAAACGGGGGGACATTCACCTGCACCTCTTTTTCAGCGCCGACGGCATGTTGGAACCGGAGGCCCTGACATATGAACGTACGAATAATCCTTCCGGGTCCAAACGAAAAGTCACGAACGGGTGAGACATAGCTAGACGGGAACTTGCGTAAAACAAATCATCGTGAGCCCCGTTTGAAGACTGTCGCCGCAAAGAAAAACCGCCGGAAACTGCTCTCCGGCGGCCATTATCATGTGAGTGTCTTAAAAATCAGGCAGCGAGGTCGCGCAGAACCGTCTGCAAGATGCCGCCATTGTTGAGGTAGACTACCTCGTCGAGCGTATCGACGCGCGACAGCAGCGGAACCTCCTTCACGGTGCCGTCGCCATAGGTGATCTTGGCGATCTTCTTCTCGCGCGGCTTGATCTTTTCCAGACCTTCGATGGTGACGAGTTCATCGCCCTTGAGGCCGAGGCTCTGCCAGGTCGTGCCCTCTTCGAAGACGAAGGGGATGATGCCCATGCCGACCAGGTTCGAGCGATGGATGCGCTCGAAGGACTGGGCGACCACCGCCTTGACCCCGAGCAGGTTGGTGCCCTTGGCAGCCCAGTCGCGCGAAGAGCCGTTGCCGTATTCGACACCGGCGAAGATGACGAGCGGCACGCCTTCCTGCTTGTACTGCATCGCGGCGTCGTAGATCGAGGTCTCTTCCTTCGACGGGTAATGGATGGTGTAGCCACCTTCCTTGCCGTTCGGGCCGAGCATGTGGTTGCGGATGCGGATATTGGCGAAGGTGCCGCGCATCATTACTTCATGGTTGCCGCGGCGCGTGCCGTACTGGTTGAAGTCGGCAACGGCGACGTCGTGGTCGATGAGGTAGGCGCCGGCCGGCGATGCCGCCTTGATCGAACCGGCCGGCGAGATGTGGTCGGTGGTGATCTTGTCGCCGAACAGGCCGAGAACGCGGGCGCCCTTGATATCGGAGACGCCGGTGCCCTTCTTGCCCATGCCGACGAAGTAGGGCGGGTTCTGAACATAGGTCGAATCGTCGTCCCAGGCATAGGTCTGGCCCGGCGGGACCTGAACGGCCTGCCAGTTGACGTCGCCCTTGAAGACGTCGGCGTACTTGCTTTCGTAAAGCTCGCGGGTCACGTATTTCAGGATGAATTCCTGGACTTCCTTGGAGGTCGGCCAGATGTCCTTGAGATAAACCGGGTTGCCGCTCTGGTCCTCGCCGATCGGCTCCTTGGTCAGATCCGTCTGCACCGTGCCGGCAAGCGCATAAGCGACGACCAGCGGCGGAGATGCGAGGTAGTTCGCCTGCACGTCGGGCGAGATGCGGCCTTCGAAGTTACGGTTGCCGGAAAGAACGCCGGAAACGATAAGGCCCTTGTCGTTGATCGTCTTCGAGATCGGCGCCGGCAGCGGGCCGGAATTGCCGATGCAGGTTGTGCAGCCGAAGCCGACGAGGTTGAAGCCAAGCTTGTCGAGGTCGGCCTGCAGGCCCGACTTGGCGAGATATTCGCCGACGACTTGGCTTCCCGGTGCCAGCGAGGTTTTCACCCACGGCTTCGTCTTCAGGCCCTTGGCAACGGCGTTGCGGGCAAGAAGGCCTGCGGCGATCAGCACTGACGGGTTGGAGGTGTTGGTGCACGACGTGATGGCGGCGATCGCCACGTCGCCGTGGCCGAGATCGAAGTCGGTGCCTTCAACCGCATAGCGGTTGTTCAACTGGCCGGGCTTCTTGTAGTCGGCATCCATGGAGCCGGCAAAACCGGTCGCGATGTTCTCGAGCGAAATGCGGCCTTCCGGGCGCTTCGGGCCGGCCATCGACGGCACGACGTCGTTCAGATCGAGTTCCAGCGTATCGGTGAAGACGAGCTCGGAACCGTCGCCCTCACGCCACATGCCCTGGGCCTTCGAATAGGCTTCGACGAGGGCGATCCGGTCATGCGTGCGGCCGGACATGGTGAGGTAGTTGATGGTTTCGCCGTCGACCGGGAAGAAGCCGCAGGTGGCGCCGTATTCCGGGCCCATGTTGCCGATCGTCGCGCGGTCGGCGAGCGGCATGTTGTCCATGCCGGGGCCGAAGAATTCGACGAACTTCGAAACGACGCCCTTCTTGCGCAGCATCTGCACGACGGTGAGAACGAGGTCGGTCGCAGTGACGCCTTCCTTGAGCTTGCCGGTCAGCTTGAAGCCGATGACTTCGGGCAGCAGCATCGAGACCGGCTGGCCGAGCATCGCAGCTTCCGCTTCGATACCGCCCACACCCCAGCCGAGAACGCCGAGACCGTTGATCATCGTCGTGTGGCTGTCGGTGCCGACGCAAGTATCGGGATAGGCGATCGTCTCGCCGTCCTCTTCCTTGGTCCAGACGGTCTGGCCGAGATATTCGAGATTGACCTGATGACAGATACCGGTGCCGGGAGGCACGACGCGGAAGTTCTTGAAGGCCTGCTGGCCCCACTTCAGGAAACGGTAGCGCTCACCATTGCGCTGGTATTCCAGCTCGACGTTACGGGCGAAAGCCTGCGGCGTGCCGAATTCGTCGACGATGACGGAGTGGTCGATGACGAGATCGACGGGAACGAGCGGGTTGATCTTCTCGGGATCGCCGCCGAGCGACACCATCGCGTCGCGCATCGCGGCAAGATCGACGACGGCGGGAACGCCGGTGAAGTCCTGCATCAGCACGCGCGCCGGGCGATAGGCGATTTCGTTTTCGACCGCACCCTTATTGTTCAGCCATTCGGCGACAGCCAGGATGTGCTCCTTGGTGACCGACTGGCCGTCTTCGAAGCGCAGCAGGTTTTCGAGCAGCACTTTCATCGAATAGGGAAGCTTCGATACGCCGGCCAGACCGTTTGCCTCAGCCTTGGGCAGGCTGTAATAGACATAGTCCTTCCCGTTGACGGAAAGCGTGGAACGACAATTGAAACTGTCAAGAGATTTAGACACGAGAGACCCCGTTTCTGATAGCCAACACAGTCGTGCGAACGCCTATGCACTTAATGCACATCAGGATGCGGGTACGGCCATTTCCGCTGTCCGCACGTGGAACAGACGCTCCAAGTTCGGCGCAAGGATGAAATTCACGCCGACCGCTGGCGTGGTTGCAGGTCTTATAGATAATTTCCTAAAAACTTGCCATACCCGAGCACGGTCAAATTCGGACATTTTTTGACCCCGCCGCGAGCCGAAACCAAGAAAGAGCCGACGCATGCATCTCACCGCCGAAAATCTGGCTGCAAGGCGCGGTGAGGATCTCATTTTCGTTAGCATTTCCTTTCACTTGGCAGCCGGCGATGCGCTTGTGCTCACGGGAAGAAATGGATCGGGAAAGTCCACTTTGTTGCGTGTGGCCGCCGGCCTGCTGAGACCGGAAAAAGGCACTGTCATCTTCCACGGCGAGGAGTGCCCGGAAGGCAGGCAGCCCGGCGAAGTCAGCCACTACCTCGGCCATAGAAATGCGATGAAGAGTGAACTTACGGTTGCAGAAAACCTCGATTTCTGGCGCACCTTTCTCGGCAATATCGGAAGCGGTGCCGGTCTCTCCATCGAGGACGCCGCCGACGCCGTTGGCCTTTCGGAAATCACCCACCTTCCCTTCGGTTATCTCTCCGCCGGCCAGCAGCGCCGGATAGCCTTCGCCAAACTGCTCGTCGCCCACCGCCCCGTCTGGATCCTCGACGAGCCGACCGCGGCACTCGATGCCAACGCCGACGGGCTGCTTGCCGATTTGATCACTGGGTATCTGGCAAAGGGCGGCATCGTGCTGGCGGCGACGCATCAGCCTCTGGGGCTGAAGAATGCGCAGGAATTGAAGATGACGGGCTTTGCCGGTTTGGACGCGGGGGTGTGGGGGTGATGTATCTCCGTATGGCTACCCCCCTCTGCCCTGCCGGGCATCTCCCCCACAAGGGGGGAGATCACAAGCCGCTCAGCTTTCCCGCCTCGCAACCGGATTGCCGACTTGGATGGCCGATTGTTTGGGGAAGCGAGAGCATCCAGCCGATCTCCCCCCTTGTGGGGGAGATGCCCGGCAGGGCAGAGGGGGGTGCCCCGTCCACCGCACATGCAGAGAGCTGCCCCGCATGACCGCCCTCTTCCTCCGCGACCTGAAGCTCTCGATCCGTGCCGGCGGCGGTGCGCTGATCGGCGTGCTGTTCTTCCTGACCATCGTCGCCGTCATTCCCTTCGGCGTTGGTCCCGATCTCAAGCTGCTGTCGCGCATCGGCCCCGCCATCGTCTGGATCGGGGCGCTGCTTGCCGCCCTTCTCGGCCTCGACCGCCTGTTCCAGGCGGAGCGCGATGACGGATCGCTCGACCTGATGCTGATGCAGGAAACGCCGCTTGTCCTCACCGTGCTGGTCAAATGCCTTGCCCATTGGACGGCCACCAGCCTGCCGCTGGTCATCGCCTCGCCGTTGCTCGGCCTCTTCATGAACATGGACGAGACGGCGATCGGCGCGACCATGCTGACGCTGCTGATCGGCTCGCCCGCCATCACCTTCATCGGCGCCGTGGGTGCTGCCGTTGCCGTGGCGCTGCCCCGCGGTGGCCTGCTGGTCTCGATCCTCGTGCTGCCGCTGACCATTCCGGTGCTGATCTTCGGTGTCAGCGCCACCTATGCCGCAGTCGAGGATCCCGCCCCGTTCCTGCCACCCTTTCTGATCCTCATTGCGCTGACACTCTTCTTCGCGGTCATCGGCCCGGCAGCTGCCGCTCTGGCGCTGCGAAACACGACGGATTGATGGGTCATTCGATTGCAGGAAAAACCGGATCAAGGTATGGAAGCGACATGAGCGAAACGAGCCTTGCCATCAGCAAATTCAGCGATCTCGCCAACCCGACGCGATTTCTGGCGCTGGCGGCGCGCGCCATTCCGTGGCTGGCCGGCATCACCGCTCTCTGTTTCGCGGTCGGTCTCTATCTGAGCTTCGCCACCGAAGGCGACTACCAGCAGGGCGAGACCGTGCGCATCATGTATGTGCATGTGCCCTCGGCCTGGCTTTCGATGATGTGCTATACGATCATGAGCCTCTCGGCGATCGGTACGCTGGTCTGGCGCCACCCGCTGGCCGATGTCTCCGCCAAGGCCGCAGCGCCGCTCGGTGCCGCCTTTACCCTGCTTGCCCTCGTCACCGGTTCGCTCTGGGGCAAGCCGATGTGGGGCACCTGGTGGGTCTGGGATGCACGGCTGACCTCCGTCTTCGTTCTCTTCCTGATGTATCTCGGGCTGATTGCGCTCGGTCGCGCCATCGACGATCCGTCGAAGGCCGCGCGCGTCAGCGCCGTGCTCATCCTCGTCGGCTTCGTCAACATCCCGATCATCAAATTCTCGGTCGAGTGGTGGAACACGCTGCACCAATCGGCAAGTGTACTGCGCCTCGACGGCCCGGCGATCGATCCGGAATTCCTGCGGCCGCTATTCGTCATGGCGATCGCCTTCACCCTGCTCTTCTTCACGCTGCACATCATGGCGATGAGGAACGAGATCTGGCGCCGCCGCATTGCCGCCCAGCGCCGTCTTGCCGCCCGCATGGCGAGCCGGGAGGAATAGCCGTGACGCATGCCTTCTACGTCTACGCTTCCTATGGCTTTGCAGCCCTGGTGACGATCGCCGTCACCGCCTGGACCTGGGCCGACGGCCGCGCCCGCCGCAGGGAACTTGCAGCCCTTGAGGCTGCCGGCATCCGCCGCCGTTCGGCGCGCCCCAAGGACAGCGTGGGAGATGGCGAATGAACGACACGCCGGAAAACACCGCCGCCAAGCCGCGCGGGCTGAGCCGCTACGCATTGGCGCTGCTGCCGCTCATCGTCTTCGGCGGCATTGCAGCCACGGCCGCAAAGATGCTCTACGACCAGGATTTCCATGGCAAGAACATCGCCGAAATTCCCTCCGCCCTGATCGGCACCAAGGCGCCGGCGCTGAACCTGCCGCCGCTCGACGGCGCCAACCTGCCGGCGCTGACTGATGCGGCAATCAAGGGCAAGCTGACCCTCGTCAACGTCTTTGCCTCATGGTGCCTCCCCTGCCGGGACGAACATCCGGTATTGAAAGAACTGGCAAAAGACGGACGCCTGAACATCGTCGCCATCAATTACAAGGACCAGAGCGACAACGCCCTGCGTTTCCTCGGCGAACTCGGCAACCCTTTTCGGGCGATCGGCATCGATCCGAACGGCAAGGCAGCGATCGACTGGGGTGTCTACGGCATTCCGGAAAGCTATCTGGTCGGGCCTGACGGCACGATCCTCTACAAGCGCGTCGGCCCCTTCGACGATATCAGCCTGAAGGAAGGGCTTTTTCCAGCGATGGAAAAGGCGCTCGGCAAGCCGGCTTCGTAGTTTCGTCTCCGGAAAAGCCTTAAAGCCCGCTCTGCCAGACCTTGATCGCCTCCACCGGCCAGATCAGCATGACAACGTTGAGCGTCAGGTTGTCGCGGATCACGTAGCCAGTGAAAATCTCGAAGAAGATGGCGATCGCAACCGTGAGCGCCACCGGCGCGCGCCGCGCGAAGAAGAAGCCGACGCACATGAAGACGGTGTCCATCGCCGAATTCAGGATGCTGTCGCCGTAATAATCGAGCGCGATCGTTGCCGTGCGGTAGCGGTCGATGATGAGCGGCGAATTCTCGAGCAGCTCCCAGCCGGATTCGATGACGAGCGCCAGCAGCAGCCTTGCCCCCAACGGCTTGCCGCGCAGGATGAGATGCGCGAGCCCGTAAAACAGGAAGCCGTGGATGATGTGTGACGGCGTATACCAATCCGACAAATGCTGCGAATTGCCGCTGGTATTGACCCCACCCTCCCACAGCTTGACATAACCGCAGGCGCAGATCGGCACGCGGCCCATCATATATTCGGCGGCAATCTGAATGATCAGAACCGCAAGGCAGGCGACAAACCAGAAATACTGGTGTCTTACGCGGTATTCGGCCTCTGCAGCGCTCACTTCTCGCCATCCGTTTCCAGGTTGATGCTATGCTTCAGCACCAGCGGCATCTGCGCCAGCGTGAAGATGATGGTGATCGGCATCGTGCCCCAGACCTTGAAGGCGACCCAGGTACCGTCGGAAAAGTTGCGCCAGACGACTTCGTTCAGCACGGCAAGGAAGAGAAAGAAGATGCCCCAGCGAATGGTGAGCTTGCGCCAGCCCTCGGCATCGAGCTGGAAGGCGGCGTTGAAGACGTAGCCGAGCAGTGACTTGCCGAAAGCCAGTCCGCCGAGCAGCGCCACCCCGAAGAGCGCGTTGACGATGGTCGGCTTCATCTTGATGAAGGTTTCGTTCTGCAGCCAGATCGACAGCGAGCCGAAGATGACGACCACGATGCCGGATACAAAAGGCATGATCGGCAGATGGCCGAGCACGATCTTCGAAACGATCAGCGAGATGATCGTCGCCGCCATGAAGAGGCCGGTCGCGACGAACAGCGGTCCGCCCAATTCGGAAAGAGCGGGAAACGTCTCCACCAGCCACTGGCCACGCAGATTGGCGAAGAAGAAGATCATCAGCGGCCCGAGTTCCAGCGCCAGTTTCAGCAGCGGATGATGCCGGTCGGCAGCAGACGGGGTGATATCGCTTTCGGTGCTCATGCGTTCTTCAAACCTGTTTTCCTGGAAACCTGTCGCGGCCTTGGCCTGCAGGCTTTTGGCGGCATATCTGTGGCATCATTGCCCAAGTCCGGCAATGGCGTGGGCAAAATCCTCGGCCTCGAACGGCTCCAGATCCTCGACGCCCTCGCCGACGCCGATGAAATAGACTGGCAGCTTATGCTTGGCGGAGATGGCGACGAGGATGCCGCCGCGCGCCGTGCCGTCGAGCTTGGTCATGATCAACCCGTTGACGCCGGCGACGTTGCGAAAGATCTCGACCTGGCTGAGCGCGTTCTGCCCGGTCGTGGCATCGAGCGTCTGCAGCACAGTATGCGGCGCATCGGGATCGAGTTTGCCGAGCACGCGCACGATCTTCTCGAGCTCGGCCATCAGCTCTGCCTTGTTCTGCAGGCGGCCGGCGGTATCGACGATCAGCACGTCGCATTTTTTCGCCTTCGCCTGTTCGAAGGCATCATAGGCAAGGCCGGCGGCATCGGCGCCGAGTTTGGTGCCGATGAATTCGGAATTCGTCCGGTCGGCCCAGATTTTCAGCTGCTCGATCGCCGCCGCACGGAAAGTATCGCCGGCGGCCAGCATCACCTTTAGCCCGGCGCCGGAAAGCTTCGCCGCAAGCTTGCCGATCGTCGTGGTCTTGCCCGTGCCGTTGACGCCGACGACGAGGATGACATGCGGCTTGTGCGAGAGGTCGAGCTGCAGCGGCCTGGCGACCGGCTTCAGGACCTTGGCGATTTCGGATGCCATGATCCGGCTGACATCCTCGCCGGTGACATCCTTGCCATAGCGCTCGGAAGAAAGCGTGTCGGTGACGCGCATGGCGGTCTCGACGCCGAGATCGGCCTGGATCAGCAGGTCCTCAAGGTCCTGCAGCGTCTCGTCATCGAGCTTGCGCTTGGTGAAGAGCGCGGCGATCTGGCCGGTCAGCTGCGAGGAGGTGCGCGCAAGACCGTTGCGCAGGCGCTGGAACCAACTGAGTTTTGGCTGCAGGACAACGGGCTCCGGCTCGACGACCTTCGGGCCGGTGGCAAAGCCTCTGGGGAGGATGGGGGAGCCGGTCTCCGGTTCTGCCACGGTCGTTTCGGAGGGCTCGGCGGGTGCGATACCCCCCTCTGCCCTGCCGGGCATCTCCCCCGCAGGTGGGGAGATTGGCTGGTAGGGCGAATCCAGCCCTGCATCATCCTCAGTCGGAATCTCTTCCGGCTCGGTTGGAACCTCTTCCGGAAGCTTTTCGACGATCTCTTCGAGGTCAGCCGGCTGTTCTAGCGCTCCGGTCTCCACAGGATCTGCCGCCTCGTGCGGGAGATGTTTCAGAGGGACAGAAGCGGGTATTTCCGTAACGGTTTCGGCGACCGTCTGGCTTTCAGCCTCCGCCTCCGCTGCTGCCTCGGCTTCCAGCAATGAGAGCGGCACAACACCCATGTCGCTCAGCTGGTCGGCGGCGGGCAGGATTGCGGATTCGACATCATCTTCGGAAACAGTTGCTTCGACCCCGCCCTCGTCAATATCGGCTGCGGGCCCGCCGGCAGTATCCATTTCCTCGGCCAGCACCGGATCGTCAGCAACCGGCAGATCTTCGTCGCGCGAACGCGGCTCCAGCTCCCTTTCCACGGCCGCAGGCACAGGTTCTTCAGCCGGCTTGCCGAAGGTAAAGACCTTTTTGATGAAACTGAGCGCCATGGGGATTCCGTGAAAGTCAGGCCGCTGCTGCGGCCGTCAATTGCATGTCGAGATGCTTGCCATTGTGGCCGGTGATCGTGACCGGCACAAGTTCGCCGGGACGAAGGCCGGGGGCTGCGACCAGCGTGAAGTTCTCCGTATGCGCCAGGCCGTTGTTTTCAACAAGCAGCCATTGCCGGGTTCCGATCATCCGATCGAGATGGGATTGATGCAGCCTAAGTCCAGTGGCGCGCAGCCTTGCGGCGCGATCCTTGACCAGCGACCGGTCGAGCTGCGGCATGCGCGCCGCCGGCGTGCCGGGACGCGGACTGTAGGGGAAGACGTGCAGATGGGCGATACCGGCTTCTTCCGCCAGCCGCACGGCATTCTCGAACATCTCTTCGGTTTCTGTGGGAAAGCCGGCGATCATATCGGCGCCGAAGCTCATCTCGGGGCGCAGCCGGCGCGCATCCTCGATGAAACGCAACGCATCGGCGCGTAAATGCCGGCGCTTCATGCGTTTCAGGATCATGTCGTCGCCATGCTGCAGCGACAGATGCAAATGCGGCATGAAACGGGGCTCGTCGGCGATGAGATCCATCAGATGGGCATCGGCTTCGATGCTGTCGATCGAGGAAAGCCGCAGGCGGCGGATATCGGGGATCTGCTTCAGCAGCGTCTTTGCCAACAGCCCGAGCGTCGGGGCGCCCGGCAGATCGCCGCCATAGCTGGTGGCATCGACGCCGGTCAGCACGATTTCGCGATAACCGCCGTCGACGAGCTTGCGGGCCTGATCGACAACTGCTCCCATCGGTACGGAGCGGGAATTGCCGCGGCCATAGGGAATGATGCAGAAGGTGCAGCGATGGTCGCAACCGTTCTGCACCTGGATGAAGGCACGCACATGGCCGTCGATATGCCTGATCATCTGCGGCGCCGTCGCCTTGACGCTCATGATGTCGTTGACGCGGAGCTTCTCTTCGGCCGAAACGCCGAAGTCCGGCAGGCTGCGATAGGAGGCGCTCGTCAGCTTTTCCTCGTTGCCGAGCACGGCATCGACCTCTGCCATCGCGGCGAAGGTTTGCTTTTCCGTCTGCGCGGCGCAGCCGGTGACGATGATGCGGGCATGCGGATTGTCACGCCGTGCCCGGCGGATCGCCTGGCGGGCCTGGCGCACGGCCTCGCCGGTCACGGCACAGGTGTTGACCAGGATGGCGTGATTGAGCCCGGCCTTTTCAGCCTGCGCCTTCATCACTTCGGATTCATATGTGTTGAGGCGGCAGCCGAAGGTAATGACCTCGATGCCGCTCACTGCGCCTCCGCCTCTCGGGTACCCTCGCGCGACCAAAGACCGGTCGAAGGATCGAGCCTGCCCGACCATTCCCATTCGGCCGGGCCGGTCATGATCACGTGATCGTCGCGCTCGCGCCATTCGATGGAAAGCACGCCCGGCGGCTTGGCGCTTGCCACATTGATCGTCACCTTGCGGCCGGTGCGGCCGGTGCGCGCAGCACTGACGGCAGCCGAACAGGCAGCGGAGCCGCAGGCAAGCGTCAGGCCCGCGCCGCGCTCCCAGGTGCGCGTCGTCACCGATGTCGGAGAGGTCACTTGCGCCAGGGTGATATTGGCGCGCTCGGGAAACATCGGATGGTTTTCGAGCAGCGGTCCGAAACGGGCGAGGTCATAGGACATCACGTCCCTGTCCACCCAGAAGATCGCATGCGGATTGCCCATCGACATTGCCGAAGGCGAATGCAACACCGGCTTGTCGATCGGGCCGATCTGCAGTTCGATGCGGCTGGTGTCGTGGAATTCTTCCGCCAGCGGGATCCTGTCCCAATCGAACACCGGTCGGCCCATATCGACCGAAATCGTCCCGTCCTCGTGCTCGACGGCGTTGAGGATGCCGGCGACCGTCTGGAAGGTAAAGACCTTCCTGCCGGTCTCGGCGGCAAGCGCCTGCACCACGCAGCGCGTACCGTTGCCGCAGGCCTGCGCCTTCGAGCCATCGGAATTCAGGATATCGATGAAGGCATCGGTGCCTTCGGCCTTCGGATCATGGATCGCCATGATCTGATCGAACTCCGTGTGCGGATCGGCATTGAGCGCGACCGCTGCCGCCGGCGTCACTTTGTCCGGCCGGCCGCGCATGTCGACAACCAGGATCTTGTTGCCAAGCCCGTTCATCCTCGCGAATTCGACCGTTGCGCTCATGGGTATCATTCCGTCTGTCTTTCCGGTGTATATGGCGGAAATGCGAAGGAATTACCAGTGGGTGAGTGCCGGGCAGGCGTTGCGGCCCGCTGATCCATTGAGGCAGCAGTTCGGCTTTTACCGCTGTGCACCGTCGGGATCGAAGGACGCAGCATGGGCTTCGACAATAGCTGCGGTAATGACCTTTCTCAGCTCGTAGACCAGCGAGCGGGACCGCTTGCGATCCAGATCCTGTGCCGCCTTTGCAAGATTCAGGCCTTCGTTCAGGACAATATGATGGGCTCGCGCCAGCGCCCAGCTCTCAATATCAGCATTTAACATTCGATATCTCCGCCGATTCATTCGGCATCAAGGATATTCACGAATCATTTTACAGGACGCACTTAAGTAGAAAGTAGAATCATAAGCAGAATAATTTGCAACTGGCGTTGCCAGCGAATTCAGGCCCCGACTGGAATATTTATCGTCAAAACCTGAAACCCTGGGGGATTGCGCGAGCCATTACATCGATTTGCTTGAATATGTACCTTCGCTGCAACCGCTGGGTGACACGGCTACTGAGAAGTCCGCAATGCGGTCATTTGTCCGCATTGCCTTGACTTTCGCCCGACTTTCCTGTTTATCGCGCCCAATCCGCGACGAGCCGCATGACTCCGAGCCGCCGACCGGGACCTGAGATCCCGGAGGTCAACACCCGACAGCGCGATGCGCCCTCGGGTGCTTTTTGGCTTTGCGTCTTGTTTTCGTCAAGGAAAAGCACGACGTTTCCGGGCACATAAAAACCCGCCCGAAACGTATCAAGGAAGAGCCGATGTTTGAAAACCTCCAGGACCGTCTTGGATCCATTCTGAATGGACTGACAGGCCGTGGCGCGCTTTCGGAAGCCGATGTTTCCGCAGCGCTGCGTGAGGTTCGCCGTGCATTGCTGGAGGCCGACGTTGCGCTCGACGTCGTGCGTTCCTTCACCGACCGTGTGCGTGAAAAGGCCGTCGGCGCTGAGATCCTGAAGTCGATCAAGCCCGGCCAGATGGTCGTCAAGATCGTGCATGACGAGCTGATCGAGATGCTGGGCGGCGAAGGCGTCGGCATCGACCTGCATGCAGCGGCCCCGGTCGTCGTCATGATGGTCGGCCTGCAGGGCTCCGGCAAGACGACGACGTCGGCGAAGATCGCCCATCGCCTGTCGACGCGCGAGAAGAAGAAGGTGCTGATGGCATCGCTCGACACGCGCCGTCCGGCAGCCCAGGAGCAGCTTCGCCAGCTCGGCGCCCAGGCCAATATCGACACGCTGCCGATCATATCAGGCCAGTCGCCGACGGATATCGCCGCCCGCGCCGTGCAGGCGGCCAGGCTCGGCGGCCATGATGTCGTCATCCTCGACACCGCCGGCCGTACCCATATCGACGAGCCCTTGATGGTCGAGATGGCCGACATCAAGAAGCGCTCGAACCCGCATGAAATCCTGCTGGTCGCCGACAGCCTCACCGGCCAGGACGCCGTCAACCTCGCCCGCAGTTTCGACGAACGCGTCGGCATCACCGGTCTGGTGCTGACCCGCATGGACGGCGATGGCCGCGGCGGTGCCGCCCTTTCGATGCGCGCCGTCACCGGCAAGCCGATCAAGCTGATCGGCGTCGGCGAGAAGATGAGCGAGCTGGAGGAATTCCATCCCCGCCGCATCGCCGACCGTATTCTCGGCATGGGCGACATCGTCTCGCTCGTCGAGCGCGCAGCGGAAAACATCGACGCCGAGAAGGCGGCCGCCATGGCCGCCAAGATGGCCAAGGGCAAGTTCGATCTCGACGACCTCGCCGACCAGCTGCGCCAGATGCAGAAGATGGGCGGCATGGGCGGCATCATGGGCATGATGCCCGGAATGGCCGGCATGAAGGATAAGATGGCCGCAGCCGGCCTCGACGACAAGCTTTTCGGCCGCCAGATCGCCATCATCCAGTCGATGACCAAAGCCGAGCGCACCAATCCCGACCTGCTCAAGCATTCGCGCAAGAAGCGCATCGCCGCCGGTTCCGGCACCGATGCCGCCGCCATCAACAAGCTTCTGAAGATGCACCGCCAGATGGCGGACATGATGAAGATGATGGGCGGCAAGGGCAAAGGCGGCATGATGAAGCAGATGATGGGCGGCCTTGCCGGCAAGATGGGGCTCGGCGGCGGCATGGGCGGCATGGGTGGCGGCATGCCCGATCTCTCGAATATCGATCCCCGGCAGCTCGAGGCCTTGCAGAAGCAGGCGGAAGCGGCGGGGCTTGGAAAACCGGGTGGGGGCATGCCCGGTCTCGGCGGTCTGCCGGGTGGTTTGTCGGGCCTCGGCGGCGCCAAGCTGCCGGGCCTTGGCGGTGGTTTCCCGGGATTGCCCGGATTGCCGAAGAAGAAGTGAAAGGATCGCTTGCCCCATGATTGATCCAAACGTCAAAGCCCAGCTCGCGAGCTATCGTCAGTCGATCGACAATATCGATGCCGCTCTCGTGCACATGCTGGCCGAACGCTTCCGCTGCACCAAAGAGGTCGGCGTGCTGAAGGCCAAATACAATTTGCCGCCGGCCGACCCGGCGCGCGAGGAATACCAGATCGAACGCCTTCGCCAGCTGGCGAAAGCCGCCAATCTGGACCCGGATTTCGCTGAGAAGTTCCTGAACTTCGTCATCAAGGAAGTCATCCGGCATCATGAGCAGATCGCTGCGGATCACGCTGAACAGAGCGCTGCAGCCCGATAACCCGTACCGCTCAAGATAGCGGTCAAGAAAAGCCCAAGGAGTAAAGAACATGGCACTGAAAATTCGTCTCGCCCGCGGTGGTTCCAAGAAGCGCCCGTACTACCACGTCGTTCTCGCCGATGCGCGCAGCCCGCGTGACGGCCGCTTCCTCGAAAACCTCGGTTCCTGGAACCCGATGCTTGCCAAGGACGATGAGAAGCGCGTTCAGCTGAACGCCGAGCGCATCAAGCATTGGATCGAACACGGCGCTCAGCCGACCGACCGCGTTCTGCGCTTCCTCGATGAGGCAGGCGTTGCCAAGCGCGAAGTCAAGAACAACCCGGTCAAGGCAAAGCCCGGCAAGCGCGCCCAGGAACGCGCCGCCGAAAAGGCTCAGAAGGTCACCGACGCCGCTGCTGCTGCTGCAGACGCCGCGGAATAATCGCGACATTCCCTTCGAGCGGGCGGCATGGCGACATGCCGCCCGTTTTCGTTTCCAATCGCCTGCACTTCGTTTATGAGAAACCTGTCTTTCGGCTTCACATGAAGGAACCCATGACCAAGCTTGAAAACCCCGTTCTGATGGCGACGATCGGTGGCGCGCAAGGCCTCCGGGGCGAGGTGCGCGCCAAGGCCTATACGGCCGATCCCGGCGCGCTTGGCGACTACGGCCATCTGCACAGCATGGACGGCCGCAGCTTCGAAGTCCTCGAAATCCGCGAGATGAAGAATGTCGTCGTCGTCCGTTTCCGCGGCGTCAACGACCGCAATGCCGCCGAGGCTCTGAACGGGCTTGAACTCTATATCGAGCGGGACAACCTGCCGGACGAGGAGCTGGAGGACGACGAGTTCTACTACGCCGACCTCGAGGGGCTCGAGGCGCGCGACGACAAGGGCGTCAGCTATGGCACAGTCACCGGCGTCTTCGATTTCGGCGCCGGCGACCTGCTGGAACTCAAAGGTCCGGGCAAACGTCCGGTGCTGATCCCCTTCTCGGAAGCCTCGGTGCTGGAGATCGACCTCGAGGCCGGCACGCTGCTGATCGATCCGCTGGCGGCGGGGCTGGTCGAAGATCCCGAAGAGCTTTCGAAATTCACTCCCGACAAGCCGAAAAAGAAGAAGTAATGGCTTTCCGGGCGAGCGTGCTGACACTTTATCCGGAAATGTTTCCGGGGCATCTGGGCTTCTCGCTCGCCGGCAAGGCGATGGAGCGGGGGCAATGGTCGCTGGACACGGTTCAGATCCGCGACTTCGCCACCGACAGACACCGCACCGTCGACGACACCCCGGCCGGCGGCGGCGCCGGCATGGTGCTGAAACCAGACATTCTCGCCCGCGCGATCGACAGCGCCTCAGAAAACGATACCCGCCCGCGGCTGCTGATGAGCCCGCGCGGCCGGCCGTTGACGCAGGAGCGTGTGCGCGAGCTCGCGGCGGGTGACGGCGTCATCATCGTCTGCGGCCGCTTCGAGGGCGTCGACCAGCGGGTGATCGAGGCGCGCGGCCTGGAAGAGGTCTCGATCGGCGACTACGTCCTATCAGGCGGCGAGCCGGCGGCGCTGATCGTGCTCGATGCGATCATCCGCATCCTGCCTGGTGTCATGGGCAACGATCTTTCCGGCCTGCACGAAAGCTTCGAAGGCGGACTGCTGGAACATCCGCACTATACCCGGCCGCAGGAATGGGAGGGCAGGGAAATCCCCGCGATCCTCACCTCGGGCAACCACGGCGCGATCGAGAAATGGCGGCATCAGGAAGCGGTGCGGCTGACGCGGCAGCGGCGGCCGGATCTGCTCGAAGAAGACTAGCGCATCGGCCCAAAAATCGGGATCGAATATCGGAAAGCGCGATGCGGAGATTCAAAATGTTACAGCGTCCTTAGCGCGTCTGAAAAGACGATCGGCGCTGTAAAGTGAGAAAAACGGCTGATTTCGCAGCCCTTTTCACAAAAATGCCGCCCAAGGGATGACAAGCCCCGGCCTTTCGTGTATTGGCGCACGCGGAAATGGGGTTTATCCCCGTCTGCCAGCAAACAAAGAATGGCGAATCCGCTCCCGCCCTGACGGGCAAAGTCCTGAGGCAAGTTCCGAAGGATCAGTGTCGAGCGCTCTGGCTGTTTCAGAAGAACCAAAGGTTAAGACGATGAACATCATTCAGCAGCTTGAGGCCGAACAGGCCGCCAAGATCGAAGCCAAGCGCACGCTTCCCGAATTTTCCCCGGGCGACACCGTCCGCGTCAACGTGAAGGTCACGGAAGGCACCCGTACCCGCGTTCAGGCCTATGAAGGCGTCTGCATCGCCCGCTCCGGCGGCGGCCTGCAGGAAAACTTCACGGTCCGCAAGATCTCCTACGGCGAAGGTGTCGAGCGCGTATTCCCGATCTACTCGCCGATGATCGAAAGCGTCGACGTCGTTCGCCGCGGTAAGGTCCGTCGCGCCAAGCTCTATTACCTGCGCGACCGTCGCGGCAAGTCTGCCCGTATCGTTGAAGACACCGGCGTCCGCGCCCGCAAACTCAACGACGCCGAGCGCGCCGCCATTGCCGAGGAAAAGGCACGTATCGAAGCTGAAAAGGTTGCAGCAGCCCAGGCGCTCGCCGCCGAGAAGGCAGCAGCAGAAGCTGCAGAAGCCAAGGCCGCTGCTGAAAAGGCCGCCGCAGAAGCAGCCGCCGCTGCAGCGGAACCGGCAGCAGAATAAGATCTGCGCTAGGCAAAATTCTTTGCTTGGAAAGGCGGCCTTCGGGTCGCCTTTTCTATTTTTTGCCCGGACACGCAGCCGGCGGCCTTGCCTCAGGCCCATCTTCCGTGACAGTTTTTGCCGTTCAATTTGGGAAACCGTTCAATGTTGTTTCGTCGTACCGTTCTTGCGAGCTTCGCCGCCCTTGCTCTTCTGCCCCTCGCCGCATCGGCCGCTGAGCTGCCTGATCTCGGCGGCAAGAGCGTCGTCGTCGTCACCGAGAATGCCTATCCGCCGCTGCAATTCGTCGATCCGAAATCCGGCAAGGCGATCGGCTGGGAATATGATGCGATGAACGAGATCGCCAAGCGGCTGAATTTCAAGGTCGAATACCAGAACACCAGCTGGGACGCGATGATCCAGGCGGTGTCCGACGGCCAGTATAACATCGGCATGACCGGCATCACCATCAAGGAAGACCGCAAGCAGAAGGTGGATTTCTCCGATCCGTACATGCGCTCGCAGCAGTTCATGCTGGTGCGCGGCGACGAGAAGCGCTTCACCGATGCCAAGTCGTTCGGCGAATTCAAGGACGGCCTGGTGGGCGCGCAGGCCGGCACCACGCCTTTCTACACCGCCGTCTACGAAGTGCTTGATGGCAACGAGCAGAACCCGCGCATCAAACTCTTCGAAACCTTCGGCGCCACCGTCCAGGCCTTGAAGGCCGGCGACGTCGACGTCGTGCTGACCGACGGCACCGCCGGCAAGGGTTATGTCGATGCCTCGAACGGTGCCCTGAAGCTGGTCGGCGGACCGCTCGGCACCGAGGATTTCGGCTTCATCTTCCCGAAAGGCTCCGACCTCGTCGCCCCGGTCAATGCCGCGATCGCCGCACTCAAGGCCGACGGCACGCTGGATGCGCTGAACAAGAAGTGGTTCCTCGACTACAAGATGGGCGAATGACGCCGAGCAATGGCCCTGCGACCATCTCCCGACAGATACGTCAAGGATGACTATCCCTGGTGGCTGGTCGCCCTCGTCGCGATCGGCCTCGTCCTTGCCGCCGTCATCGTCGCCAACGATATCTATGCCCAGGTTTTCCGCACCGTCGTCAACGGTGTCGGCATTACCGTCTTCGTCACGCTGGTCGCCTTCGTGCTCGCCACCGTGCTCGGCCTCGGCATCTGCCTGCTCGGCATGGCTGACAGCCAGGTGCTACGGCAGATCGCACGATTCTACATCGAGATCATCCGCGGCATACCCGTCCTCGTGCTGCTGTTCTACGTCGCCTTCGTCGGCGCGCCGGCCCTGGTCGCAGCCTATAATTTCCTGATTTCGCCGCTGGTGACATCAGGTGTGACCGAACCCATTCTGGTGCGCGACCTCTCGCTGATGTGGCGAGCGATCATCGCGCTGACGGTCGGCTATTCCTCCTTCATCGCCGAAATCTTCCGGGCCGGTTTCCAGTCGGTCGATCTCGGCCAGATCGAGGCGGCCAAGGCGCTTGGCCTGTCGCGCTACCGGCGCTTCCGCTCCGTCATCTTCCCACAGGCGATCCGGGTGATCTTCCCGCCGCTCTCCAACGATTTCGTCTCGATGGTGAAGGACAGTTCGCTCGTCTCCGTCCTCGGCGTCGCCGACATCACCCAGATGGGCAAGGTCTATGCCGCCGGCTCTTTCCGCTTCTTCGAGACCTATTCGATCGTCACCTATATCTATCTGATCCTGACGATCGGCCTGTCGCTGGCGCTGCGGCGGACGGAGAAATGGATGAAGTCGCGGTGAACGAAGCCAACTTTTTGCTTGCGTTTTTTCCAGGAGCATTTTCTAGGTTGCAAAGTCTTGGAGTCTTTAGATGAGCGCGCCTATCCCGTTTTTCTTGGCGATCGTTGTTTTTGCCGGCACGATATCATTTCCGGCTGAAGCCACCGAATTTCCCGCGTTTCAAGGGGGATTTTGTACGGAAGTCGCAAAACAGCCGATAAAGCCCGCCGACCGTTTCCTTGCTCTCACACAATGTAATCGCTCCGAAAATCGCTTTAAGGAGCAATTGCAGAAACATTGGTTCCTGGTCACCGACGATGACATGAAATTCTGTATGAAATCTAAGGGAACCATGAATGAGATTAAATCCTATCAGCAGCTCATGGGATGCCTTTCAGTTATCGTTGGTCAAAAATGTTATTCGGGAACGCTGACTTGTCGCGGAAAAACGCTATGAAGATGCCATTCTTAGAATTTTCCGCCGCCACACTTCTTTTGGTAGCCGCTATTGCAGAACCGTATTCTGTGGAAGCAGCAGAGTTGCCTGAATATGACGGCTCATACTGTGTCCAGCTAAACTCAAAGATGCTGAATGCCGATGAAAAAAACGTCGAGACAAACAAGTGCCTTCAGGATGAAGCCGACGCAAAGAAAAAGCTCGCTGAGCACTGGGCGATCGTCTCGGAAAAATCATTTACCTACTGCCGCACTTTAGGCCAGGGATCTTATCGACCACTCCTACGCTGCTTGGCAAGCAATGTCGGCTATCGTTGCTTTCAAGACGAACTAAGCTGTAATTGGAATTGAGGCCGACAGTTCGCCCGAGAAATATTCGACTCTGTCACCCGCTCTATCCACTGGCCCATGTGACTTTGCAGAACATTGCTCAGGCGGTGGAAAGTTGCTATATGCACGCCATGGAATCCAAGTTCAGATGCATTGGTGCGCATATTTTCGTGCTGCAGGACCATTATCGCCTGCCGGCCCGGTTTTTTGCGTGCGTGTCCGGTGCGCTCAACAGCCGACTTCGTTGATCGAATGACGGCCGGCGGAGCCTGATCTGCCATTTCTCGATTTTCCAAAAGCTTTAGAAAAACGGACTTAACGCCATGAGCGCACCGCGTACCCTCTACGACAAGATCTGGGACGATCATCTGGTCGACGAACAGCCGGACGGCACCTGTCTTCTCTACATCGACCGCCACCTGGTCCACGAAGTCACCTCGCCGCAGGCTTTCGAAGGCCTGCGCATGACCGGCCGCAAGGTTCGCGCGCCGGAAAAGACGCTCGCCGTCGTCGACCATAACGTCCCAACCTCGCCCGACCGCCATCTCGGCATCAAGAACGAGGAAAGCCGCATCCAGGTGGAAGCGCTGGCGACCAACGCCGCCGAATTCGGCGTCGAATATTATTCGGCAAGCGACAAGCGCCAGGGGATCGTCCACATTGTCGGTCCGGAACAGGGCTTCACCCTGCCCGGCATGACCATCGTCTGCGGCGACAGCCACACCTCGACGCATGGCGCTTTCGGCGCGCTGGCACACGGCATCGGCACCTCCGAGGTCGAGCATGTGCTGGCGACCCAGACGCTGATCCAGAAGAAGGCAAAGAACATGCTGGTGCGGGTCGACGGCGTGCTTCCGCCGCACGTCACGGCCAAGGACATCATCCTTGCCATCATCGGCGAGATCGGCACGGCCGGCGGCACCGGCCACGTGATCGAATTTGCCGGCGAAGCGATCCGCGCGCTGTCGATGGAAGGCCGGATGACCGTCTGCAACATGACGATCGAAGGCGGCGCCCGCGCCGGCCTGATCGCCCCTGACGAAAAGACCTTCGAGTACATCAAGGGCAAGCCGCGCGCGCCGAAGGGCGAGGCGCTGGAACAGGCGATCGCCTACTGGAAGACGCTGCAGACCGACGAGGGCGCGCATTACGACCGCGTTGTCGTGCTCGATGCCGCCAGCCTGCCGCCGATCGTTTCCTGGGGCTCCTCGCCCGAGGATGTCATCTCCGTCCAGGGCATCGTTCCGAACCCCGATGACATCCAGGACGAAACCAAGCGCACCTCCAAGTGGCGCGCGCTCGACTATATGGGCCTGAAGCCGGGCACGAAGATGACCGACATCACGCTTGACCGCGTCTTCATTGGCTCCTGCACCAACGGCCGCATCGAGGATCTGCGCGAAGTCGCCAAGGTCGTCGAAGGCAAGACGGTTGCCTCAACCGTCGACGCAATGATCGTTCCAGGTTCCGGCCTCGTCAAGGAACAGGCGGAAGCCGAAGGCCTCGACAAGATCTTCAAGGCCGCCGGTTTCGACTGGCGCGAGCCGGGCTGCTCCATGTGCCTTGCGATGAACGACGATCGCCTGAAGCCGGGCGAACGCTGCGCTTCGACCTCGAACCGCAACTTCGAAGGCCGCCAGGGCTTCAAGGGTCGCACGCACCTCGTCTCGCCGGCAATGGCCGCTGCAGCCGCGATCGCCGGGCACTTCGTCGATATCCGCGAGTGGAACTGATCCGTCGAAACGTATGACAATCAAAAGCCCACCGATGCCCCTGCGCATCGGTGGGCTTCTAATTTATGGCACCCCGTGCCTTCGGCACCTGGTGGATAATGCCCCCATGGGCTTGTCAGTGAATGACCCGCATTCTCGATTTCACCCGTTCGGGCAATCGACATCGGAGAGTGCCTGTGGCTTCATCGAGATGGCGCTTTCGGACGCATCTCGCGCGACTTTCGACAGGCACGCTTCCGGGCGTCCACTGCCGGTCCCGGCGATCAACCCGCCTGGTTGTGCCAGCAAAGCTCCGCGTTGTGTGATCTGGGAGAATGGCCATGAGACAGAAAATGGCAGGACGCCTGCCGCAAACCATCCTGGGCCTGTTCGTATCGCTGGCATCGATCGATGCCAGCGCGGCTGCGCCGATCCATCCGACCGTACCGCCGATCACGGTCTCTTCCGGCTTGTGGCAACAGGTCGCGCAAAACAAGGCACCGTCTCTCAATGGCTATCGCGGCTATAGCAACGCCCGGCCCGGCTATATCAAGAGCTCGAATGGCTATTGGTATCCCTCGCGCGCCTTCGCTTCGGACGATTATACCGGTTCGATCGGGCGTCCGCAGCGCTTGAACAATGCCTGCAACTTCGGTTTTACCCCGACCAACGGATCGTCCAAATGTAACTATTGAAGCGGCAGGCCCATCATACAAAGGCCGCCGCGGGTGATCTCTCCCGAGGCGGCCGCTGATTGGCTTGGCAATGATCGGGACGGCGATCAGAAGGTCGCCGTTATCGGATCCGGCCCCATGCGGGCGCCGGCGCTGTCGAGCTTGGCGATCGCGGCCATGTCGTCGGCATCGAGCTTGAAGTCGAACACCTGGAAGTTCTCCTCGATGCGCGACGGCGTCACCGATTTCGGGATGACGACGAGGCCGGTGTCGATGTGCCAGCGAATGATCACCTGGGCCGGCGTCTTCTGATGTTTTTTGGCGATCTCGCCGATAACAGCGTTCGAGATGAACTTGCCTTGACCGAGCGGGCTCCAGGATTCGGTGGCGATATTCAGCTTCTGATGTGCCTCCTGCGCCACCTTCTGCTGGAAATCGGGATGCAGCTCGATCTGGTTGATGACCGGAACGACGCCGGTCTCGCCGATGATACGCTCAAGATGTTCGGGATTGAAATTCGACACGCCGATCGAACGGGCACGGCCCTCTTCCCGGATGCGGGCGAAAGCCTTCCAGGTCTCCGTATAAAGGCCGCGATGCGGTGACGGCCAGTGAATGAGGTAGAGGTCGACATACTCGGAACCGAGCTTCTTCAGGCTGCCGTCGAAGGCGCGCAGCGTATTGTCATAGCCTTGATCGGTATTCCTGAGCTTGGTGGTGACGAAGATGTCCTTGCGGTCGAGGCCGGAAGAGCGGATGCCTTCGCCGACACCCTCTTCGTTGTCGTAGCCGGAAGCGGTATCGATGTGACGATAGCCGGCGGCGATCGCCGTGCGCACGGTGGGAGCGGCAATATCCTGCGGCGTCTGCCAGACGCCGAGGCCGACTTGTGGAATGGAATGTCCGTCATGGAAAGTGATGATAGGTTGAGCGGTCACAATATATCTCCGGGAGTTTGAAGAATTGGACGAGGCATGAATTGCGTCCGCGCTTGCGGGCGTCCCTGAACGCATTTCAGCCGGAGCGTTCGGTCACCGCAAGCATATAGGTGACCGCATCCGGAAGACAATCAGACGACGCGGACAATCGTTCCCTTTCGAAGGTGAGGCAGCAGGCGGCGCATGTCGCGCAGACTTACCGCGACGCAGCCCGCCGTCGGCTCGTAGCCTGGCCGGATGAGGTGGAAGAAGATCGCCGAGCCGCGATTGCGCGCACGCGAGGAAATGTTCCAGTCCATCACCAGGCAGATATCGTAGAGCCCGTCGCTGCGCCGCATTTCCTCGTGACTTGCGCTGAAAGGCGCCCTGACGAGGCGGTTGTAGCTGGCACTGCCGGACTGATCGCACCAGAGCATGTCGGGGCGAATGCGGCGGATGGAAAGCGGAGTGACGAGCCGGCCATTCCGCTCGCCGCGCCGGAAGCCTGATATCAGCCTCATCGAGGCGATCGGCGTGGCGCCGTCGCCCTCGCGTTTCATCACTGTGCGGCCGGAGCGGCCGATCGCGGCGGGCACGGTGATGGTGCCGAGCCGGACGATCGCCCGGCTCTTGCGCCCCGGCGCAGGACGCACCACCATCGCCGACGGCGTCATACCCCGCCTCTGCCTTGCTTTTTCCATTTTTCTCGCATGTCGTGCCTTGTCTGGGGCTTCGATTGAAATCATATCAAAACCGACCCGGCAACAGCCCGCTGCCCGATCCTTGCCAAACCAGGAATTTGGCGTAGGACTAGGGAACTTAACATGAGGACGCAAACGGCATGACCGCACGCACCATTCTTCTGGTGGATGACGACGATGACCTTCGGCAGACGCTGACGGAGCAATTGTCGCTGTATGAGGAATTTACGGTTCTGCAGGAAGCCAACGCCGGCAAAGGTGTCGCGACCGCCCGCGCGACGCCGATCGACCTGCTGATCATGGATGTCGGCCTGCCCGATATGGACGGCCGCGAGGCAGTGAAGCTGCTGCGCAAGGGCGGTTTCAAGGCGCCGATCATCATGCTGACCGGCCACGATACCGATTCCGACACGATCCTCGGCCTCGAAGCCGGCGCCAACGATTATGTCACCAAGCCATTCCGCTTCGCCGTGCTGCTCGCGCGCATCCGCGTGCAACTGCGCCAGCATGAGCAGAGCGAGGACGCGACCTTCACCGTCGGCCCTTACCTCTTCAAGCCGAGCCAGAAGCTCCTGACCACTGATAACGGCCAGAAGATCCGGCTGACAGAAAAGGAAGCGGCGATCATCCGCTATCTCTACCGCGCCGAACAGAAAGTCGTTACCCGCGACGTGCTGCTCGAAGAGGTCTGGGGCTATAATTCCGGCGTGACGACGCATACGCTGGAAACCCACGTCTATCGCCTGCGCCAGAAGATCGAGCGAGATCCCTCCAATGCCGAAATCCTCGTCACGGAAAACGGCGGCTACAAGATCATACCCTAGAGCATTCCCGTTTTTCCGAATCACGGAAGTGCTCTATCTCTTTGTTTTCACGCAATTCCGAACGCAGAATCGCGACGCACTTCTGCTGGAATTGCTCTAAGGCGAAAACTCCGCATGGCGCTGACCGACGACATCCACATGCTCGCGCAGCTTCCTCTGTTCAAGGACATGAACGAGGATCAGCTGCGGTTGATCGCCTTTGGCGCCGACCGGCGCATGATCGCTGCCGGCCAGATGCTGTTTCGCCAGGGCTCACCCGCCGAGAGTGCCTATGTCATCCTCAGCGGCAGCCTGGAGCTGAGCGCGACGAGCAGCGACGGCATGCAGAGGACAGAGGGGATCGCCGGTCCCGGAACCCTGGTTTCCGAGCTGGCGCTGGTAACCCTGGTGGAGCGCAAGTTCACCGCGGTAGCGCGCGAGGACACCAGCATCATCCGCATCACCCGCGCCCTCTTCCACCGGCTGATCGAAGAATATCCGGACGCAGCCCGCCTGATCGAGAACCGCATCCGCGACAATCTCGCCGAACTCGCGGCAAAGGCCGCAAGTCAATTCTATCGCTTCAACTGATCCCTGTTAGAGCGCTTCTGCCCTTTACAAAAAACTGGACCGAATCGCCCTAGAAATCGAAATGCGCCGTCACCGGTACGTGGTCGGAGGGCCGGTCCCAGCCGCGCGCCTCTTTCAGGATTTCGATTCGCTTGAGATGCGGCCCGAGATCCGACGACGACCAGATATGGTCGAGACGGCGGCCGCGATCGGCGGCCTCCCAATCCTTGGCGCGGTAGCTCCACCAGGTGTAGAGTTTCTCGCTGGCAGGCACATGCTGGCGCATCAGATCCAGCCAGGCGCCGCGCTTCATCACCTCGAGCAGCCCCTCGGTTTCGACAGGCGTATGGCTGACGATCTTCAGAAGCTGCTTGTGCGACCAGACGTCATGCTCCAGCGGCGCGATGTTGAGGTCACCGACGAGGATGGCTGAGGTGTTGGCCTCGCCATTGGCTTTCAGCAGCTTCATCTCTTCGATGAAATCGAGCTTGTGGCCGAATTTCGGATTGATCGTGCGATCCGGCTCGTCGCCGCCGGCCGGGACATAGAAATTATGCAGCCGAACGCGACGATTGCCGTGCTCGAAGATCGCCGAGATATGACGCGCATCGCCGACGCCGCAATAATCCTGCCGGTGATCTTCGGTCAACGGAATGCGCGAGGCGATCGCCACGCCGTGATAACCCTTCTGGCCATGGATGATGATGTGACTGTAACCCAAAGCCCTGAGCGGTGCCGCGGGAAACAGGTCGTTCGTCACCTTGGTTTCCTGCAGGCAGAGAATATCGGGCCTGTGCTTGAGAACGAGTTGCTCGACGATCGGCATGCGCAGCCGCACCGAATTGATGTTCCAGGTGGTGATCGAAAAACCCATGCCCATACCCTCTCGCGTCCAATGCCTCGCATGCTGGCCGAACCGCGGCCCTACGCGACGCGCTTTCACGAAAGGGCTTTAAAACAAAGGCGGACGCGAGGGAACCGACCGCGTGCGAAAGCGGCCGGCGATCAACCGAAAAGCTCTCAGTCGCGCGACTGAGGCGTGCCTGGAATGGTCTCATAGGGCACGCGGAAGACGCGATCGTCGAACTGCATGCCGGTTTTGACGTTGAAGATCATCACCGAGGTGTCCTTGCCCTGATTGTCGGTGATCGTCCACTGACGCAGGTCGTAAGTCTTCGGGTCGAACATCATGGTGATGGTCGAGTTTCCAAACACCGTATTGTTGCCCAGCGCGATCGTCGTCAGGTCGGACTCTTCCTTCACACCCTTCACCATGCCGGCCGACAGATCGATATGCTGCGCCAGGAGCAGGCTGAGCGGGGTCTTGGAGAGCGGATAGAGATCCCAGGTCTTCAGCTTCGTATTGCCGATGGCGACGTTCTTGCCGTCAGCGATCACCCGCATTGGCGACGGATCGTCATAGTTGAAGCGCAGCTTGCCGGGGCGCTGGATGAAGAACTTGCCACCGGTCTGCTCGCCGCGCGGGCCGAACTGCACGAATTCGCCCTGCATCGTCGTGACGCCGGAGAAATGATCGGCGATCGCCTGCGCCGTGCCGGAGGCAGGCGCTGCCGCCTGCGCATGAGCGCCGAAGGGAATGGCGCTCGCCATCGCGGCGACGGCGAAGGCGCCGAGAAGGTCGCGGCGCGTTACCGTCAGGCCGGAGAGGAAGGTATCGGAGTGACTCATCTAAATCTCCTTTATGCGATCTGCATGCTGCCGAAAGGCGGCGTCTTCAAGGCGTTGCGATCGGCCTGCGAGAGGTAACGGCTTCGGCGCTATCAGGTTTCCGCAAAAGCGGCTGTATTGGAAATATATGCCTGTTCTGTCAGCGGTCGAGGATGTCGCCTTCTGTGGGAACGAGGATCTCGCGTTTGCCGGCATGGTTGGCCGGTCCGATGATGCCCTCCTTCTCCATGCGCTCGACGAGCGAGGCAGCACGGTTGTAGCCGATGCCCAGGCGGCGCTGGACGTAGGATGTCGATGCCTTGCCGTCGCGCAGCACGATGGCGACCGCCTGGTCGTAGGGATCTTCCGATTCGGAAAGATTGGACGTGCCGGCCGGGCCGCCGCCACCGCCGCCGTAATCGCCATCCTCGTCATCATCGGCGGTGATCGCGTCGAGATATTGCGGCGAGCCCTGGGTTTTCAGGTAGGAGACGATCTCTTCCACCTCTACATCCGAAACGAACGGGCCGTGCACGCGCTGGATACGCCCGCCGCCCGCCATGTAGAGCATGTCGCCCATGCCGAGCAGCTGTTCGGCGCCCTGTTCGCCGAGAATGGTGCGGCTGTCGATCTTCGACGTGACCTGGAAGGAGATGCGGGTTGGGAAGTTCGCCTTGATCGTACCGGTGATGACGTCGACCGACGGACGCTGCGTCGCCATGATTACGTGGATGCCGGCCGCACGAGCCATTTGCGCCAGACGCTGGACGGCGCCTTCGATATCCTTGCCGGCGACCATCATCAGGTCGGCCATCTCGTCGATGATCACGACGATATAGGGCATCGGCCGGAGATCGAATTCCTCGGTCTCGTACATCGCCTCACCGGTATGGCGGTCGAATCCGGTCTGCACCGTGCGCGAGATCGCCTCGCCCTTCGACAGCGCCTGCTCGACACGGGTGTTGAAGCCGTCGATGTTGCGCACGCCGATCTTCGACATCTTCTTGTAGCGCTCTTCCATCTCGCGCACCGTCCATTTGAGCGCGACGACGGCCTTCTTCGGATCGGTGACGACAGGCGAAAGCAGATGCGGGATGCCGTCATAGACGGAGAGTTCGAGCATCTTCGGGTCGATCATGATCAGCCGGCACTGTTCCGGCGTCATGCGGTAGAGCAGCGACAGGATCATCGTGTTGATGGCAACCGACTTACCCGAGCCGGTAGTGCCGGCGACGAGCAGATGCGGCATCTTGGCGAGATCGGCGATCACGGCTTCGCCGCCGATCGTCTTGCCGAGCGCCATGGCGAGCTTCGCCTTGCTGCCCTCGAAATCCCGGGAAGCGATGAGTTCACGCAGATAGACGGTCTCGCGCGTCTGGTTCGGCAATTCGATGCCGATCGCGTTGCGGCCGGGCACGACAGCGACGCGGGCGGCAATGGCGCTCATCGAGCGGGCAATATCGTCGGCAAGGCCGATGACGCGCGACGACTTGATACCGGGCGCCGGCTCCAGTTCGTAGAGCGTGACGACAGGGCCGGGGCGGACATGGATGATTTCGCCCTTGACACCGAAATCTTCGAGCACGCCCTCGAGCATGCGGGCATTCTGTTCCAGCGCATCGGCCGAAAGCGTGGAGTCGCGCACGACATTCTTCGGTTCGGCGAGTAGATGCATCGACGGAAGCTGGAAGCCCTCCGGACGGATGAACGAGCGCTGCGCCTCCCGCTCGATGCGGGCGCTGGGCTTCGGACGCGCGACGACGGGGACGACGCGCGGTTCCGGCTTGCCGGCCGCCTTTGCCGGTGCGCGGATCATCCAGTCGTCGTCCTCATCGTCGTCGGGCAGGATATCGGCCGGGCGCGGCGGCATGTCGTTGTCGAAGGGCAGGTCGTCGTCATTATCGTCATCGTCATCGATGGACATCGACGGCGCGGAGACGATACGCCGCGGCGAAGCCGTTCTTGACCCCATCGATGGCTCCATCGAGGGTTCCATGCGCTCGCCGCGGACGGTCGGCGCCTTGGCGCGGACGGGTTCGTTCAGCGTACCGAACTCGTCATCGTTGAAATCATAAGGTGATTCGTAATCGCCCTGGCGCCGCTTGCGCGGCCCCATGCCGAAGAGCCGGCGCAGTCGGCCCTGGCTCATATACCAGGCATGCGTCACGGCACCGCTGAGAGCGACCCAGCGGGACTCGTCCTCCTCCTCGTCCTCGTCTCCGACGACGCGGGCCTTGCTACTCCGCGTATCGACGTAATCCTCCTCGATCTCCTCGTCCGCGTCGCTGCGGCCGACAAGGCCCGATGCAAACAGCATCATCCAGGCGGTCGGCGCGGCGAAGATGCAACCGACGACCATGGCGAAGGTGCCCGTCGGATAGGCGCCGACGAAGAGTGCGGGAAAACGCAGGATCATGTCGCCGACGACGCCGCCGATGCCGTTCGGAATCGGCCAGGTGAGCGGCGGCGGAAAACAGCCGATGACGGCGCAGGAAAGCACCGAACCGGCCAACCAGGCGCCGCCACGGGCCGGAATACGGCTGAAGCGGCGACCCGAGATCAGCGTCAGCGCCCAGGCGACGATCGGCAGCATCGAAACGACGCTGGCAAGCCCGAGGAACTGCATGACAATATCGGCAAAGGCAGCCCCGCTGTAACCGAGAATATTCGTCGGCAGGTTGGCGGTGGCATAGGAATAGCTCGGATCCGCAACATTCCATGTCGCCAGCGCCGCGACGCAGAAAGCCAGCAGCAGAAAGATCGCAAAGCCGATCAGCGCCTGGATCTGCCGCAGCATGAATGCCGAGAAGGAGAACCGATCCGGACGGCCATCCATTGCCGGCGACGTGCTTCTTGCCATGTGTCTAACCCGTCCAATGCCTGAGGACACGCGAATCGCGAAAGCTTCGCCGTGTCAAAATGCGTCCGCTCCACCTAATCAGAGCCGGGTTAAAGCGATGTTAACCATGCATGGCTGGACGTGCATTCCGAACCGGGAAATGAAAAAAGCCCGAACCTTGAAAGGTCCGGGCCAAATGCGGTCTATGGTTAGATAGGCCGCGACGGGCTGTGCAGCGGCGCCCTTTTGCCAGGCGCCGCAAACCCTGTGATCAGGAAGAGTGGTAAGCGGCTTCGCCGTGGGTCGAAAGGTCGAGCCCTTCGCGCTCGGCTTCGACGGTGACGCGCAGGCCGATGACGACGTCGACGATCTTGTAGAGGATCGCCGAGCCGATGCCCGACCACAGCAGCGTCGTCAGCACGCCCTTGGCCTGAGCCCAGACCTGGGTTGCCGTGCCGGCATAGGAGGCTGCGAAATCGGCCGTCGAATAATCGACGATGCCTGCACCGCCGAGCGCCGGGTTGACGAGGATACCGGTGCCGAGAGCACCGATGATGCCGCCGACGCAATGGACGCCGAAGACATCGAGGCTGTCGTCGTAGTTGAACTTGTTCTTCACGACGTCGACGAAGAAGTAGCAGACCGGCGAGACGATGAGGCCGAGAACGATCGCGCCCATCGGGCCGGCAAAGCCTGCCGCCGGGGTAATGGCGACAAGACCGGCAACCGCGCCGGAAGCGCCACCCAGCATCGAAGCCTTGCCACGAGTGAGGGATTCAACGATGCACCAGGACACAGCGGCGGCAGCCGTTGCGACGAAGGTGTTGATAAAAGCAAGCGAGGCGTAGGCATTGGCTTCGAGGTTGGAGCCGGCATTGAAGCCGAACCAGCCGACCCAGAGCAGCGAGGCGCCGACCATGGTCAGCGTCATCGAATGCGGAGCCATGATTTCTTTCTTATAGCCCGTGCGCTTGCCGAGCATGATGGCGCCGACGAGGCCCGCAATACCGGCATTGATGTGAACGACCGTGCCGCCGGCAAAGTCGATTGCGCCGTAGGAGAAGATCAGGCCGGCCGGCGAAGTGTAGGAGCTCGGACCACCCCAGAACCAGACCATGTGTGCCATCGGGAAGTAGATGAAGGTGACCCAGAGCACGACGAAGAGCATGACGGCCGAGAACTTGATGCGCTCGGCGAATGCGCCGACGATCAGGCCGGGCGTGATGCAGGCGAAGGTCATCTGGAATACGATGAAGGTGTATTCCGGAATGGCGACGCCCTTCGAGAAGGTCTCGGCGAGCGACGAGGTGTTGACGCCGGCGAGGAAGGCCTTGGAGAAGCCGCCGACGAAGCTGTTCAGCGAGCCGCCATCGGTGAAGGCGAGCGAATAGCCGTAGGTCACCCAGATCAGCGCCACGACGGCCGTGATCATGAAGACCTGCATCAGCACCGAGAGCATGTTCTTGGCGCGGACGAGACCGCCGTAGAAAAGCGCAAGGCCGGGGATGGTCATCAAAAGGACGAGCGCCGAGGAGACGAGCATCCAGGTATTGTCACCCTTGTCCATGGTGAAAGCAGGAGCAGCAGCTGCGGTGGCAGCAGCTGGTGCAGCCTCCTGCGCAAAAGCGACGGCCGGCGCCAGAAGGGCGGCCGAAGCTGCGCAAAGCCGCGCAAAGGTGGAAGAAAACTTCGAAATTGACATTGGAAAAAGCTCCTTGATCTGCCGTTCTTACAGCGCTTCTGAATCGGTTTCGCCCGTACGGATGCGCACGGCATGGTCGATCGAATAGACGAAGATCTTGCCGTCGCCGATCTGGCCGGTCTTGGCCGATGCCGCAATCGCCTCGACCGCCCTATCGACGAGTTCCGATGCAACAGCGATTTCGATCTTGAGCTTCGGCAGGAAGCTGACTGCATATTCGGTGCCGCGATAGATCTCGGTGTGCCCCTTCTGGCGCCCGTAGCCCTTCACCTCGGTTACGGTCAGCCCCTGAATACCGATCGCCGTAAGGGCTTCGCGGACCTCATCGAGCTTGAACGGCTTGATAATGGCCATCACAATTTTCATCTGGTTTCCCATCCTTCGTTATCCTCGGCGCGGAGCCGACTCTCCTTGCCGCTGACGTTCCTGAACAGCGACCGGCGATATACATTCAAGGGGCGTGCCAGATTCGAGGCAGATCGTAAGTTATTGAAAAGTAAAGGTTATAATAAAGAATACCAATAAACAGGCAAATGATCGGCCGATAAGCGCACAAATAACGCGCAAATTCGAAAAGATGCACATTATTTATTCATTTGCCTTTTTCCGAATCAGACCTTCCTGTGCGACAGAGGCAATCAGCTCACCCGATCGCGTAAACAAGCTACCCCGGGTTAATCCTCTGGCGCCTGAAGCCGATGGACTGTCCTGCGTATAAAGCAGCCAGTCGTCGAGCTTGCAGGGTCTGTGGAACCACATGGAGTGATCGAGGCTCGCCACCTGCAGGCTCTGGTCGAAGATGGACGTTCCGTGCGCATAGAGCGACGTATCGAGCAGCGTCATGTCCGAAAGATAGGCAAGCACCGCCGCCTGATAGAGCCGGTCGTCGGGAACCGGGCCGGTAGCGCGCACCCAGACGTCCTGCTTCGGATCGAGCTTCCTGTCGGAAAAATAATGCGTCAGCGAGACGGGGCGGATCTCGATCGGCCGCTCGCGCTGCCAGTATTTTCGGATCGCTTCCGGCGCATGCGCGAGATACTGCTCCTTGATCTGCTGCTCGCCGAGCAGCGCCTCCGGCATCTCGACATCGGGCATCGCAATCTGATGTTCGAAGCCCGGCTCCTCCACCTGGAAGGAGGCCGACAGCGCGAAGATCGCCTTGCCGTGCTGGATGGCGACGACACGCCGCGTATTAAAGCTCGATCCGTCGCGAATACGCTCCGCTTGATAGATGATCGGCACCGAGGGATCGCCGGGACGCATGAAATAGGCATGCAGCGAATGGACGAAACGTTCGCCCTCGATGGTGCGTTGCGCCGCCATCAGCGCCTGGCCGATCACCTGGCCGCCGAAGACCCGCTGCCAGCCGACCTTGGGA